>DATJXV010000205.1:0-8217 GCA_035499955.1 Casimicrobiaceae bacterium
GCGGCATGTCTTGCGCCATGCCTTGCTGCCCGTCGTGACGCTCGGCGGCTGGCTCATCGGCAGCCTGCTCGGTGGCGCGGTCATCACGGAGAAGATGTTCGGGCGGCCGGGCATCGGCAGCGTCACGCTCAATGCGGTGACGTCGCAGGACGTGCCCGTCGTGCTTGCCGTCGTCCTGCTTGCCGCGTTCGTGCACGTCGTCATCTCGACGTTGCTCGATATCGCTTATCTCTTCATCGATCCGAGGTTGCGCAGCGAATGAGCACCATCGACCGTTTCGTCTTTCCGGAGCGCAGGCGTCTGCGTCCTGCATTGCCATTGCCCGCGGGTGTTCTGCTGGCCGTGGCGTTTCTCGTCGTGCTCGCCGTCGCGATGGCGTTTCCGCGGGTGTTCACGCCCTTCGATCCGCTCGTGAGCGATGTCGCGCAGACGCTTCAGCCGCCGGGCGCGCAGCACTGGTTCGGCACTGACCGCATCGGCCGCGACGTGCTCTCGCGCGTGATCTACGGCGCGCGCGCTTCGCTGCTGGCGGGCGTCGTATCGGTGTCCATTGCGCTTTCGCTCGGGGTGCCGATCGGCCTGCTCGCAGGCTACGCGGGACGCTGGCCCGACGCGCTCATCTCGCGCATCACCGACGCGATGCTCGCCACACCCTTCCTCATCCTTGCGATCGCGCTCGCCGCCTTCCTGGGTCCGAGCCTCACCAACGCGATGATCGCGATCGGCATCTCGGCGACACCCATCTTCATCCGCCTGACGCGCGCCCAGGTGCTGTCCGCCAAGGTCGAGGATTATGTGGAAGCCGCGCGCGCGGTCGGCAACTCGCACGTGCGCGTCGCCGTGCGCCACATCCTGCCCAACGTGATCCCGCCGCTCATCGTGCAATCCACGCTTGCGATCGCGGCGGCGGTGATCGCCGAGGCGAGCCTGTCGTTCCTCGGCCTCGGCCAGCAGCCGCCCGCCCCCAGCTGGGGCAGCATGCTCAACACCGCGAAGAACTACATCGACAACGCGCCGTGGATGGCGGTGTGGCCGGGGCTTTCGATCTTCCTCCTCGTGCTCTCCTTCAATCTGGTCGGCGACGGCCTGCGCGACGCGCTCGACCCGCGCCACACGTGACGCCCGAGCGCAACGAGAAGCATAAATGAGGGCGGCCGCACGAGGCGGCCGCCGGTGTCACCCGCGAATCCATTAGCGTCGTCGCGTTCGCCCTCGGGCGTATTGCGTTGCAACCTTCGACATGACTCGCGGGTTGCGTGACCCCGGTGGACCCGTTCCGATGACGGTCTCATTATAGACCCGCAAAACGCCGCGGGAGGTGATCGATTCCGAAAAAGCCATAAGACGATTGCTACGACATACCAGGGGAGGCTCGTAGAATGGGGACATGACGCCCACGCCTGCCGCAGTCGCCTCGCTCGCGCCCTCCGGAAGGCTGCGCGCCGCCATCAATTTCGGTAACGGCGTGCTGGCGCGGCGCGATCCGGGCGGCGCCGCCGGCGGCATCACCGCCGACCTCGCGCGTGAGCTCGCGCGGCAGCTGCGCGTGCCCGTGGACTTCGTGCATTACGAGCAGGCCGGCGACGTGTTCGCGGGGCTCGCGAGCGACGCCTGGGATATCTGCTTCCTCGCCATCGAGCCGGTGCGCGCCGAGAAGATCGCGTTCACCGACCCCTACATCCTGATCGAGGGCGTGTATCTCGTGCCGTCGGCGTCGGCGCTGCGAAGCGCGAGCGACGTCGACCGCGCGGGCATGCGCATCGGCGTCATACAGGGCAGCGCCTACGACTTGTTCCTCACCCGCGAGCTTCGCCGCTCGGCGCTCGTGCGGCGGCCCGGGCCGGAGGCCGTGCTGGCGGCGTTGCGGGAGGGCCAGGCGGACCTCGTTGCCGGGGTGAAGCCGCAGCTCGAAGCGGATGCCCGAAGCGTTCCCGGGCTGCGCATGCTGCCCGAGGCGTTCATGTCCATCCGCCAGGCCATGGGCACGCCGCGCGGTCGCGCGGCGGGGGCCGCCTACCTTGCGGAATTCATCGCCGAGATGAAGCGATCGGGCTTTCTCGCCCGCGCGTTCGCGAGCAACGCCATCGAAGGCGCGTCGCTCGCACCCTAGCCCCGAAGCGCTCGATCGAGGTCGGCGATGAGATCGCCGGCGTCCTCGAGTCCGACGGACAAGCGCAGGAGATCAGCGGGCACCGGTGTGCCGGGCCCCTCGACGCTCGCGCGATGCTCGACCAAGCTCTCCACGCCGCCGAGCGACGTCGCGCGCTTCCAGAGACCGACGCGCGCCGCGGCCGCGATCGCCGCCGCTTCACCGCCCCGAACGCGGATCGACAGCATGCCACCGAAGCCGCCGTGCATCTGTCGGCGCGCGAGCGCATGCCCCGCGAACGAGGGCAGACCCGGGTACAGGACCTGCGCGACGGCAGGATGCCGCTCCAGATGCTGCGCAAGCGCGAGCGCGCCCGCGCAGGCCGCCTGCACGCGCGGAAACAGCGTGCGCATCCCGCGCGTCAGGAGAAAGGCTTCGAACGGTCCGAGGATGCCGCCCAATTGCGCTCGAAGCGGGCGGATGCGTTGCCACAGCGCCGAGTCCTCGCGCGTCACGAGCGCGCCCGCGATCACGTCGGAGTGACCGTTGAGGTACTTGGTGGCCGAGTGCATGACGATGTCGGCGCCGAGCGCGAGCGGCTGCGTCAGCACCGGTGTCGCGGCGGTCGAATCCACCGCGAGGGCCGCGCCGGCCCCGTGCGCCGCGTCCGCAACCGCGGCGATGTCGGTGATCGTCCACAGCGGGTTGGCGGGGGTCTCGATCCAGACGAGCTTGGTGATCCCCGGCCGCAGCGCGGCGCGCACGTTGCCGGCGTCGGCCGTATCGACGAAGTCGACGGCAAGGCCCCATTGCGTGGCGAAGCCGCGCAGCCAGTTGCGCAGCGACCAGTACATGACGTTGGGCGCGACCGCGTGGTCGCCGGGCGCGAGCGCCTGGAACACGGCGGTGGCCGCCGCCATGCCCGACGCGAAGAGCAGCGAAGCCTGCCCGCCCTCCAATGCGGTCAGGAGCGCTTCCGCCTGATCGTAAGTCGCGTTGTGGTCGCGCCCATAGATGCGCCCGGCGCGATACTGGTTGTCCGGATCGCGCATGAACGTGGTCGAAGTATGGATCGGCGGGGCGATGCCCTTGGTCGCGTCGTCGACCCAGCCCAGCGCCTGGGCGGCAAGCGTTGCGGGCTTGAGTGGACCCTTGGACATGCGCGCGACTATACGCGCCTGTGCAGTCGGTGGTCGACATGCAGCAGGACCACGCTCACCGTTGCCGCGAAGACGACGATCACGAGCGTCACCGACATGATGAGCTCGACGTTGTGCAGCCCGATGCCGTTCATGAGCAGATAGCCCAGGCCGCGCTGCGACGCGAACATCTCGGCGAGAAGCGACCCGATCAGCGTCAGCGCGAAGCCGACGCGCAGGCCCGTGAAGATCTCGGGAATCGCGGCCGGGAAGAGTATCCAGCGGATCATCTGCCAGCGCGAGAGCTTGAGCGCGCGCCCCGTCTTGACGAGGATCGGCTTGGTGTTGTGCACGGCGGCGAGCGTGAACAGGATGATCGGGATGACGCCGTGAATGACGCCGAAGGCGACCTTGGCGGCGAGCCCGAGACCGAACGCGAGCAGCAGGATCGGGTAGAGCGTGAGCTTGGGAATCGCGTACACCGACACGATCATCGGTTCCAGGGCGTCGCCGGACAGCCGGTCGAAGCCGAGCCAGAAGCCGATGCCGAGCCCCATCACGACCGAGATGGCGTAGGCGATCGCGAAGGCGCGCAGCGTTTCATACACCTGCGCGTCGAAGGACTCGGTCGTGAAGAGCTTGCCGGTGTAGCGGAAGGTGGCAAGCGGAGAAGCGAGGGCGACGTCGCCGGTCCACAGGTAGAGGAGCTGCCAAAGCAGCAGGAGCCCGACGATCAGCGTCAGCCCGTTGCGCAGGCCGGCTTTCATCGCAGGCCCCGTCGCGCGAGCAGGCGCTGCTCCCACACGCCCAGCAGGCCGTTCACCGCGACCGAGGCGAGCAGGATCAAGACGATCAGCGGGTACATCGTCGCGTTGTCGAAGTTCGCGTAGGCGAAGCTGATTTCGTAGCCGATGCCGCCGCGCGACATGATGAACTCGGAGCCTATGACGCCGATGAACGCGTAGGCGACCGCGAGCTTGATGCCGGTCAGCACGTACGGGCCCGCGTACGGCAGCGTCATGCGCAGCGCGGTGTCCGCAGGCGACAGGCGAAGGATGCGCGCGGTCTTGAGCAGCACGTTGGGAACGCGGTCGAGCCCGTTCAGCGTATTCACGATCACCGCGACCACGCCCAGCATGAAGGCGATCAGGATCTGCGGCAGGTCGCCCAGGCCGAACACGACGATGAAAAACGGGTAGAACGCGAACACGGGCACCGCATAGTAGGTCGCGAAAAGCGGATCGAGCGTGTCGCGCACGGCGCGCGCACGGTGCAGGAGCGCCGCGGCGACGATGCCCACGCCGAGGGCGAGCCCGAGCGCCAGCGCGGTGTTGCCGAGCGTCTTGGCGATCGCGGCGTTCATCCGGCCGGAGACGAGCATGCGCCAGAGGTCGCGCGCGATGACGTGCGGCGCCGGCATAGTGATCTTGTCGATGACGCCGGCAAGGCACAGCACCTCGAGCAGCGCCACGACGCCGCCGATGACGGCCGCGCGGTACCAGGCGACTTTGGTCATCAGGATTTGATGGATTTCATCGACTCGCCGCGCAGCGTGTGCCACAGCCGCGCGGTGATGTTGCCGAACTCCGGGCGCTCGACGATGCGGCTGTCGCGCTCGCGCGGCCAGCCCGTCTCCACGACGTCGATGATCCGCCCGGGACGCGCCGACATGACGCCGATGCGGTCGGCGAGCATCGTCGCCTCGTCGAGCGCATGCGTGATGAGAAAGACCGTCGCCGATGTCTCGCGCCACAGGCGCAGCAACTCGTCGCCCATGAGCAGCCGCGTCTGCTGGTCGAGCGCGCCGAAGGGCTCGTCGAGCAGGATGAGGCGCGGCTGCATGACCAGCGTGCGGGCGATGCACACGCGCTGGCGCATGCCCCCCGAAAGCTGCGCGGGGTAGCTCGTCGCGAAGTCGGAAAGGCCGACGAGCTTCAGCACGTCGCGCACGCGCTTTTTCTTCTCCTCCGCCGGCAGCGCCGATCGGCGCAGGCCGAACGCGACGTTTCCCGCCACGTCGAGCCAGGCGAGCGAGGCGTCCTCCTGGAATACGACGCCGATGCCCTCCGGCGCCTCGCCGGCGACCGGGGCGCCTTCGAACTCGATGCGTCCTTCCGTGGCCGGCGTGAGCCCGGCGATGAGCTCGAGCAGCGTCGACTTGCCGCAGCCCGACGGCCCGACGACGGCGAAGAACTCGCCCTGGCGGATGTCGAGGTCGATCGGGCCGGCCGCATGCAGGGGCGCCGGCGGGCGCCCCGTCATGAAGGTCTTGCCGACGTTCTCGAGCCGGACCTGTGAAGTCACGGCCGAATTCTACTTATTGCTTGATTGCCCTGAGATCGTCGGGCAGGAAGCGCGTGTCGACGATCTTGCTGTAGTCGACGTCGCCCTGGATTGCGCCGACCGAGCGCTGCGCCTCGATCATTCGCTTGAGCCCCGCCATGTGGATGTCGCCTTCGCCCCAGTAAGGCACGCCCTGCGTCTTGCTCGTCACGAGGTTGCGCACCGCGCTCTTCGCCTCGTCGACGCTGATCTTGTACTCCTTGGCGACGATCTCGGCCGCCTCGTCGGGGTGCTCGACCATGAACTTCACCGCCTTGCGCCGCGCGCGGATCACGGCGCGCAGGAAATCCCCGCGCTTCTCGGCGTTCTCGACCGTGGTCACGCCGACGACGTTGTCCAGGGGCGGCAGCACGTCGCTCGCCACCACCACCGCGCGGAACTTCCCTTTCACCTTCGACCACAGCGGCTCGGTGATCGGCGCGACGTCGATCTGGCCCGACTCGAGCGCGGCGATGCCCTCGCCGAAGCCGCCCGTCTTCACGAGCTCGGCGTCGGCCTCCGTATAGCCGCCCTGCTGCAGCAGCATGCGCGCGAGCGCCTGGCTCGTCGAGCGCGGATTGGTGTAGCCGATCTTCTTGCCCTTGAAGTCCTTGAGCGACTTGATGGGCGAGTCGGGCCTGACCGCCCACACGAACTCGGCGACCGTCAGCACGTTGTCGCTGATGATCTTCAGATCGGCGCCGGCGAGGATCGCCGAGACGACCACCCCGGGATTGACCTCGCCGTACGGCGTGCCGGCGCCCGCGAGCATGTTGCGCAGCGACGTGCCGCCGCCCGCCGAGGAGATGAGGCCCGTGATATTGAGGCCCTCCTCCTTGAAGTAGCCCTTGGCGAGAGCGACGCCGAACGGCATGCCGTTGGCCGACACGCCGTAGTTGCCGACCGCGATCTCTTCTGCGCCCGCTTGTGCGGCGAACGCCGCGACCAGCGCGGCGGCGATCCATCGTTTCATCGTGTTCCTCCTCCGTCAGTTGCGCTTGAGCGTAACGTTCACGTTTTTTATCTGCGTGCAGGCCAGGAGCTCCTCGATCGACTCCTCGCGCCCGATGCCCGACTGCTTGTACCCGCCGAACGGCACGCCGACGTGGTGCGTGGACGCCCCGTTGATCCAGACGTAGCCTGCCTCCACGCGCGAGGCGAGCCGCAGCGCGCGGTCGAGGTCGTGCGTCCAGATCGAGCACGTGAGCCCCACGTCGAGCGCGTTGACGCGGCGGAGCATGTCGGCCTCGTCCGACCAGCGCAGAATGCTCACCACCGGCCCGAAGATTTCCTCGCGCGCGATGCGCATGTCGTCGGTGACGTCGGCGAACACCGTCGGCTCGACGAAGAAGCCCTTGGCGAGCGCAGGATCCGCGGGACGCTTTCCGCCGTAGGCGAGGCGTGCCCCGGCTTCGAGACCGAGCTTGATGTAGCTCATCGTCTTGTCGAACTGCGCCTGGCTCGTGAGGCACGACATCTCGGTGTCGCGCTCGGTAGGCAGGCCGACCTTGATCTGGCCGACCTTCTTCACGATTTCCTGCAGCGCGGCGTCGTAGATCCTGTCGTGCAGGAACACACGGGACGTCGAGTTGCACGACTGTCCGGTCACGTAGCGGAAGTTCATGCCGCGCACGACACCTTCGCCGATCTCCTCCGGCGTCGCGTCCTCGCAGGCGATGAGCGCATTCTTGCCGCCGAGCTCGAGCGTGAGCGCCTTGAGCGACGCCGCGGCCCCGCCCATGACCGCGCGGCCCGCCGGCACGCTGCCGATGAAGCCGATCTTGGCGACCTTGGGGTGCGCGACGAGCGCCACCCCCGCGTCGCGCCCGCCGGTCACGACGTTGAACACGCCGGGCGGGAACACGTCGGCCCACAGCTCCGCGATGCGCAGCGAAGATAGCGGCGTCTGTTCGGCGGGCTTGACCACGAGCGTGTTGCCGGTGGCCAGAGGCGCGCCGCATTTGCCCGCGGTGAACAGCAGCGGATGATTGAACGCGCCGATGCGCCCGACCACGCCGAGCGGCTCGCGCAGTGTGTAGTTGAGCGTGCCCGGGCCGATCGGAATGGTGTCGCCTTTGATCTCGGTGACGAGGCCCGCGAAATACTCCATGTAGCCGGCGCTGATCTCGACGTCGAAACGCATCGCCTGGAACGGGTTGCCGGTGTCGAGGGCTTCGAGCCACGCGAGCTCGTCGGCGTTGGCGAGCAGGATCTGCGCCGCACGGCGCACCGCTTTCGCGCGCTCCTGCGCGGGCACGTCGCGCCACGCATAGAACGCCTCGCGCGCGGCCCGCACCGCGAGGTCCACGTCGTCGCCGGAAGCGTCGACGACGGCACCGAGCGGCTCGCCGGTCGCGGGAGCGATGACGGGAAGCTCGCGCCTCGCGGGCGAGTCGTGCCACGCCCCGCCATAGTAGAGGCCGCGATGCCTCGGAAGCCGCGCGTCGAGCGCGTGGGGAGCCGGCTGCAGCACGGGAGGGATCCTTTCAGCGCTTCGGAAGGTGGCGCAGCAGCGAGCCCGACGCGGCGCGCGAGTACTCCGGGGCGACGCGCGCATCGATCACGGTGACCGCCCCCGCGCGCACGGCCGTCGCCGCTTCGTTGACTGCCGCGGCGAGCGCGCCCGCGGTGCGCACGGGTCCCAGCCCGTGCGCCCCTTGGCTTCGC
>DATJXV010000206.1:0-3495 GCA_035499955.1 Casimicrobiaceae bacterium
ACGCGGGTCGAGCTCGACCAGCGGCACGAACGCCTCCTCGGCCACCCAGTCGACGGCCGTGTCGGGCGAATGGGCCTTCACGTCGGAGACGAGCGCCAGCGTGTGCACGATATCGCCCAGGGAGGACGGACGGACCACCAGAACGGCCCCCACGCTCGCGGCTGTCGCCGCTTCGCTGCCCCCCGAGGGGGCGCAATTCGCGGCTTGGGGCTGCCCTGCGCCGCTCATGAGCAGGCTGCTCATCGCGTAAACTTGCCGCGCATGTCCGAACCGCTTCCCCTGTCGCTCATCGTCATCACCCGCGACGCTGGCCACGAGCTGGCGGAATGCCTCGCCTCGGCGCCGTTCGCGGCGGAGGCCGTCGTGGTCGATTCGGGCAGTCGCGATGATACCGTAGCGCTTGCGCAGCGGGCCGGCGCCCGCGTGGTCGAGCATGCGTTCGAAGGCTACGGCGCGCAGAAGCATTTCGCGGTGGCGCAGGCGCGGCACGACTGGGTGCTGTGCATCGACGCCGACGAGCGCGTGACGCCGGAGCTCGCGCAGGCCGTGCGCGGCGTATTCGCGAACGGCGCGCCGCAGCACGGTGCCTATGCGATGGCCCGTCGCAACCGCTTCCTCGGGCGCTGGCTCGCGCACGGCGAGGGCTATCCCGACTGGAACGTGCGCCTGTTCGACCGCCGCCGCGCCAGCTGGTCGTCCGACCCGGTGCATGAGAAAGTAATCGCCGACGGTCCCGTCGGGCGGCTCGCGGGCGACCTCCTGCACGCGTCGGCCGAATCGATCGACGCGTACATCGCAAAGCAGAACCGGTACACGACGATGCAGGCCGAGGCGATGCATGCGAAGGGCGAGCATGCGAGCGGCGCGCGCATCGCGCTGTCGCCGGCGGCGCGCTTCCTGCGCTTCTACGTCGTGAAGCTCGGCTTTCTCGACGGCGCGGCGGGATTCGCGCACATCGCGATCGGCGCGTTCGCGAGCTTTCTCAAGTACGCCAAACTTCGCGCGCTTGCCGCGCGGCCGCGAAGCGAGCGCTGACGATGCACGTCCTCGTCACCGGCGTCGCCGGCTTCATCGGGATGCACACGGCGCGCGTCCTGCTCGCGCAGGGCGCGCGGGTGACCGGCGTCGACAACTTCGATCCCTACTACGACGTCGCACTCAAGGAGGCACGCCTTTGCGCACTCTCGGGCACGCCCGGCTTCACCTTCGAGCGACTCGACCTCGCCGACACGGACGCCACGGCACAGCTGTTTCGCGAGCGCGCGTTCTCGCACGTCGTGCATCTCGCGGCGCAGCCCGGCGTGCGCCATTCGCTGTCGCATCCGATGGCGTACCTGCGCAACAACGTCACCGCGTTCGGCAACGTGCTCGAAGGCTGCCGCCATGCCCGTGTGGCCCACCTCGTGTACGCATCGAGCTCTTCCGTGTACGGTGCGAACCACGATCTGCCTTTCTCGGAGGACCAGCGCGTCGACCGGCCCGTGAGCCTGTACGCGGCGACCAAGTGCGCGAACGAGCTCATGGCCTACAGCTACAGCCACCTGTTCGCGCTGCCGGCCACGGGCCTGCGCTTCTTCACCGTGTACGGGCCCTGGGGGCGGCCCGACCAGGCGCCGATGCTGTTCACTCGCGCGATCCTCGCCGGAGAGCCGATCAAGGTGTTCAACCATGGACGCATGGAGCGCGACTTCACCTACGTCGACGACATCGTGGAAGGTGTGGCGCGCATCGTGCCGATCGCGCCGGCCGGCGGGCGCGACGGCGCGCCTTCTGCGCTCTACAACATCGGCAACAGCACGGCCATCGCGCTTACCGACTTCATCGATACCCTGTCACGCCTGCTCGGCCGCGAGGCGATCCGCCGCGACCAGCCGATGCAGCCGGGCGACATGCCGGCCACGTACGCGTCGATCGATCGGCTGCGCGCGCTGACCGGGTTTACGCCGGGCACGCCGCTCGCCGAAGGGCTCGCGCGCTTCGTCGCCTGGTACCGAGACTACTATCGGGCGTGACTTAGGTGCACGAGGGCGCGCTGGTAGAATGCGCGGCTCGACCAAGGTCCCCTTTCCGCGATGATTCTCGTGACCGGCGGCGCCGGATTCATCGGAGCCAACTTCGTCCTCGACTGGCTCGCCGCGACGGGGGAGCCCGTCGTCAACCTCGACAAGCTGACGTACGCCGGGAACCTCGGCAACCTCGTCTCGATCGCCGGCGACGGGCGTCACGTGTTCGTGCGCGGCGACATCGGCGACGCGCCGGCGGTCGGCGACCTCCTTCGCACGCATCGGCCGCGCGCGATCGTGAACTTCGCGGCCGAGTCGCACGTCGACCGTTCGATCCACGGGCCCGCGCCGTTCATCGAGACGAACGTCGTCGGCACTTTCAATCTGCTCGACGCGACGCGCGCGTGGTGGGCCGCGCTGCCGCAGGCCGAGCGCGATGCGTTCCGCTTCCTGCACGTGTCGACGGACGAGGTGTACGGCTCGCTGGGGCCGTCCGATCAGGCTTTCTCGGAGACGACCCCCTACGCGCCCAACAGCCCATACTCGGCCTCGAAGGCGAGCTCCGACCATCTCGTGCGCGCTTACCGCCACACGTACGGTTTGCCGACGCTCACCACGAACTGCTCGAACAACTACGGGCCGCGCCAGTTCCCCGAGAAACTGATCCCGCTCATGATCGTGAACGCGATGGCCGGCAAGCCGCTGCCGGTGTACGGCGACGGGCAGAACGTGCGCGACTGGCTCTACGTCGGCGACCACTGCGCCGCGATCCGGACGGTGCTCGCCCATGGTCGCCCCGGCGAGACGTACAACATCGGCGGCAACGCGGAGATGCGCAACGTCGACGTCGTGAGCACGATCTGCGCGGCGCTGGCGGAGGAGCGCCCGGGCCGCGACTACGCCTCCCTCGTCACGTTCGTCAAGGATCGCCCGGGCCACGACCGCCGCTACGCGATCGATGCTTCCAAGATTCGCCGCGAGCTCGGCTGGCAGCCCGCGGAGACGTTCGCCTCCGGCTTGCGCCGCACGGTCTCCTGGTACTTGAGCAATGCGGACTGGCTGCATGCCGTCGCAACCAAGGATTACCAGAAGTGGATCGACCTCCACTATAAGGCCGCATGAGAAAGGGCATCATCCTCGCCGGCGGCTCGGGTACACGCCTGTATCCCGTCACGCACGTCGTGTCGAAGCAGCTCCTGCCGGTGTACGACAAGCCGATGATCTACTATCCGCTGTCGACACTGATGCTCGCCGGCATCCGCGACATCCTGTTGATCTCCACGCCTGAAGACACGCCGCGCTTCAGGCAGCTGCTCGACGACGGCACGCGCTGGGGCATCCGACTCACGTACGCGGTTCAGCCCAAGCCGGAGGGCCTGGCCCAGGCCTTCATCATCGGCCGCGAGTTCGTCGGCGGCCACACCTGCGCGCTCGTGCTCGGCGACAACATCTTCTACGGGCACGACCTGCACGCGCAGCTCGCGCGAGCCGG
>DATJXV010000207.1:0-15447 GCA_035499955.1 Casimicrobiaceae bacterium
GAGATCGTCTGCCCCGCGCCGATCGGCAGCGGACTGTCCTCGTAGGCGCGGCTCGCCAGCGCTTCCTCGACGAAGATGTGCCGCGGCACCGCGGCCATCGCCGTAAGCACGGTCTCGTCCTTCACGCCCAGCTCGCGCACGCGCTCGATCATGCGCGCGCGGGTGCGCGTCGAGGTCATGCCGATGCCGTTGAACCTGTCCCCGGCGGCGTTCATCGCGGCGTCATTGCGCGAGCCACTGTGCGACGCGCGGCAGCTCGCCGTGATGCGTGAGATCGATCTGCAGCGGCGTCACCGACACGTAGCCCTGATCGATGGCGTGGAAGTCGGTGCCGTCGCCGGCGTCGGCCGCAGGGCCCGCGGCGCCGACCCAGTAGCAGGTCTCGCCGCGCGGCGTGATGGTCTTGATCACCGACTCTGCCTTGTGCCTGCGGCCGAGCCGCGTCATGCGGAAGCCCTTGACATCGGCGAGCGGAACGTCGGGAACGTTCACGTTGAGAAGCCAGCCGCCGAGCGGCCGCTTGCGATGACGCTGCACGAGCTCGACGACCACCGCCGCGGCGGTCTCGAAGTGGCGGCCGACCTTGCTCGTCAGCGACACGGCGATCGAGGGAATGCCGAGAAGGTAGCCCTCGGTGGCGGCGGCGACGGTTCCGGAGTAGATCGTGTCGTCGCCCATGTTCGGGCCGAGATTGATGCCCGAGATCACCATGTCGGGCAACTGTTCGAGAAGGCCGGTGACGGCGATGTGGACGCAGTCGGTCGGCGTGCCGTTGACGAAGAGGAAGCCGTTGGGGGCCCGCCGCACCGTGAGCGGGCGATCGAGCGTCAGCGAGTTCGACGAGCCCGAGCGATCGCGCTCCGGCGCGACGACGGTGATCTCGGCATCCAGCGCAAGCTGTGAGGCGAGAAGTTCCAGACCCGGCGAGAAGTAGCCGTCGTCATTGCTGAGCAGAATACGCATCGCGCTGCGTGGCATGAGCCGCGGCGCGGCGGCGATGCCGCCCGCGATGGCCCATTATAACGCTCGTGCGCGAGCGCCGGATTCATGCGGCCATCGCGGTGCGCGATCGCTCGCGCCGCTACTGCCAGTGCTGCGCGAAAACCGGTGCGATCTTCGGATGCGCGTCTATGCGCACGAGTCTGGCGTGGAATTCCGGCCGATGCTCTGCGAGATGCTCGCGCGCGCCCGACCACTTCGACACCACGGCGGCGTGGATGTCGAGCGCGCCAGGCTCGCCGCCCGCGAGATACGGCCGTGCGGGAAAGAGATCGGCGAACATCTCCCAATGCCTGTGCAGGCGCGCACGCGTGCCGGCGCGAATGCGCTCCTTCACCGCGTCGTCGTTCTCGCCGTCGGAAACCCAGCGCTCCGGAAAGTCGATGATGCTGATCGCGGCGTAGCAATTCGCGGCGATGAACACGAGGCCGCGCACCGCTTGCGCGCGCGCCGAGGCGTCGCGCGGCAGCAGCCCGCTTTGCGGAAAAGCCTCGCCGAGGTGAATGAGGATCGCCGCGCTCTCGGACATGACGCTGCCGTCCGCGAGCACGAGCGTCGGGATCTGGCCGAGCGGGTTCAGCTTGAGGAGATCGGGAAAGGCGTCGTTGCGCTCCCACGACGCGGTCTCGATCAACTTGTAGGGCGCGTGCGCGATCTCGAGCGCCGCCTGCGCCGCCGCCGAACCCGATCCTTTCTTGCCGTAGAGCGTATACACCGATCCTCCTTGGGTAGCTTGTGCCGTCTTGAGACGCTTGCGCCCGCTACGAGGACTTCTCGCTCGACATCGCCGCCATGCGCCTTTCCATCTCTTGCATCGAGACGTCTTCAACGTGCGTCGCGATGGTCCAGATGTGGCCGAATGGGTCCTCCAGCGTGCCGCTGCGATCGCCGTAGAACTGATCCTGCACGGCTCGTTGCACCTTGCCTCCCGCCTTGATCGCCTGCGCGAAGCGCGCGTCGACGTCGGCGACATAGAAGAGCAGGCTCACTGGCGTGCCGCCGATCGACTGCGGGCTGCGATAACCCATGTCGGGCGCCTCGTCGGCGAGCATCACCACGCCGTCGCCGATCTTGATCTCGGCGTGAGCAACGGTGTCGCCCTGGCCGGGGAAACGCATGATCTCGGTCGCGCCGAAAGCCTTCTTGTAATAGTCGAGCGCGCGTGCTGTCCCACGAATGATGAGATACGCGGTGACGCCGGCGTAGCCGGCAGGGATGGCTTGAACCATGACTTGACTCCCGTGATGGTGAAACAGGTTGTGACGATGACCGCTACGACTCGCCCCGAGGCAGCCGGAGCGAACGCAAGACGCCGACGCCGATCCCCTCGATGGCGAATGCGGTCGTCCGCGCATCGACGACGATCGGTTCGAACGCTCGGTTCTCCGGCATGAGCAAGATTTCGCGGCCGCGCCGCCTGAAGCGCTTGACCGTTACCTCGTCGTCGATTCGGGCGACAACGATCTGGCCCGGGCGCGCCTCAGCGGTCATGTGCACAGCGATCAAGTCGCCGTCGAGGATGCCCGCGTCCTTCATGCTCGCCCCATGCACCCGCAAAAGATAGTCCGCGCGCGGAGTAAAGAGCTCCGGATCGACCCTGAAGTGGGCCTCGACATTTTCTACCGCGAGGATCGGGCTGCCCGCCGCCACGCGTCCGACCAGCGGCAAGCTACCCTGAACCGGAACGCCCGGCGTGCGCTTCAGGCGCATTCCGCGCGATGAGCCGGGCAAGAGATCGATAGCACCCTTCTTTGCCAGCGCGCGCAAATGGTCCTCGGCCGAGCTGGGTGACGAGAAGCCGAGTCCCGCCGCGATCTCCGCGCGCGTGGGCGGCATCGCATTGGCCGCGATGTAGCCGGCGATCCAGTCGAGGATCTGACGTTGCCGCGCGGTGAGGCGCGGCGGCGCAATCGGGGTGCGGCGCAGACGCGCAAACGGCTGGCGGGCGGCGGGCGGCATCGGTGCGTGAGCCGAATGAATATGCGGTACCGTTATTATAACCGGTAGTCGGTCGCCGTCAAGCCCGCGGTCAACCGCGATCCCGGGCGGCGCGTTCCTGAGAACTTCAACCCCGCATGGAGATCGGCGATGATGTATCCGGCATGGCTCGCGCTCCTTTGCGCGGCGTGCGCCTCGCCCGCGTCGGCGGCGAGTCCGGCGGAGATCAGCAATCCCGCGATCGACATGGAAGGCTATCTCCGCTTCGCCAAAGCGGCGGCGGCGGAGCGCGAGACGCATCGCGTGAGCGAGGACGAATTCATGCGGATGAGCCGTGAGCCGGAAACAATCGTACTCGACGCCCGCAGCCCGCAGAAGTACGACGAGCTGCACATCCGCGGCCCCTACATCGCGCTGTACACTTACGGGTATCGCAATATCTACGAGCTGGGACCCTATGTCGACATCGGAGGCTCGAGTTCGAGTCTTCGTGCGCGCATCGGCCGTGCGGCCGGAACGCCGGCAGAGATTGATCGCGAGGAGCGCACGCTGCGTGCAGAAATCGCTGAAGAGCTGAGAGGTCGTTGATGCAAACATCCACCGTCACCGCAGTACGCTTCGTAGCTGCGCTCGCCGTCGCGGTCGCCGTGCCGCTTGCCCGCGCCGAGGAAGCGCCGAAATTCCGCCAAGGTCTGTGGGAGTTCGACCGGACAGCGCCCGGCGGGCAGAGGATGCACAAAACGCAGTGCACCAACCCGAGCGAGGACATGAAGCGGCAGAACGAGATGATCGAGAAAGGCGGCGGTTGCAAGATCTCGCCCATGCAGCACTCGGGCAACACCTACACCTTCTCCGCCGACTGCAACATGACTTCGCCGCAGGGCGGTCTGGTGAGCTTCCGCTCGACCTCGGTCATGACCGTGGAGAGCGACAGCGCCTACAAGATCGATGTAACCACCAGCGGTGGACAACCTGGTCCGGTTGGCAAGGAGCAGCTCACCGCGCGCCGCGTCGGCGATTGCGGCGCCAAGAAGTAATCGCTCAGGCGCGCGCCACGTCGACCCATGCGTGTTTTTCCTGCGCCGCCATGCACGCCTCGATGAACGCCATCGTGTGCACGCCGTCGTCAATGCGCGGGTAGGGAAAAGCAGGCGGGGTCTCGCCGAGCGCGAGCGCCATGCGCTCCTGCGCCATCTCCGTGTAGATGTTGGCGAACGCCTCGCGCAGTCCCTCGGGGTGCCCGCGCGGCGAGCGCCCGGCCGCGATGATGTCGTCGGGAAGACCGGGATCTCCGCGGCCGATCATGCGTGCTGGTTCACCCTGCAGAGCGAGGCGCAGATAGCTCGCCTCGCGGTGGTTCCAGTCGATCATGCCCTTCTCGCCGTACACGCGCAGCCGGATGTCGTTTTCCGCGCCCGCGGCAGCCTGCGTGACGGTGAAGGTGCCGCGGACTCCGCCCTCGAGCACGCACAGCGCGGACGTGTAATCGACGACGCTGCGACGAGGCATCAACGCGCCCACGTCGGCGCAGACACGCACGACGCTGCGCCCCGAAGCGAAGCACGCGAGATGCTGCGCGTGGCAGCCGATGGCGCTCATCACCAGCGACAGGCCGCTCCTCTTCGTATCGAGGAGCCAGCGGAAGCGGTTGTTCTGCGGCCCGTCCTCCACGCGCGTGGCGAGCCCGCTCTGGATGTATTCGACCTGCACCAGCCGCAGCGCGCCGAGCGCGCCGTCGCGCACCAGAGTGCGCGCGTAACGCGTCATCGGGTACGCGGAATAGCCGTGCGCGATGGCAAAGAGCCGTGCGCCCTTTCGCGCGCGCGACGCGAGATCGCGCGCCTCGCGGAGGTCGTACGTGACAGGCTTGTCGCACATCACGTCGAGGCCGGCATCGAGCGCCGCGGCTGCATAAGCGTAGTGCGTGTCGTTGGGCGTCATGATCGCGACGGCCTCGATGCCGTCGGCGCGCGCGCGCTCGCTCTGGATCAGCTCGGCGACCGTGCCGTAGCAGCGCGCAGCGTCGAAGCCGAGTGCCGCTCCCGACTCGCGCGAGCGCGCCGGGTCGCTCGAGAACACGCCCCCGACCACGCGCCAGCAGCCGTCGAGCTCGGCGGCGGTGTGGTGCATGCCACCGATCCACGACCCCGGTCCGCCGCCGATCATGGCGAGCCGGAGCGCGCGGCCAAAGCGTCGGCGAATCTCGTTCATGCGCGCTCTACGCGATCGCTCATGGCAGATCGGGCCTCGATGAAGATGGCGATCCTCGCGCGTGCTTGCGGTGTTCGGCGTGCACCCAGGTGAACTCCGCGCCAAAGAGAAAGATCTGTGCCGAATAATACAGCCAGAGCAGCAGCACGACGAAGGATCCCGCCGCCGCATAGGTCGACGCGACCGCGCCGTTGCCCAGGTAGAGGCCGATCGCGATCCGTCCGATGTTGAAGAGCACGGCGGTGGTCAAGGCGCCGGCCCAGACGTCGCGCCAGGCAATGCGCACGCGAGGCAGCCACTTGTAGAGCATGGCAAAGAGCACCGTGAAGGCGGCAATCGTGACCACGAAGTCGATGAGGAAGATCAGTGCGGTGTCCTTCACCGAAAAACGCCAGTGGTGCGCAACCGCGGCGAGCGCGCCTCCAAGGAGCAGCGAGACCACGACCAGAAAGCCGATGCCGAGGATCAGTCCGAAAGAGAGCAGCCGCGCACGCAGCAGCGCCACGAAACCGCCACCCTCCCGGGGCGGCGCCCTCCAGATCTGGTCGAGATCGTCCTCGAGCTCGACCAGCACGGTCGTCGCGCCGATGAACAGCACGATGAAACTGACGATGGTCGCGACCACCCCGCCGCGCTCGATGGCCGCTGCGATCAGGAGTTTTTCCAGCGCATCGGCGCCCAGCGGCCCGAGGAGCGCGCTGAACTGCGCGACCACCGCGCCGCGGGCGGCATCGACGCCATAGATCGAGCCTGCGAGGGCGATGACGATGACCAGGAGCGGCGCGAGCGAAAATGCGCTGTAGAAAGCGAGCGCCGCACCCATGGTTTGCGCGCGGTCATCGACCCACGCGTTCGCGGCGTCCTTGAAGCTGGACAGATACTCGCGCAGCACCGCCATAGTCGCCTTTCGCGCGCAAGAAACGCTCTGCTGCGGGCGCAGCGTCTCCTACATCCCCAGCGCCCGCGGCAGCCAGAGCGAGACCGAAGGAATGTAGGTCACGAGCATAAGCACGACGAACATCACCGCGTAGAACGGCCAGATCTTGCGCATGACCTCTTCCATCGTCACCTTGCCGACCGCACAGCCGACGAAAAGCGTTGCGCCGACCGGCGGCGTGAGCAACCCGATGCCGAGGTTCAGGAGCATGATCATACCGAAGTGGACCGGATCCACGCCAAGCGTCGTTACCGCCGGCAGCATGATCGGCGTGCAGATGAGGATGAGAGGGGCCATGTCCATCAGGCAGCCAAGGACGAGCAGCAGCACGTTGATGAGCATCAGGATCACGGTGGGATCGTGTGACAGCGTCAGGAAGAACGCAGTGATCTTGGCCGGAATCTGCATCAACGCCATCACGTAGCCGAAGCTCGACGCGCAGGCGATCAGCGTCATCACCATGGCGACCGTTTTCAGCGTGCGGTGGATGAGCCCCGGCAGCTCGCGCCAGTTCAAGTCGCGATAGATGAACATGGTGACGAAGAACGCCCACAGGCACGCCACCGCACCCGCCTCGATCGCCGTGAAGACACCGGCGAGAATGCCGCCGATGATGATGACGATGGTGATCAAGCCCCACATCGCGTCGATGGTGATCTTCACCGCCTGCCGGGCCGGCACGGATTCGCCGGTGGGATGCCCGTCGCGATAGGCGATGAAGAGGCACAACACGATGAGGGCCAAGCCGAGCAGCAGTCCGGGAACCACACCCGCCATGAACAGGCTGGTGATGGAGATGACGCCGCCGGTCGCGAGCGAGTAGATCACCGCGTTGTGCGACGGCGGCACCAGGATCGCCTGCACCGAGGCGCTGATGGTCACGTTGGTTGCGAATACCCGCGGATAGCCGACCTTCTCCATCTGCGGGATCATCACGGAGCCGATCGCGGAGGTATCGGCGACCGATGACCCCGAGATGCCGGAGAGGAAGGTCGTCGCGATGATGTTCACCGCCGAGAGGCCTCCGCGCACGCGGACCACTCCGACGAGCACGTTGGCGAAGGCGACCAGCCGCTTCGCCATCCCGCCCTCGGACATGATCGCCCCGGCCAGCACGAAGAAGGGAATCGTCAGCATCGCAACCTTGGACACGCCGTCCGAGATCTTCAGCATCACCGCCTCGAGCGGAACGCCGATCCAGATCGCGCCGGCGATGGCAGCAAGCCCCAGCGAATAGGCGATCGGCACGCCGAGCGCGAAGCAGGCGAACAGCGAGCCGAGCAGAATCGCGATATCCATGGACTCCTGACAGCAGATTCTTCGCGCAGCCCGCGGCGGGGCTTTGCGAGAACCGGTTACTCGAATGCCGCGGGCGCCTCCGCCTCGCCGACCACGTCCTTCGGCCGGCCGAGGGTCAGATGCTCGACGACGAAAAGAAACAGGATTGCCCCTCCGATCGGGATCGGCAGGTAGGTCACGCCGGTCGACAGAAACGGGAAGTCGGCGATGGGGTTGTGCCAGGTGGCCTCGACGAGGCGCGTCCCCCAGAAAAGCATGAAGAGGGCGATCAGGGCCATCAGCAACTCAACCGCGAGGTTAGAGACCCGGCGAGCAAATGCGGGCAGCAGGTTCACCGCCGGCGTGACGTTCATGTGCAAGCCGAGCCGATAGCACGCCGCGGCGCCGAAGAACGTGAGCACGATAGTCAGCAGCACCGCGGTCGGCTCGGGCCAGGAGGAAGCGCTGTTCAGCACGTAGCGCGTGAACACCGCCCAAGGGATCACGGCCGAGATCAGCACCAGCGCAACGCCGGCGACGAACACGCAGAGGAGGTACAGCGCGTCCATCGCCCGGCGATAGGTCTGTGCCATCGATCTCCTCCCTGGGAGCGACGCGCGCTACTGCACCGCCTGGATGCGCTTGATCATGTCGGCGTACTTCGGCCCGTACTTGTCCCACACCGGCTTGACCGCGTCCTGGAACGGCTTCTTGTCGGCGATCTCGGTGATTGTGATCCCGGCCGCCTTCGCCTTGTCCATCGCGTCCTTCTCATACTTGTTCCAGAGCGCGCGCTCCTCGAGCTGCGCTTCACGGCTGACTTTCTTTATCAGCGCCTGGTCGGCCGCAGAAAGACTGTCCCAGATCTTGCGCGACATCACCAGCATCTCGGGGACGATCAAGTGCTCGTCAAGCGTGTAGTACTTGGCGACGGTGTAGTGATTGTCGAACACGAAGCTTGGCGGGTTGTTCTCGGCGCCGTCGACGACACCCGTCTGCAGCGCGTTGAACACCTGGTCGTAGCCCATCGCCACCCCGTTGCCGCCGAGCGCGTTCATCATGTCGACGAACATCGGGTTGCCCATGACGCGGAACTTCATGCCCTTCAGATCGTCGATGTTGCGGATCGGCTTCTTGGTGTCGTATAGACTGCGCGCGCCGGCGTCCATCCAGCACAGTCCCACGAGCCCGGCCTTCGGGTTGTTGGTCACCTTGTCGAGCAACTCCTGCCCGATCGGGCCGTCGATGACCTTCTGCATGTGCGCGGTGTTGCGGAAGAGGTAGGGAAGATTGAAGACGTTCAGGTCGTCGACGACCGGCCCCAGCGCGCCGACACTGACGCGCGCGAATGCCAGCGCGCCGACCTGCGCCTGCTCGATCGCCTCCTTTTCCCCGCCGAGCTGCATCGACGGGTACATCTGGATGCTCAAGCGGCCGTTGGTCGCCTTCTCCAGCTTCTTGCCCATGTCTTCGACGACCGCGACCGTCGGATAGCCTGCGGGATGGACGTCGGACGCCTTGAGGACCAGCTTCTGCTGGGCGTGAAGCGGCGCGAGCGGCAGGGCGGCCAGCGCGCACAGCGACGCGGCGGCGGAAAGCCGCCGTACGGTACATGGATCGAACATGTGCTCCTCCTTTGGACCTGCTTTTGATGAAGACGCGGCCGGCGGCGCGGCAGATTTTATGCGGTCAGACCACCTGACCACCGTATGACCTGACCAAATTAGCATCCCGCCGCGAACTTGACAAGCTATGGCGAGCCGGTTCGCGCGTCCCACCGTCGCAAGCCAGGTCCGGAAGCGATACGAGCGCGAATTGTGGCGAGTTTGCGCCGCGGCGGCCCGATCGATTATCCTCGGCGGAGCCGCCGATTGCACGAGCGCACGGCGAGGCAAGCAGCGTCGGCCATGATCGATCCCTCTCTCGATATATCGCGGCAAGCCCTGCTCGACCACCGTCGCAGGCTGGCCGCGCGCTCGCTCGTGTCTCTCTTCGACGGCGACCCGCAGCGCGCCGGACGGCTGTCGCTCGCCTGGGACGACTGGCTCGCCGACTGGTCGAAGCAGCGCGTCGTGCCCGAGACGATGACGCTGCTCCTCGACTACGCGCGCGAGCGCAATTTGCCGGCGTGGGTGAGCGCGTTCTTCAGTGGCGAAAGGATCAACCTCTCCGAGCAACGGCCTGCGCTGCACACGGCGCTCCGTCAGCAGAGCGATGCGCCGGTGCTCGTTGACGGCGCGGACATCGTGCCGGCGATCCGGGGAACCCAGGCGCGAATGCGCACGCTCGCCACCCAATTGCGCGCCGGGTTGCGGCTGGGCGCCAGCGGGCGGCCGATTCGCGACGTGGTCAATATCGGCATCGGCGGCTCCGATCTCGGCCCTGCTCTCGTCTGCGAAGCGCTCTTGGGTCCGCGTGTTTCGCGCCGTGAGGGCATCGACGTCGCATTCGTGTCCAACGTCGATCCGGAGCACCTGACGCGCGCCCTGACCGGACTCGACCCGGCAACCACGCTGTTCATCGTCACATCGAAGACGTTCACCACGACCGAAACGCTCAGGAACGCACAGGCGGCGCGTGAATGGCTCGCCGCGAGCCTCGGCGGGGGCACGGCACTGTCGCGCCATTTTGTCGCCGTCACGGCCAACCTCGACGCCGCGCGCGCGTTCGGCGTGGCAAGCGCCGACGTGCTGCCGATGTGGGACTGGGTCGGGGGACGTTTTTCGCTGTGGTCCGCCGTGGGCCTATCGATCGCGGTGCGCTGCGGCTGGGACGCTTTCGCTGCGCTGCTGGCCGGCGCGGCGAGCATGGACGAGCATTTCCGCACCGCCCCGCCCGAAAACAATCTGCCGGTCCTACTCGCAGCGGTCGATTTCTGGAACGCGCAAATCATCGGATATCCGCAACGCGTCATCGCTCCCTACGCGCAGGCGCTGGCGCGCTTCCCCGCTTTTCTGCAGCAACTGTCGCTCGAGAGCAACGGCAAGTCGGTCACGCGCGACGGCGCGCCGCTTGCGATCCAGAGTGCGCCGTCGGTGTGGGGAGAACCGGGCAGCAACGCCCAGCACGCCTTCTTCCAGTGGCTGCACCAGGGGACCCACGTCACGCCCGTGGAGTTCGTCGTGCCCGTGCGCGCGACGCACCCGCTCGCCGACCAGCAGACGGTGCTCGTGGCGAACGCGCTTGCCCAGGCGCAAGCCCTCATGACCGGCAAGTCGCTCGCCGCAGTGCGCACCGAGCTGGCCGGCAAGGGTCTCGCGCCCGAGGCGATCGACGCGCAGGCGCCGCATCGCGTGTGCCCGGGCGATCGGCCTTCGACAATGCTGCTGCTGCCGGAATTGAACGCGCGCCGCCTGGGGCAGCTCCTCGCCCTCTACGAGCATCGCACCTTCGTCGAAGGCGTTCTGTGCGGCATCAACTCTTTCGATCAATGGGGGGTGGAGCTCGGCAAGGCACTGGCGGGACCGATCCTCGGCGCGTTGCGCGAGGGCACCGACCCCGACGCGGTCGATGCATCGACGCGCGGATTGATCGCCCACGTTCGAACGCTATCGCGGCGTTGACGGCAGCTGCTGCGGAGAGCGATGGCGCCGAGCCGACGCGGGAGCTGCCCACTACGCGAGCAGCTTGAAGGCGTGGCTCCAGTCGTTGCGCAGGAAGCCCGGGATGCACCACAGCATGCACAGCGGCTCGATGGCGCGCGCCGCTTCGGCCTTGCCCATGTCCGCGGTCTCCCATCCAAACTGATCGAGAATGCGCGCCACTGTCTGCTTCGCCGCCTCGTCGTTGCCGCAGATGAACATCGTCGGCCTGCCGCCTTTGAACTGCGGGTTCACCATGCAGCCGCTCCCCGCCGAGTTGAATGCCTTCACGAAATGCGCACGCGGATGCTCGCGCTGCAGCCGCTCCATCGAAGACTCGTCGAGGCTCGTAAAGAACTTGAGCACGCCGTTCACGGGTGGCGCGTCGGCGATCGGATTTGTCGCGTCGATCACGAGCTTGCCGGCAAGCTTCGCCGCCGTCGCGCGCGACCTCGGACGCCGCCGTTCCCTTCGTTCACCTTTCCTGAAATGCGCGCGCTTCGCCTGCCGGCGCCGCGGCAGCGCGTACCGGATCCGGCCCAAGCACTCTCGCCTTGGCTGCGCCAAGCAGCGCAGCAAGGCAGCCGAGCGAAGCGATCGCGGCGAGCGCAGGAACCACGACCGCCCACAGCGCCAGGAACCAGAGCGATTCGCCCAGCGCCGCGACCCGCGAGGCGAGAAACCCGCAGGCGGCCATCACGAGTGCGCTTTGCGCGACCCAGCTTCCCCAGTAGGCCGCCCAGCGCATGAGGTAGTGACTGCGCGCCTCGCCCCCGTGCGGCAGCGGCCCCAACCGCGCGAACGCCAGCCGTGCGGGCAGCGCGTCTGGAAAGAGCCGCAGCATCGAGATCGCCGCGATGACGATCATCCAGAAGACCACGATCCGGGTCAGAAACGACATCGGCGGCTCGGCTGAACGATGGTCTTCTCAGGCACGCTCAAGTTCCCTCAGGTTCCATTAGGCCGATGCTTGCGGTGGTTCACGCGACCATAGCAGACCATGACCGCCGTCAGCGAGAAGGCGATGACCAGAGGCGCGATCAACAAGGTGGCGAGGCCGTTCCAGGTACCCTGTGGGTCGCGCAGCTCGAGGGCGACGTAAACCAGGAGGGTCGAGGCGATGCCCGCGGCGAGCGATGCATGCCTCGTGTCGCGCCAGATGAGCTCCGCGACGACGCCGAACAGCACCGGCAACAGGAAGAAGACGAAGAACGGTTCCATCTCGCACCAGCCACCGCTCGAGACTCGCCGGCCATCAGTGTAACTCCGCCGCGCCGGCCGCGGGAGTGGCTCAGGCGCGGGGACCTTCCCGCCGTCGCTCGTACCACAACTCGAGCCCGTCGCGCGAGCGCACTGCTCCCCATCCGCGCAATGCGAGCGGCGCCGCCATGCGCAGGAGCTCGCCGGCGGTGTACGCGCGGAGCTTGCGCCCGGACGTGACGACCGCCTGCTCGAGCACGACGAAGCGACCGTGCCGCTTGAGCGCCCGGCTCATGAAAATCTCTTCCGCGGCGTAGAGCGTCTCGTCGAATCCGCCGACGGCTTCGAAAGCCGGCTTCGTGCAAAACAGAAAGCACCCTGCCGCCATGCCGGAGACTCGAAAGGCCCAGACGAACGCCGGCAGTGCAAGCTCCGCCCAGCGCGGAATGCGACCGTCGAAGCGCACGGCCGCCCCGCCGCCGACCGCGCCTCCGTCGAGAGCCTGCAGCGCAGCGCGAACGACTTCGGCGCCGACTACGGTGTCCGCATCGACGAAGATGAAGCGATCGCCCTGGGCCGCATGCGCGCCGGCGTTGCGCGTCGCGGCGATCTGGCGATGCGCGACCTCGATCGCGCGCGCGCCGTAGCGCCGGGCGATCGACACCGTGGCATCGCTCGACGCGTCGTCGGCGACGACGATTTCGTAGGCCTCGCCTGCGGGCGCAGCCGCAGCGTGCAGCGCGTGCAGGGTCGCGCCGAGAAGTTCCTCCTCGTTGTACGCAGGGACGATGAAGGAGATCACGGTGCGCGCGCCCTCGCGGCATCTCTTAGTGCCTCCGCCAGCTGGACCACCGCCGAGGCGTAGAGCCGGCTCCGGTTGTAGCTCGTGATCACGAACCAGTTGTCGAACACGAGCCAATACGATGGCCCGCCTTCCTCCTCGAGCATCAGGAGCCCCGCCGAATCCGGCGCGGCGTCACGGGGCAAATCGAACACTGCGACGGACTGACTCTCCCATTGCGCCAGCGACGCTCGCTCCGAGACCCCGGCGTCGAGCCTCTGCAGCACTGCGTCTTTCCCGTCTTCCTCGATGAGCGCGGGCGACATGAGCGGCTGCCCGCGCTGCCAGCCGTGGCGGGCAAGGTAATAGGCCACGCTGCCGATCGTGTCGTCGGCATCGGCCGCGAGGTCGACCTTGCCGTCGAGGTCGTAGTCGAGCGCATAGGCCCGGATGCTGCTCGGCATGAACTGAGGAAGACCCATCGCGCCGGCGTAGGAGCCGCGGGGCTCGAGCGGCGGGATGTGCTCCTCGCGCGCGAAGAGGAGGAACTGCTTGAGCTCCTTGCGGAAGAATTCGGCGCGGCGCGGATAGTCGAAAGCGAGCGTGGTCAAGGCGTCGAGCACGCGATAAGTCCCCGGGTAGCGCCCGTAGTAGGTCTCCACGCCGATGATGGCAACGATGATTTCGGGTGGAACGCCGAACTCCTGGTCCGCCCGCGCGAGCGCTGCTTCGTGCGCGCGCCAGAACGCCACGCCCGCTTCGACACGCTCCGGCGCCAGGAAACGCGGCGCAAATTCATACCACTTCGGCGGGGCGATCACGGGACGCGAGATTGCTTCGATCACCTTCGGCTGATATTCGACCTGGGCGAACAGGCGCCTGAGCGCCTTCGCGTCGAAGCCGCGCTCGCTCGCCATCTCGTCGATGAACGCGCGAACGTCCGCGCGCTGCGCGTAATTGGCCGGAGGCGGATCGGCGAACGCTGCTGCGCTCGCGAGGCAGGCCAGCGCCGCGAGCGACACCGCGCTGCGAAGTCTCCACGTCGTCGATCCGATCATCGCTCCCTGCCGATGGTATCATCCGCCCGCCCTGCTTCGCCCCGCGCTCGCTTGCGATCGAGCATGCTCTATCCGCTGTTCCGACCGCTTTTCTTCGCGCTCGATCCCGAGGCCGCGCACGAGCTTGCGCTGGCGAGCCTCGACGCGGCGGCCGCGACCGGCATCGCGCAACTCGTTGCGCCACGCGTGCAAGCCTCGCCGGTCGACGCGATGGGTCTTCGCTTCCCCAACCGCATCGGCGTCGCGGCCGGACTCGACAAGAACGCCGCGCACATCGACGGGCTGGCGAGTCTCGGCTTCGGCTTCATCGAATGCGGGACCGTAACGCCGCGGTCGCAGCCGGGCAATCCGAAGCCGCGGCTCTTCCGCCTGCCCGAAGCCGAAGCGCTGATCAACCGCCTCGGCTTCAACAACGACGGCGTCGAGCGTTTCCTCGCCAACGTGGCAAAGGCCCGCTTCGGGCCGGCGAGCGGCGGCATCCTCGGGCTCAACATCGGCAAGAACTTCGACACGCCCAACCAGCGCGCGGCGGAGGACTATGTCGCCTGCTTGCGCGCCGTGTACGCGCACGCGAGCTATGTCGCGATCAACGTCTCGTCACCCAATACCGAGGGCTTGCGCGCGCTGCAGGCCGAAGCGGCGCTGGACGCCCTACTCAAGCGATTGAAGGATGAGCAGGCAAGGCTCGCCGACCGGTACGGCAAGTACACGCCGATCGCGGTGAAGATCGCGCCGGACCTCGCGGCGGAGGATGTCCGCCGCATCGCGCGTGCGCTCGTTGCGCATCGAATCGACGGAGTCATCGCGACCAACACGACCGTGGATCGCGCTACCGTGGCGGGATTGCGCTACGCGGGTGAGAGCGGCGGGCTCTCCGGCCGCCCGCTGCGGAACCAGGCGATTGCGGTGCTGCGCACGCTGGCGGCGGAGCTTTCGGGAGCGCTCCCCATCATCGGCGTGGGCGGGATCATGTCGGGCGCAGACGCGCGCGAGCGAATCGCCGCCGGTGCGACGCTGGTGCAGATCTATACGGGTCTTATCTACAAGGGGCCGAAGCTGGTGGCCGAGATCGCGGCTGCGCTTGCAGCCTGAGTCGGGCCGTTCCCTTGGACACGGCGCTCGGGACCTACGCCGTCTGCTCGCCGAACTTTTCCTCGAACGAGGCCATCATGCTCATGAACGCACGATCGACCAGCGGCTCGGCCTCGACCAGCCGCGCGCGGTCGTTGCGGAAGCGATCCGCGAGTTCGTCGGCGGTGAGCGATACGGCCTTCTGTCCCTGCCGGTTGGTGAAGAGGTAGGTGCCGCGCAGCGGGCTCACCCACGCCAGCTTGGCGAAGGCAAGTTGGCCGTCCTCGCCCTCGAATTCGATCCACATGCCGCGCTCCAGCGTTGACGCCAGCTCGGCGTAGCGATCCTGAACCACTTCGACCGACGGTTCGGGCGGCGGCGGAGGCGGCGCGG
>DATJXV010000208.1:0-40137 GCA_035499955.1 Casimicrobiaceae bacterium
GGTCTCGCTCCTGCGCAACCGCTACAGCTGGGCGCTCAATCCCGACCTGCCGGTGATGACGCCGTGGAAGACCGTGTCGCCGATCAACACGCCGACCTGGTCGATGGAGCGCAACCCGTACTTCTGGGGCGTGGACACCGCCGGCAACCAGCTGCCGTACATCGACCGCATCACCATGACGCTCGCCGAGAACATCGAGGTCGCGAACCTGCGCGCGATCGCGGGCGAATACGACATCCAGGAGCGGCACATGGGCCTTTCCAAGCTGCCGGTCTTCCTGGAGAACGCCAAGAAGGGCAACTACACGGTGCATCTGGACCCGGGCCTCTACGGCTCGGATGTCACGCTGCACATGGGCAACTCCTACGAAGGCGATCCCGAGATCGCGAAGCTGCTGCGCAACAAGGACTTCCGGCACGCGCTTTCGCTCGGGATCGATCGCGACCAGCTGAACGAAGCCTTCTGGCTCGGCGTCGGTGCGCCCGGCTCGGTCGCGCCGGCGCCCGACACGATCTACAGCCCGGGACCCGAGTGGAACAAGAAGTGGGCCCAGCTCGACGTGAAGCAGGCCAACGATCTGCTCGACAAGATCGGGCTCACGAAGAAGGACGGCGAAGGCTACCGGCAGCGCATGGACGGCAAGGGGCGGCTGCGCCTCGAGATGATCACCGTGGGCGGCAGCTTCGTCCCGTTCACGCCGGTGGCCGAAATGATCAAGCAGCAGTGGAAGAAGATCGGCGTGGACGTCGACATCAAGGAGCTCGAGCGCAACCTCGCCTTCACGCGCGACAACAACAACGAGAACCAGATCATCACGTGGGCCAACGACGGCTCGGAGGTGCTGTTCCTGTTCCCGCGCCACGCGCTTCCCGTGGACGCCGCCGAGGCGCACATGGGCATGGCCTTCGCCAGGTGGTACGCGTCCAACGGCACGGCCGGCAAGAAGCCCGACGACCCCGAGATGCTGAAGGCCTTCGACCTCTTCCGCGCCGCCTACGGCATGAACGACGAGGACCGCACCAAGGCGGCCAAGGAGCTGTGGAAGATCATCGTCGAGCAGGAGTGGAGCATCGGCACGGTCGGCCAGTCGCCGGCCTTCATGGGCGTGCGCATCGTGAAGAACAACATGGGCAACATCCCGTCGCGGCAGGTGAACGCGCAGCACGTTCGCACGCCTCACTCGTCGTGGCCGGAGACGTTCTACTTCAAGTAGCCTTTCGGGCACCCTCTCCCCGCGAGGCGGGGAGAGGGACGGGGTGAGGGGTCGAGCCCATGGTCGCCTACATCGTTCGCCGCATGCTCCTCGCCGTGCTCACGGTGTGGGCGATCTCGATCCTGTCGTTCATCATCATTCACCTGCCGCCGGGCGATTACGTGACGTCGTACATCGCCTCGATGTCCGCCTCGGGCAGCGCGGTTTCGGAAGGCGAGGCCGCGGCCCTGCGCGAGCAGCTCGGGCTCGACCAACCCATCACCGTCCAGTACTTCAAGTGGATGGGCCTCACGCTGCGCGGCAATTTCGGCATGGCGATGGAATGGGGAAGACCCGTGGTCGACGTGATCGGCGACCGACTCTCGCTCACCATCGTCATTTCGCTCGCCGCGATCATCTTCACGTGGGCAGTCGCCCTGCCCATCGGCATCTACTCGGCGGTCTACCGCTACTCGGTGCTCGACTACGTCTTCACCTTCGTCGGCTTCATCGGCCTCGCCATCCCCGGCTTCCTGCTCGCTCTGATCGTCATGTACGTCGGCTTCGCGTGGTTCGGCGCGAACGTGGGCGGGCTGTTCTCGCCCGAGTTCGCGGAGGCGCCGTGGAGCCTCGCCAAGGCGTGGGACTTGACGAAGCACCTGCCGATCCCCGCCATCGTGCTCGGCGTCGCCGGCACGGCGCAGCTGATCCGCATCATGCGCTCGAACCTGCTCGACGAATTGCGCAAGCCCTACGTCATGACGGCGCGGGCGCGCGGGCTGCCCGAGCACCGCGTGATCCTCAGGTACCCGGTGCGCGTAGCGCTCAATCCGTTCGTGAGCACCATCGGTTACCTGCTGCCGTACGTCGTCTCGGGCAGCATCATCGTCTCGCTGGTCCTGAGCCTGCCGACCGTCGGGCCCCTCCTCCTCAAGGCGCTGATCGCCCAGGACATGTTCCTCGCCGGCACGATCGTGCTGCTGCTCGGCGTGCTCACCGTGATCGGCACGTTCATTTCGGATCTTCTGCTCATGTGGATCGATCCGAGGATAAGGCTGGGCAGGCAGTGAGCGGCGATCCGGTCGCGGTGCAGGAGACAGCTTCAGCGGACGGCGCGACGCTATCGGGCGGTCTTGCGAAGGGGGCGGGAAGCCTCGCCGAGCAGAGAATCGCCGTCGCCACGCAATGGCAGCTCATGTGGTGGCGGTTCCGCAAGCACAAGCTGGCCGCTGCGGGAACGATCGTCCTCGCGCTCTTCTACCTCGTGGCGGCGTTCGCCGACTTCTTTGCTTACGCAGACCCGCAGGACTCCGACGCGCAGCGGTCGCTCATCGCGCCGCAGACGATCCACTGGTTCGACGACGGGCGCTTCGGGCCTTACGTCTATGGGCTCAAGGGCGCGCGCGATCCGTTGACCTTCAAGCGGGTGTACAAGCCCGACCCGAGCACCAAGATCCCGATCACGTTCTTCGCCCGCGGCGAGCCCTACAAGCTCTTCGGCATCATCCCGGCCGACCGTCACGTGCTCGGCGTGGAGGGCGCCGACACCGGCAAGTCGCTGTTCCTGATGGGCACCGACACGCAGGGACGCGACCTGTGGTCGCGCCTCATGTTCGCCACGCGCACCTCGATGACGATCGGCCTCGTGAGCGTGGCTTTGAGCCTCGTGCTGGGCGTGGTCCTCGGCGGCATCTCGGGCTACTTCGGCGGCACGATCGACTCCGTGATCCAGCGCATCATCGAGATCCTGCGCTCGATCCCGACGATCCCTTTGTGGATGGGGCTCGCCGCAGCGGTGCCGAGCGACTGGAGCGTCGTGCAGGTGTACTTCGCCATCACGATCATCATCTCGCTCATCGGCTGGACCGAGCTCGCGCGCGTGGTTCGCGGCAGGTTCATCTCGCTCAAGCACGAGGATTTCGTGATGGCGGCGGAGCTCGTGGGCTGCAGCAAGTCGCGCATCATCTTCCGCCACATGGTACCGTCGTTCATCAGCCACATCATTGCGGCGACCACGCTCGCGATCCCGGCGATCATCATCAGCGAGACGTCGCTCTCCTTCCTCGGGCTCGGCCTGCGGCCGCCGGCGATCAGCTGGGGCGTCCTGCTGCAGGACGCGCAGAACATCCAGGCGCTCGTCATCTCGCCGTGGCTGCTGATTCCGTCGTTCGCCGTGATCGTCGCCGTGCTCGCGTTCAACTTCATGGGCGACGGCATCCGCGACGCGGCGGACCCGTACCTGTAAGGCAGCCGGCATGGACAAGCCCCTGCTCTCGGTGAGGAACCTGCGCACGAGCTTCTTCCAGGACGAGGGAACGACCAAGGCCGTGGACGGTGCGTCCTTCGACGTTTACGCCGGCAAGACGCTCGGCATCGTCGGCGAAAGCGGCTGCGGCAAGAGCGTCACGGCACAATCGATCCTGCGCATCGTCGATGCCCCCGGTCGCATCGTCGGTGGCGAGATCGTGCTCACGCGCGCGGACGGCTCGCAAGTCGACCTCGTGAAGCTCGCCCCCAACGGCCGCGAGATCCGCGCGATCCGCGGCGGGGACATCGGGCTCGTCTTCCAGGAGCCCATGACCTCCTTCAGCCCCGTGCACACGGTCGGCGACCAGATCGTCGAGGCGATCCGCCTGCACAGCGGCGTGTCGGCCAAGGAAGCGCGGCAGCGAGGCATCGAAGTGCTCGGCAGCGTCGGCATCCCGAAGCCCGAGCGGCGCATCGACGAGTACTCCTTCGAGCTGAGCGGCGGATTGCGGCAGCGGGCGATGATCGCGGTCGCCTTGTCCAGCAATCCGCGGCTGCTGATCGCCGACGAACCCACGACCGCGCTCGACGTGACCACGCAAGCGCAGATCCTGGACCTCATGCGCAAGATCCAGCGCGAGCGCGCCATGGCCATCATGCTCATCACGCACAACCTGGGCGTGGTGGCGGAAATGGCGGACGACGTGGTGGTGATGTACCTCGGGCGCGTGGTCGAGCGCGGCAAGGTCGACGACATCTTCCACGATCCCAAGCATCCGTACACGAAGGCGCTTCTGCAATCCATCCCCAGCATCGAATCGGTGCCCGGCGTACGGCTGCCGACGATCAGCGGATCGATCCCCCATCCGTTCAACCGTCCGAAGGGATGCGCGTTCCATCCGCGCTGCGCATCTTTCGTTCCGGGCCGCTGCGACACTGCGGATCCTGCCGTGACGCCGATCGGGCACGCAAGATCGGTGAGCTGCTTCCTCTACGAGTGACGATGAGAAACGGGGAGCCCGCTGCGCAAAAGCGCGCCCTGCTGGAAGTCAAGGGGCTGCGCAAGCACTTCCCGATCCGCAGGGGCTTGCTCCAGCGCACGGTCGGCCAGGTGAAGGCCGTGGACGACGTGAGCTTTTCGCTCAACGAGGGCGAGACGCTGTCCCTGGTCGGCGAGAGCGGCTGCGGCAAGACCACGACGTCGCGCTGCATCCTGCGGGCGCTCATGCCGTCAGCCGGCCAGGTCCTCCTCTCGGACGACGGCGAGGTGGTGGACGTCGCCAAGGTGCCGAAGGAGAGGCTGCGGCCCTTGCGGCGCCAGATGCAGATGATCTTCCAGGACCCGTTCTCCTCGCTCAACCCGCGGATGACCCTGCTCGACATCGTAGGCGAGCCGCTGCTCGTGCACGGCGAAGGCAACGCGCAGGCGCGGACCGACCGCGTCGTCGAGCTGCTTCGCCTCGTCGGCTTGCGGCCGGAGTACCTCCGGCGCTACCCGCATGCCTTCTCGGGCGGGCAGCGCCAACGCATCGGCATCGCACGTGCGCTCGCGCTGAATCCGCGCCTCGTCGTCGCCGACGAGCCGGTCTCCGCGCTCGACGTGTCGGTTCAGGCGCAAATCCTGAACCTCCTGCTCGACCTTCAGCAGAAGCTCGGGCTCACCTATCTTTTCGTCGCCCACGACCTGAGCGTGGTCAAGCACATCAGCGTGCGCGTCGCCGTAATGTACGTCGGCCGCATCGTCGAGACAGCGCCGACGGAAGCGCTATTCGCATCTCCGAAGCACCCGTACACTGAAGCGCTGCTCTCCGCGGTGCCCATCCCGGACCCGCGCCTTCGCTCCGATCGCATCGTCCTGGAAGGCGACGTCGCCGACCCCGCCAACGCGCCGCCCGGGTGCCATTTCCATCCGCGATGCCGATACGCGCAGGCGATCTGCCGCGAAAGGTCGCCGGCGCTGGAAGAAGTCGCGCCGCTCCACTTCGTGAGCTGTCACCGGGCGAGGGAGCTCGCACTTCGGGGCGTGGCGAAGGCTTAGCCGCTCAGCGCCGAAGAAGCTGGAGATAGACGGGCGGCTGCGCCGACAGGCCCGGCTTGACCTTGCGCGTGATGTCGTCGGCAAGGACCTCTTCGGCGCCGCGCTCGAGGGCGTCGAAGGCCTCGCGCACGACCGTCTCCGGCGCGACCTTCGCGAGGTCGACGTCGCGCGTGAGGTCGGTATCGACGAAGCCCATGTGCATGCCGAGCACCTGCGTGCCCTGCTCGCGCAGCTCGTGGCGCAAACCGTTCGTGAGGGACCATGCCGCCGACTTCGTCGAGGCGTAGATGGCGAGCAGCGGGGAGCTCGTCCAGCTTGCGATCGACAGCACGTTCAGGATGGCGCCGCCGCCGTTCGCAGCGAGCACGGGAGCGAACGCGACGCTCATGCGCAAGGGCCCGAAGTAGTTGGTCTGCAGTTGCGCCCGCGCCGACTCGAGGCTGCCTTCGGCGAGAAAGCCGCCGAAGTTGGCGATGCCCGCATTGTTGATGAGAAGCGTGACGTCGCGCAGGCGGCCGGCGGCGGCGGCGACGTGCTCGTCGTTGGTCACGTCGAGGCGGATCGGGGTTACGTCGCGCAGCGTGACGGCGGTCGGATCGCGGGCGCCGGCGTACACCTTGCGTGCCCCGCGGGCGAGCGCCTCGCGCGCGAAGGCGAGCCCGATGCCTCGGTTGGCGCCGGTGATCAGGACGGTTGCGTCGTGGATCTTCATGTCGTGTTTCCTTTCGATGATGGCTACGGCGTGATAGATATGATTATCGTCATATTTGAAGGCGAGAGGGCGGCGGCGAGCGACCCAGGCGGCCTCACGGATTCATGGGGCCCATGATATGATGATCATCATATTACTGCAAGCCCTTCCTCAAGGGCGGTCCGCGACCGCGTTCGATCGCCTACAGGAGGATCGAGAGCACGCCCGTTGCACAGGCCGCGAAAGCGAACAGCGTGACGAGCGCGATCGTCGCCGCATCGTGGCCGGGCGGATGCTCGCCGGAGAACAGCGCCTTCTTGCGCAGCAGCCCGATGACCGCGGTGGCGGCGGCCGCAAGCGCCAGCATGATCGCGAGGACCACGATCGACCAATGGCCATCGACGGCGCCCGCGCGAAACATGAGCGCCGCGTTCACCGTCAACGCAAGCGCGGTGCGGCTCCACGCGAGCGACGTCCTCTCGGCCTGCAGACCCTCGTCGCGGACGGCAGCGGCCTTCCCGGCGCTCATGGGCGATCAGTGCAGCAGCAGGAGGCTTGCAAGCACCGCGGCGACCACGAGCGCCGCGCCGGTGGTCAAGGGAACGGAGATGTTCTCGGGCAGGCCGCGGCCGTGCCGCATGGCGATCTCGTTCCCGCGCCAGCGCAGGTACGCGGAGATGCACAACAGCGCCGAGAGCGCGACCAGGCCGACGGCGACCGTCACCAGGACGGCCGGCGACGCGAGGCGTGTGGCGAACTGGTCGAGGATCACGCCGCCCGCGAGCACCGCGAGCGCGGTGCGGATCCAGGCGAGGAACGTTCGCTCGTTCGCCAGCGTGAAGCGGTAATCGGGATCCTTACCCTCCCGCGTCCAGCGCGGATTCCACATGCGAGACCTCGCGTCTTCCCGGTCTTCCTATATTGCCATGCCGGGGCGCGCCACCGCCCGGCCGGTTGCCGCCACGCGCCCGAATTCCCGCAGCGGATCGTCTGCGCGGAGAAACCGCAGGACGGTCTCCGCGACGGCCTCCCGGTCGGTCAGCAGGAAGAGATGGCCGTCGTCGACGAGCGCAAGGCGGCTGTTCGGGATCAGCCGATGCATGAGCTTCGCGTTCGCCACGTGGATCAGGGGATCGCGCGTCCCCGCCACGATGAGCGTCGGCTGCTCGAGCCGGCGGAGCCACGGCACGCTCGTCCATCCCGCGAGCGCCAGCTGCTGCAATAGGTAGCCGCGCGGGTCGGGCCGCAACATACGTCGCGCGAACGGCGCGACGAGCCCGGGCTGCTCTGCGACACGACCGCCGTAGAGGAGCGGCGCAACGCGCAGCAGGAACGCGGGGTCTGAATAGCGGCGCGGGCTCATCAGGGTCAGCAGCGCCCCCAGGCGCCCCGGCACCATGAGCGCGCCAGCCGTCGTAGCGGCCAGCACCAGGCGCCGGCAACGATGCGCGCACGTGCGGGCGAACTGCTGCGCGAGCGCGCCTCCCCACGAAACGCCCAGCACGTCGACCGCATCGCGATAGCCGAGCTCGTCGAGCATCGCGGCGGTCAATCGCGCGAGCGCCTTGAACCGATAGGGACTTCGCGGTGGCGGCGAGCCGCCTATGCCGGGGACATCGAAGGCAATGACTTCGATTCCCTGCAACGTGCGCGCGACACCTTCCAGGAGCTCGAGGTTGGCGCCGATCCCGTTGAATACGACGAGCGGCGGCGATCGATGCTCGCCGCGCTTGATGCCCACGCGAAGCCTCTGCGAGCCCACGTCGACGCAACGGACAGCGAATTCGCTGGCGTCATCCAAGTGATGGTCCTTTGCGATGAGGAAAGCACTGCCACTATGCCAAACGCTCTACGTCGCCGAAAGCGTCACCGCCTGGCGGGGGGCATTCGAGGTCACGGGGCCGGCCTGCCGCTTGCGTAACACGCGCTGCGATTGCATCGTCACGGCATGATCATCGTACGCGTCGTGGCGATGATCGCGGCCTTGTACTGATCTTCGATCTCGACGGTATTCTCCGTGGAGACGAGTGCGCACCGCCGCCGTTCCGCTCCACGGACACGAGCTTAACTCGGGTGCGTATGCAGTTGCCCGCCGGCACAGGCGGCAGGAAGCGGAGCGATCGAGCCCGTAGTGCGGCGCGGTGGCAATGCGGGCGGGCTCGATCCACACTTCGAGGTGCGCCGGCCCGACCGTGGAGAGCGTAAGGTAGCCGTGCGCGACCGTCCCGCCGAACGGACTCTCGCGCGCGGCGCGCGCCGGGTCGACATGAATCCACTGCCGGTCGCCGGTGCAATCCGCGAACTCGTCGATCCGCTGCTGATCGAGGCAGCGCCACTGCGAGACGCCGAGCTGTCGGCCTACGAAGCGGTCGAGGGTTGCGAGGCTCAACGTGTCGGCCACGGCTACGCCTGCTCCAGCACATAGGCGCCGGGCGCCTCCCCGAGGACCTTGTATTTCCGGCTACCCAACGCTTTCGGTGCGGGCTTCTCGCGGCCGCTGCGCTTGCCCGCCCAGTCGACCCACACTTCCCACCACGTGCCGGTGTGCTTGGTCGCTTGCTGCAGCCAGGTTTCCGCATCGGGTCCGGGTTTCGGACCGAGCCAATAGGTTGCCTTGGGATTTCCAGGCGGATTGACCAGCGACGCGACATGCCCGGCATTGCTCAGCACGAAGGTGCTGGGGCCGCCCAGGAGCTGGGTCGTCCGATAGCAGCCTTTCCACGGCGTCAGATGGTCGCTGGTCCCGCCGGTGACCAGCGTCTGCACCTTGATGCTCGCAAGATCGAGCGGCTTGCCCAGGATCTTCAGGCTGCCTTTCTTGGGCAGCGCGTTCGTCTCGAAGATGTCGAGGAACTGGCCATGCAGCTTGCCCGGCAGGTTGGTGCCGTCCACGCTCCACGCGAGGATGTCGAAGCTCGGCGGGTCCTGGCCGGTCAGATAGTTGTTGACCCAGTAGTTCCAGACGAGGTCGTTGGGCCGCATCCACGCGAACACCTGGGCCAGCGCGCTCGCCGGATGAATGCCCTGCTTCTGCGAACGCTTGCGCGCGATGCCGATGAGCTTCCGCGAATGCAGCGCCCCGATGGGCGCTTCGGTGTCGAAGTCGAGCAGCATCACGCCGAACGCCGCGGCATTCACGCGGTTGTCCCGCACCGCCGCCATGTAGCTCAGCATCAGCGTGGTCATGATGCCCCCTGCGCAGAAGCCGCTGATGTTCACCTTCTTGCTGCCGGTGATCTTGCACACCGCGTCGACCGCCTCGAGCATCGACTGGATGTAGTCGTCGATGCTCCAGTCGCCCTGCTCCTGCTGCGGATTGCGCCAGGCGATGCAGAACATCTGGAAGCCTTTCGACACCGCGTACTCGACGAAGCTGCGCCCCGGCGACAGGCGATGAAATAGTGCTTGCCGATGGGCGGCGGGATGATCAGCGTCGGGATCTCGCATACCTTGTCGGTCGCCGGTTGGTATTGCAGGAGCTCCAGCCGCTCGGTGCGAAGCACGACGGCCCCCGGCGTCGCCGCGAGATTCTCGCCGACCTTCCAGTCCGAGCGCTTGACCTGCGACGGCATGCCCTTGTTGTGGCGGACGTCGTCGATCAGGTTCTGCACGCCGCGCACCAGGCTCTTGCCCCCCGTCTCGTACGCCTTCTTGAGCGCGGCGGGATTGCCGATCAGCGCATTGGTCGGCGCGATGGCGCTCGTCAAGATGCCGGTCAAGAACCGCGCGCGCTCACGCTTGCGCCAATCGGGATTGTCGTCGACCACCTTGTCGATCGCGTCGCAGAACGCGAGGTAGCCTTGCGCAGTGCGCTTGTAGATCGGATGATCGCGCCAGGTCGGGTCGGCGAACCGCCAGTCCTTCGCGGGCACCTCGCGCGCCGACTTTCCCACCACGATCTTGAGCCACTCGCCGTACAGACGCGCGGTTTCGCGCGCCATCGCCAGCGGATTCATCGCAGTCGCCGCTTCGATCAGGCTGCGCGTCGAGAGCATGCCGACATCCTCGCCGCCGCCCACGATCTCGGCCACGTTGCCGTCCTCTTGCCCGCTTGCCGCCTTGCGCTTTGCCATGGCAATGACCTCCTAGTCGTACTTGCCGAGCTCGATCTTCGCGATCGCGTTGCGATGGACCTCGTCGGGCCCGTCGGCCAGACGCAGGAAGCGCGCCGTGGCGTACGCGGAGGCGACGCCGGCGTCGTTGTTGGTGCCCGCGCCGCCATAGGCCTGCACCACCCAGTCGATCACCTTGCACGCCATGTTCGGGGCCGCCACCTTGATCATCGCGATCTCGGCGCGTGCCGCCTTGTTGCCTGCCGTGTCCATCATGTGCGCAGCCTTCATCGTGAGCAGGCGGCACTGGTCAATCATGATGCGCGCCTCGGCGATCCGCTCGCGTGTGACACCTTGGTCAGAGATCGGCCGCCCGAACGCAACTCGCGACTTCGTGCGCCGGCACATGAGCTCCAGCATGCGCTCCGACAGCCCGATGAGCCGCATGCAGTGGTGGATGCGTCCCGGCCCGAGGCGACCCTGAGCGATCTCGAAGCCGCGACCTTCCCCGAGCAGGATGTTCGAGACCGGGACCCGCACGTTCTCGAACACCACTTCGGAGGCACGGTCCGGCACGCCGTAGAAGCCGAACACGGCGATGGATCGCACGACCTCGACGCCCGGCGTGTCCATCGGCACCAGGACCATCGATTGCTGCAGGTGCCGGTTCGGATTGCCCGGGTCGGTCTTGCCCATGAAGATGCAGATCTTGCAGTGCGGGTGCGTGGCGCCCGTCGTGTACCACTTCCTGCCGTTCAACACGTAGTCGCCGCCGTCGCGAACGATCGACGCCTGGATGTTGGTCGCGTCGCTCGACGCCACGTCGGGCTCGGTCATGGCGAAGCAGGAGCGGATCTCGCCTTCCAGCAGCGGCGTGAGCCAGCGCGACTTCTGCTCGGCCGTGCCGTACAGCATGAGCGTTTCCATGTTGCCGGTGTCGGGCGCGCTGCAGTTGAGGCACTCGGGCCCGAGCAGCGACCGCCCCATGATCTCGCACAGCGGCGCGTACTCGAAGTTGGTGAGGCCGCCTTCGTGGTGCTTGGCCGGGGAGAAGAGGTTCCACAGGCCGGCGGCACGCGCCTTGAGCTTGAGCTCTTCGACGAGCGGATACGTCTTCCAGGGGCCGAGCTTGTCCGCCTCCTCGAAGTAGCGCTGCTCGTTCGGATAGACGTGCTCGTCCATGAACGCGCTGACCCGCTGCGCGAGCTCGCGGACTTTCGGGGTCGTTTCGAAGAACATGGCGTGCAGTGCTCCCTTATGTATGCGCCCGTGTGGGCAGCTCGACAACGGACGTGCCGTCGGCGGTCACGTCGCCGAGCTGGTTTTGGATGCGGACCTCCAGCTCGACGAGGTGGGCGCCCTCCTCGACACGCTTGTCGACGACCGTGCCGCGGCACCACGACACGTCGCCGAAGATGTTCGGGCGCTTCACCGTGACGTTGAGGCGGCGGACGAAGCCGTCGTCGCCCGCCCAGTTGGTCATGAGGTGCCCGAACCACGACACGCGCTGGGTGCCGACGTCGTAGCCGCCCGGCATGCCGACCTCGCGCGCCATTTCCTTCTCCGCGTGCCCGCGTGCCGCACTGTCCTGCGCCCCGGTCTTCGGATTGCGGTAGGCATCGGACGGGTGGCGCTGGCGATACCGCTGCGCACGCTCGTGCGCCTGGTAGGTGTGGCCGCCTCCCGAGTACCAGCAGATCATGTCCGTGATGTTGAGCGGCCCTTTCACGACCGGCTTCGGGACGTCACCGACGCTCACGTCCTCCCAGAATCGCGGGGTCGACCCGCGGCACTCCTCGGCTTCGATCGCAGCGGCTATCTCGATGAGCTCTTCCTCGGTGTAGCTATGCGTCTCGCGCGGCTGGTATTTGAGCCCGCCCTTGGCGCGTGCGCGCGGAATGCGCGCGGTGCTGCCGTTCGCGCGGCACACGAGATCGCCGTCCTGGTTGTAGTAGAGCGATTCGCCGGTCTGCACGATGAAGCGCCTGGCATTGGCGCCGGACTTCTCCACGGCGTCGATCAAACGCACCTTCGTCGTGAAGCGGTCGCGGTGGCGGATCGGCTTGTACCACTGCCAGTCCACGCCGCTATAGATCCACTGGATGCCGCGCAGCTTGGGCGCGACGACCGTGCTGTCGATCGTGAACAGGAAGCAGCCGGGCGCGAGTCCGCTCTTCCAGCGGGTCGACTCGCCGTACGCCGGATCGCAGAACAGCGGGTTCTCGTCCCCGATGCCCCAGCAGAAATGACGCACCGCATCGGGGCTCGCCTCGGTGTTCCAGTAGTGGTCCTGCCGGCGCAGCTCGACACCGATGAGGCTGCGCGCCTCCTCGAGCGCATTCTCGCCGAGCCCTGGCACCTGCGTGGGATCGTGGGTGGTGCTCACGAAATGACTCCACTCTCGGCGAGCTCCGCGAACTCCGTTTCGGACAGCCCCAGCATGCCACAGAAGACCTCGCGGTTGTGCTGGCCGAGCGTGGGTCCGCTTCCATCGATGACCGCCGACATGTCGGAGAAGTGCCACGGCGCCTTGAACAGGTCGTCCTCGCCGTAGTACGGGATCTGCACGCGCTTCTTGACGGCACGCGCGGCATAGTTTGCGTCCGCCCACTGCTCGTCGATGGTCGACACCGGCGACGACGCGATCCCCGCGCTGCGCAGCCGTGCGACGAGCTCGTCGCGCGGGAAGGTCGCCGTCCAGCGCCGCAGCGCCGCGTCGATCTCGTCGACGCGGGCGACGCGGCCTTCGGCCGAGGCGAATCGCGCATCGTCCATCCACGGCTCACCGGCGAGCGCGGCGAGCGCGCGCCACCGACGGTCGTCCTGCACGGCGACGGTGAGCCAGGTATCCGGTTCGCGCGCGGGATAGATGCCGTGCGGCGCCATGTCGGGATGCGCGTTGCCGAGCGGAGCGGGTTGCCGCCCGGCGGCCTGCGCGCTCAAGACGTAGGGGCCGAGTGTGGCCAGCATCGCTTCGATCTGGGAAAGGTCGATGTAGCAGCCCACGCCCGTGCGCCGGGTGTGCGACAGCGCGGCGAACAGCGCGACCAGCCCATGCACGGAGGCGTTGGGATCGCCGATCGCGAAGTTTAGGCTGCCGATCGGCGGCTCGCGGCGGTAGCCGATCAAGGCCTCCAGCCCGACGAAGCTCGACATCACCGGCGCGTACGTGCGCATCTGCGCGAGCGGGCCGAACTGCCCGGCCGCGGCCATCGACAGGTACACGATGCGCGGATTCACGGCGCGCAGCGCGTCGTATCCCAGGCCTGCGCGATCCATCGCGCCCGGCGACATGTTCTCGATGACGACGTCGCTGTCCGCGGCGAGGCGCTTCAGAAGCTCGACCGCACGCGGCTCCTTCGCATTGAGCGTGATGCCGAGCTTGCCGTGGTTGATCTGGTGGAACATCGACGACATCTCCTTCGTCGGACCCTCCACCTTCTGCCCGTTGCGAATCGGCCTTCCCGCGAGCCTCGTGTTGTCCGGTCGCCCGCCGTGCTCCACCTTGATCACGCGCGCGCCGAACTCGGCGAGGATGCCGCCGACCCAGGGCGCCGACCACACCCATCCCAGGTCGAGCACGCGCAGCCCGGCGAGCGGCTTGTCGATCGCGCCGCTCGGCTTGCCCGCCGCATGCGGCTCGTGCCGGACCGCGAGCATCGTCGCGGCGCGATCCTCCGCGTCGGGCGCACGATCGTCGAGAACCCGGAACGGCAGCCCGGGCCCCAGGACCTCCTTGCCGTGCAGGCGCGTGCGCCTCCAGAAGCCGCGCTGCGAGAACTGCGGCGTCGACAGCACGTCGGCGAAGGCGCGGATCGGCGACACGACGAGGTTGTGGCGCGACGCGAGCGCCTCGATCTCGGCCATCGTGTGCCGGGCGAGCCACGGAATGACGAGCGCGTCGACCTCCTCCGGATATTGCTTGCCCATCGCCCGCAGGTCCTGGTAGCGCGGCTCCTGCGACCACGCCGGACGGCCCATCGCCTCGACCAACCGCTCCCACTCGTCGCGCGTGCGGCCGCACAGGCACACCTCGCCGTCCTTGCACGGCAATACGACGTACGGATACGCGCCCCCGGACGCATACGCGCGGCGGCCCGCGCGCTGCCACTTGAGGCCGTAGTTGGTGTAGATGCGGCAGTTGCCCGCGACGTAGCTCGCGAGAACGTCCGCGAGCGCGACGTCGACGACGCGGCCGGTGCCCCGGTCCTCGCGCACGAGCAGCGCGAGCAGGCACGCCGCGGCGAGGTTCGTGCCGCTCTGGTGCTCGAGCACGCCCGGCGACAGCGAAAGCGGCTCGCGGTCCGGCTCGCCCAACGACCACGCCACCGCGCTCACCGCCTGCGCATCGATCCCGACCGCCGGTTGGCGCGCGTTCGGTCCGACGAGGCCGAACGTGGAGCACACACCGATGATGAGGCGCGGAAACGTCCGCGCGAGCGACGCCACCGATTCCCCTGTCGCCCGCTCGATCAGATCCGCGTCGTCGCAAATCAGGATGTCGCACAGCGCGAGATCGACTTCGGCGAGCGCCGCCGTTCGCTTGCCAAGGGCGAGATACTCGAGCGCAAGCGCAATCGGGCTACCTTCGGCTCGATACGCCGAGCCTGCCGGCGGAACACGCACGACGTCGGCGCCGAGATTGGCGAGCAGCCATCCGCAGTACGCACCGCCGACGTCGCTGCTCAACTCGAGCACGCGAACGGCGTGAGTCGTGCCCATCGCGCGGACCCCTCACTCAGGCTGTATGCCGGCTTGCCGCGCGAGATCGCCCCATTTCTTCGTCTCGGACTTGACCCACGCACGAAGCTCGTCGGGCGTGCCCGGGGCGGCGTCCACGCCCAGGCCGTGCAGCGTTTCGACGAGATCCTTGTCGGCGAGCGCCTTGTTCATCTCCTCGTTGAGACGCTTGACGATGGGCGCCGGCGTCTTCGCCGGCGCGAACGCCGCGATCCAGCCCACGAGCTCGTAGCCGGGCACGCCCGCTTCCTGCATGGTCGGAAGGTCCGGCACGACCGCGCTGCGCTTGGCGCTCGAGACGGCAAGCCCGCGCACGGCGTTGGTCTTCACCTGCGGTTGCATCAGGGCGATGTCGCCGAACAGGATCTGGATCTGCCCGCCGCGCAGGTCGACGAGCGCCTGCTGGTTGCCCTTGTACGGAACGCTCAGAAGGTCGATGCCCGCGATCGCCTTGTACAGCTCGGTGGCGAGGCGCGCCGAGCCCGTGCCGGCGCCGAACGCGAGCTTGCCCGGATGGGCCTTGGCGTAGGCGGTCAACTCCTGCACCGATTTTGCCGGGACATCGTTGTTGACGCCGAGCAGCAGCGCGGCGAGTCCCAGGCGCGTGATCGGCTCGAAGTCGGTGATCGGGTCGTAAGGGACGCTCTTGATGAACGCCTGGTTGCCCGCGTGGGTGGTGTTGGTGCCGATGAGAAGCGTGTACCCGTCCGGGGCGGCGCGCGCCACCGTTTGCGCGGCGATCATTCCGCTCGCGGCGGGTTGGTTTTCGACGATGAACGGCTGCCCCATCGACTTGGACAGCTGTTCCGCGAGCTTGCGGGCAAGCGTGTCGGTGGCGCCTCCCGCGCCCACCGCGACGATCATCTTGACCGGCCTGCTCGGGTAGTTGCTCTGCCCATGCGCCGCCTCCCAGACGAGGCCAAGCGCAGCCAGCGCGATCAGTCCGTGACCCAGCAAAGCACGATGCCGCATTCCATCCTCCTCGAAGGCAATGCCTGCGTCATTCGACCAGCGCTTCCAGCGCCACCTTGTTGTCGTCGTCCTCTGCCCACAGGGTCCAGGACGTGCCGTCCCGCGCGCCGCGCAGGTGCAGCGGGCGTCCGCAGAACAGGGGAGCCACGTTGCGCGCAGTGACGGACCTGGGCTCGCGCGCGGCGGCCGCCCTGAAAAGCTCGAGCAGCATCACCGATGCGATGCCGCCGTTCACGACGAGGGCGGGATAGCCCTCCTTCGCCGTGGCATAGGGATAGTCGTAATGGATGCGGTGCGGGTTGAACGTGATGGCCGAGTAGCGGAACAGGAGCGTCTCGTCCGGGATCACGGTGCGGCTTGCGACCGGCTCGCGCCGCGGCGGCGCTTCGCGGTCCGTCTTGGGCGGAGCCGGCGGGGCCGGGTCCGCGGCTTCACGCATCACGTAGTCCTGCTCCTCCTCGATCACCGCGACCGTCTCGCCCTGCACGTACACGTCGTGCCGGATGGTCACGATGACGAAGCGGCCGGAGCGTCCCTCTTTCGCAACGACCGCCTTGCGCCGGCTCTCGCGCCGCACCGCCGCGCCGATCGGGATGTCGCCCGTGAAGCGGATGCGTCTGCCGCCGATCATGAGGCGCGGCAGCCCGACGTCGGGCAGCGTCACGCCCAAGCCCGCGGCGCCGTCCGGTCGCAGCAGCGACTGTCGGGTCGGAACGGTGAACAGGCAGACGTGCCAGCCGCGCGGCAGTGGATCGCCGTTGCGATAGCGCGCAGGATCGAGGTCGAGCGTTGCCGCGACGCGATGCACGAGCGGCAGCGCGCACACGTCGTCCATCCGCTCGACGTCATCGCTCATCGCCGGCTCGGAAGCTCGTGCGCGAGCGCGCGCAGGTCGGCCTTCTGGATCTTGCCGTTCGCGTTGCGCGGCAACGGGCGGTTGCCGACGACCACGTACTCGGGCACCTTGTAGTCGGCCATGCGCGCCGAGCAGAAATCGCGGATCGCGGACTCGGTGACGGAAGGATCGTTGGCGTTGACGAAGGCGACGACACGCTCGCCGAGAACGTTGTCCGGACGTCCCACCACCGCGGCCTCGATGACGTGCTTGAACTCCGACAGCACGTTCTCGACCTCCGCAGGATAGATCTTGAAGCCGCCGCGGTTGATCATGTCCTTCTTGCGGTCGGCGATGCGCACGTAGCCCTCGGCGTCGATCGAGCCGATGTCGCCCGACTTCCAGAATCCGCCCGCAAAGCTGCCCGCATTGGCGACATCGTTGCGCCAATACCCGGGCACGATCATCGGTCCGGCGATCCACAGCTCGCCCGCTTCGCCCGGAGGCAGCTCGCGTCCCGCCTCGTCCATCACGCGCATCTCGCCGCATGGGACGACTTTGCCGATGCTGTCCGAGTGCGCGATGCCGTCGCCGGGCGGCATGATGGTCGCCGGGGACGTCGTCTCCGTCGCGCCGTAGGCGTTGCACATCACGAGATGCGGCACGGCCTCCGCGAAGCGCCGGATCGTGGCCTCGGGCATCGGCGCGCTGCCGTACACGCCGAGCCGCCACGACGAGAAATCGAACTTGTCCAAGTCGGGCTCGAGCAGGCACAGGCCGTACATCGCCGGAACGAGGAGCGCGTGCGTGATCCGCTCTGCGGCGGCGAGTTCCAGGAAGGCGCGCCGGTTGAACTCGCGCATCAGCACCAGGCGGCTGCCGTTCCGGAGGAAGGGCAGGACGACACCGCACAGTCCCGCGACGTGCGACCACGGGATGCACAGGAGCGTGCGCTCGCCATGCCCGAGCTTCAGGCATTCGACCCAATGCAGTGCGGAGTGCACCACGCCCAGATGCGTCAGCATCGCGCCCTTCGGCCTGCCCGTCGTGCCCGACGTGTACAGGATGCCGAACAGGTCCTCTTCGCTTATCGATGCGGCAGGCGCCGCGCGGTCGACCGACAGATTGTCGAACGACGACGCGCCGACGCAGAAGCGCATGTCGGGCGCGGGCGCGTGATCGGGCGGCGGCAGCTCGCCTTCGAAGTCCTTCTCGTAGATCATCGCCTTGGCCTGCGAATCGGAAACGATGTACTCGATCTCCGGCCGCCGCAGGCGCGTGCCGATGAGCACCACCGCCGCGCCGATGCGAGCGATGGCAAGGACGCCCATCACGGCCTCGAGGCGGTTGGCGAGCATCACGGCAACGCGGTCGCCCTTGCCGACGCCGCGCGCGGCGAGGCCCGCGGCGAGCTGCCCGACGCGGCCGCCGAGCTGCCGATAGGTCAACCTCCTTGCCCCATCGACCACCGCCTCGGCGTCGGGATCGCCCGCCACCGCCTCCGCGAACATCGCAGGCAGCGTCGGCGGTCGATGCACGTAACAGCGCATCAATCGGCCCCAGTGGAGCTCCATCCGCGTCTCACGCATCTTCGCTCATCCCCTCGCCGCGGCTCCTGAGCAACGCTGCCAGGTACTTCGCGTAGGAGGCGATGTCGCGCTCCGTACGCCGCCGCGCCGCCGCAGCGTCGCCCTGCTCGATCGCCGCGAGGATCCGGCGATGCGATCTGCCGACGACGAGCCGTACGTCGGCCGTCGCGAAATTTCGGATGCGCGACACCTCGTACATGAGGCTCGAGATCGACGTCGAAAAGGCGCGCAGGAGATCGTTGTGGCTCGCCGCCGCCAGTGCGTGATGCCACTTGACGTTCTCTTTGAGGAAGCGCTGCACGTGCACGACGGCGGCGGCGTCGAGGCGGTCGGCGATCCGGTGCAAGACGCCCAGGTCGCTCTTCGTTCGATGCATGGCCGCGAGCTGCGCCACCATGGGCTCGATCGCCGTGCGCGCGTCGACCAGCGCCTGCAGGGACAGATCGTGCGTCCAGGCGTAGGAGCCGATCTGCTGCGCGAGGAGGCCATCGCTCGGCCGGCTCACGATCGAGCCGCCGTGGCGCCCGGCGTGCGTGCGCACGAGGCCCTGCGTTTCCAGGACGCGCAGCGCCTCGCGTATCGAGCCGCGGCCCAGCCGCGACTCGGACGCGAGTTCGCGCTCGGTCGGCAATTGATCGCCGCGCGCGTATTTCCCGCTCAGGATGTGCCGACGCAACCGGTTCGCGAGCATCTCGGACTCTCGAGGCTCCGGCAGCATTCGTTCCTCTCCAGCCAGTTTAGCCCCCATCAAACCGTAAGTGGTGCGCCGCTGCAACCCATGGTAGTGTGGACGCAGCGGGTGGTCAATGGTCTATGGTACGACCATAAGCGGTCGTCCCCTGCTTAGGCCGCATACCGACCGCGAGGAGGCCCCGATGAGTTCCTTTGCGCCGCTTTCAGGCGTTCGCGTCATCGATTTTTCGAAGATCCTGGCCGGCCCGTTGTGCACGCAGTACCTGGCCGACCTCGGCGCCGAGGTGATCAAGGTCGAGCCGATCGGCACCGGCGACGATACGCGCCACTGGCCTCCGTTCGAAGACGGTGTCGGCACCGTTTTCCTGAGCGTCAACCGCAACAAGCAAAGCCTTGCCATCGACCTCAAGTCGCCCACCGGACTCGAAGCATGCCGGCGGCTCGCCAAGATTTCCGACGTCGCGGTCGAGAGCTTCAGCCCCGGCGTGGCGGAGCGTCTCGGCGTGGGCTACGAGGATCTGAAGGCGATCAACCCGCGGATCGTCTATTGCAGCATCTCGGGCTACGGCACGGTCGGCCCCATGCGCGACGGCAAGGGCTACGACGTCATCCTGCAGGCGTTCACCGGCATGCTGTCGATCACGGGAGAGCCGGGCGGCAACCCCGTGCGCAGCCCGTTCTCGCCGGTCGACCAGGGCACCGGCCTTCACGCCGTCATCGGCATTCTCGGCGGCCTCCTCGAATGCAAGCGCACGGGGCGCGGCGTGAAGGTCGAGGCGTCGCTCTTCGACACGGCGGTCTCGTTTCTCGGCTACTTCCTGCAGGGCTACTGGAAGCGAGGCGCCGAGCCCGAGCGCCCCGGCTCCGGCCACGAATCGCTGTGCCCCTACCAGGTGTTCGAGACGAGCGACCATCCGCTGATACTGGGGGTGGCGAACGATACGCTGTGGCAGGCGTTCTGCAAAGTGGCGAACGTGCCGGAGATCGCCGGCCTGCCGCAGTTTCGGACCGGTGCCGATCGCGTGCAGCATCGGGTGGCGTGCGTCACCCTCGTGCAGGACATCCTTCGCCAACGGCCGCGCGAGGAGTGGCTGCGCGAGCTCGACGCGGCGGGCATTCCCTGCTCGCCCGTCAATACGCTCGGCGAGCTCTCGGCGCATCCGCATACGCGCGAGTCGGGCATGGTGTTCGACTACGGCCCATCGCTGAAAGGCGTGGCGCCGGCGGTGCGCGTCGACGGCGACCGCCCGGGCCTGCGCGATCCGCCTCCGAAGCTCGGCGCGCAAAGCGTGGACGCGCTGCGCGTCGCAGGTTATGCGCAGGAGGAGATCGACCGCATGATCCGCGACAAGGTGATCGCGCTCGGCACCTGAATCTACTCACGGAATATCGGTGAGGTCGCCTTCCGGTCCTTCGCGATGCGGATGCGGCGGATGCGGCGGGTAGGCGGGCTCGCCGCCGACCGGCACGGCGCGCGACAGGAAGTCGATCACCGCGTTTCCGAACGCGTCGTTGCGGTCGCCTGCAATCATGTGACCCGCGCTGCCGACGCTCACGTACTCGGCGTGCGGACACAAGGCGAGGAACTCGCGCGCGCCCTCCTCCGTTAGCACATCGGACAATCCGCCGCGCACGAGCAGCACGGGAAGGCGCAGCCGGGCCGCGCAGGCCTCGAAACGCAGAAGCCGCTTGTGCGAGTCGATCACGCGCTCGAGGAATCGCGGGTCCCAATGCCAGCGGTATTTTCCGTCGTCGCCCACGCGCACGTTCTTGGCGAGCCCGGCAAGGCTTCGCGGGCGTGCGCGATGCGGCTGGTAGCTCGCGATCGCGTCGGCGACCTCCTCGAGCGAGTCGAAGCCCTCCGGCCTGCGGTTCATGAACGCCCTGATCCTCGCCACACCCTCGGCTTCCACGCGCGGTGCGATGTCGACCATCACGAGCGCGGTGGCATCGACGTGCTCCTCGCCGACCGCGACGAGGCTCGTGCCGCCGCCCATCGACGCCCCCACGAGCGCGGGCCGCGGGTTGCCGAGCGCGCCGACGAGGCTCACGAGGTCCTCGATCATCGCGTCCTGGCCGTATCGGCCGTCAGGCGCCCAGTCGGAATCGCCGTGTCCACGCGCGTCGAACGCCACCGCATGGTACCCCGCTGCAGCGAGCTTTTCGCCCACGTTCTTCCAGGCGTGGCGCGTCTGCCCGCCGCCGTGCTGCAGGATGACGAGGGGGCCGCTGGGCACGCCCCATTCGTCTCCGGCAAGCTTCAACCCGCCTGCGCCGGGCCAGGAGCGCGTCGGCGCGGGTGCGCCGGGAAGCCGCCTGCCCGCGCTCACATACGGAACGCGTGGTTGTCGAGAAGACGCACGGTCGACCCGCAGAGCTCGACCGATTCCATGCGCGCGACGAGCGCCGGGTCCTCGGTCTGCACGACGGCACGGCCGCCATCCACATCCACGACGGCCACGCCCCTCGGTGCCTGGCCCCGCTCGTGAAGCACGGTGTAGCCGGCGACGACGCCGCTGCCGCTGGCCGCCTCGACAATGCGCTTTGTCCGCATCGTGCGCGCCACGTCGTCGGACACGTCGCGCAGCACGAAGCCGCCGCGCTGCGGCTCGCGCGACCACAGGCCGAAGCCCTGCTTGGTGAGCACGCCCGACACCGACGATACGAGCCCGTGGCGGCCGCGGCCTTCGCGCAGGAGCGCAGCCATGCGGCAAGTCGCCTGCAGCACATAGTTGTTGTAAGGCCCGCCGGCGAACGCCATCGAACCCGTCACGGTGAGATCGCGTTCCAGCGGCAAGCCGAGCTCGGCGGCGTACGTCTCGACGGCCACCGGGAAGCACGTATAGAGGTCGACGAGATCGACGCTGGCGACCGACAGCCCGGCGCCATCGAGCGCGGCGCGGCCGGCGATGCCCGCGCCGGGACAGGCGGCCAGGTTCGCGCGCGTGGACACCTGCGCCATGTGGTTCGACTCGGTGCTCGCGAGAGGGTAGAGGCGCTTGCCGGGCGCGATGCCGAGCTCGTCCGCGCGCCCGGCCGAGCAGAACAGCAGGGCCCCGGCCTGGTCGACGTTCCACGTCGAGCAATGCAGCTTCGTGTACGGAAATGCCTGCATCGGGTTGCGCTCGGAGGCGTCGCGGATCGCCGGCGCGTCGACCCGCTTGCGATTCCACGCGGAAGGATTGTCGGCGGCAATCTCCGAGAAGCGGCTGTACATGCGCGCAAGGCGATCGCGGTGATCGTCGATCGACCAGCCGTTGCGCGCGCGGTAGGCGCTCTCCATGATCGCGTACAGGCCCACCGGCATCTTCATCCCGGCACGCAGCTCGGCCGGATGGCGCAGCTCGTCCTTCGGCGACAACGAGACGTCGGGCGCGTCGTCCTGCTGGCGCTCCTCGGCCCGCACGCCGTTGATGCTCGAGCGCAGGATGCGATAGCCGGCGTCGCCTCCGACGACGAGGGTCGCATCGGTCTCGCCCTCGGCAATGGCCCGGCACGCGTCGCCGATCAGCGTCTGCTGGAGGACGCCCACCGACGCGAGGACCGACACCGCGCGTTCGGCGCCGATCGCCCGTGCGATCTCGCCGCCGGGGTTCTGGTAGTGCCAGCGGCCCTTCGGCACGGCGATGCGGCCGACGCCTTCGAGCAGCGCAGCCGGCGCCGCCAGCGCATCCGCCCCCGCGCTGCGCACCGCCGCCAGCATCAGGTCGAGCGGCTCCAACGCGCGCGCGGCGTCTTCCTCGCGCTGCGTGGCGACGCCGATGCCGACGAGTATGGGCGTTCGCGGGTCCACGTCGCTAGCCTCCGATCGATTCCACCTGCCGCCACGCGATGTCGGCGATCGCGCGCGCGCGCCGGCCCACGTCGGCCGCGCCGGCGTCCGCCGAGGTGCCCGTGAGCACGCGCTTGGCGATGCCTTGCATGATGGCGGCGAGGCGAAACATGCTGAACACCACGCAGAATTCCCAATCGCGTGGATCGATGCGCTCGCGGCCGGTACGCACGCAGTAGCGCTCGAGGTAGTCGCGCTCGGTGGGGATGGACAACGCCGCGAAGTCGCTCCCGGCCATGCCGCGGAACTGCCCAGGGGTGAGCCGCCACACCATCACGTGGTACGACAGGTCCGCGAGCGGGTGGCCGAGCGTGGAGAGCTCCCAATCGAGGACCGCGATCACGCGCGGCTCGGTCGGGTGAACGATCAGGTTGTCGAGGCGGAAGTCGCCGTGCACGAGGGAGCTCGCGGGGTCGGCGATGACGTTGTGCGGCAGCCACTCGATCAGGCGATCCATCGAGTCGATCTTCTCGGTCTCGGACGCGCGGTACTGCTTCGACCAGCGGCCGATCTGGCGCTCGAAGTAGCTGCCCGGCTTGCCGTAATCGGCGAGCCCAATGGCGGCATAGTCGACGCTGTGCAGCCTCCCGATGACGGAGTTGATGTCGTCCCACAGCGCGGCGCGGCTCGCGGCGTCGAGCTCCGGCAGGGCCGGATCCCAGAAATGCCGGCCGTCGGCAAACTCCATGACGAAGAACGGCGTTCCGATCACGCTGCGATCGTCGCAATAGCAGTAGGTGCGCGGCACCGGAACGTCGGTCCGCGCGAGCGCGGTGATGACGCGGTATTCGCGGTCGACCGCGTGCGCCGAGGGCAGGAGCTCGCCGTCCGGCTGCTTGCGCAAGACGTACGATCCGCTGTCGGCGCGCAGACGATACGTGGGATTCGACTGCCCGCCGCTCAACCGCTCCACGGCCAACGGTCCGCGGATCCCGGGCGCGTGTGCACGCAAGTACTCGCCCAGCGCGGCTTCGCTGAACATGGCTACTTGACGAGGTAGCCGCCGTCGACCGGCAGGCACACGCCCGTCGTATAGCTCGACGCCGGCGACACGAGATAGAGCACCGCGCCCGCGATCTCGGGCGGCTGCGCGACCCGCCTCAACGGGACGTGCTCGAGATAGTGGCTGAGCAGCGCTTCGTCCTCCACCAGCGCGGTCGTGAACTTCGTCTCGGTGATGCCGGGCAGCACGGCGTTGACGCGAATGCCCATCTCCGCGCATTCCGCCGCGAACACCTTCGTCATGCCGATCACGGCCGCCTTGGTGATCGAATACACACCCTGGTTGGGACCCGGGACGACGCCGCTGATCGACGCCACGTTGACGATGGCGCCGCCGCCGTTCTTGCGCATGAGCTTGGCCGCCGCGCAGCTCGCGACGAAGAAGCCGCGGATGTTGACGTCGACGGTTTTCTGGAAGGCGGCCAGGTCGGCTTCGACCACGGGGCCGAAATACGGATTGGTCGCCGCGTTGTTGACGAGGATGTCGAGGCGTCCGTGCGCGCCCTCGATGCGGCTCATGACCTCGGCGATCTGCGAAGGCTCGCCGATGTGACAGCCCATCGCCTCGGCGTTGCCGCCCGCCTTCCCGATGTCGCTTACGACGCGTGCGCAGGCGTCCGCCTTGCGGCTGCTCACGACGACGTGCGCGCCGTGCGCCGCGAGGGACCGCGCGATCGCCTCGCCGATGCCGCGGCTCGCGCCGGTGACGAGCGCGACCTTGCCGCCGAGATCGAACGCGCTGTCCTCGATCATTTCCGACTCATTCCGGTTCAATGCCCGCGGCTTTGACCTTGCCGCCCCACACGTCGAGCTGCTTCACCACCATCGCGCGGAACGCGGCCGGGTCCGACGGCGTGGGCTCGATGAAGTTGGCGAGCATCTTTTCGCGCACGTCCGGGCGATTGAGGATCGTCTGCATCGCCGTGCTCAGCTTGTCGACGATATTCTTCGGCAGGTTCGCCGGGCCGAACAGCCCGGTCCACGCGGCGAGGTCGAAATCCTTGATGCCGAGGGTCTCCTCGACGGTGGGCAGGTCGGGCGCGAGCGACGTGCGCTTGGCGCCCGTCATCGCCAGCGCGCGCAGCTTCCCGGCCTTGACCTGCGGTTGGCTCGAGGCCAGATCCACCACCATGAACTGCGCCCGCCCGCCGATCACGTCCATCATCGCGTCGGGGCTGCTCTTGTAAGGCACGCCGGTCGCCTCGAGCTTCTCGATCTTGTTGATCGCCTCGGCGGGAATCTGCACCGTCGGTGTGCCGTACGCGTAGAACACCTTGCCCTTGTTGGCGCGCGCCCACGTGACGAATTCCTGCGGCGTCTTGACGGGGATCTTGGCGTCGACCGCGAGGATGAACGGGAAGTAGCCGATGCCGCCGATCGGCGTGAAGTCGGCGATCGGGTCGTACGGCAGCTTCTTGTAGATGTGCGGGTTGACCGAATGCGTCGTGTTGGACGTGATGAGCAGCGTGTAGCCGTCCGGCGGCGCGTTCTTCACCTGGTTGGCCGCGATCTGCGCGGCCGCACCGGGCTTGTTCTCGACGATGAACGGCTGCCCGAGGGCCTTCTGCAATTCTTCGGCGAGCATGCGCGCCACGAGATCGGTGCCGCTGCCCGGCCCGAAGCCGATCACGATCTTCACGGGTCGCGACGGGTAGTTGTCCTGCGCGACGGCGTGGCCGATCACAAGGGCCAGCGCCAGCGTGAACGCGCGAATCAGCATCGTATCCATCATGATCGCCCCTCCAAGGCTTGGCTATTGTGCCGCTCGCTCACGCACGGCGCCGCTTGCGACGAGCGCGTCGATCCGGTCGTTGCTCAAACCGACCTCGCGCAGGACCTCGCGCGTGTGCTGCCCAAACGTGGGTGCCGGCGACGACCACGGGATCGGCTCGCCGTCGACGAGCCACGGCAGGCGCACGAGCGGAACGCCGTCGGACTCGGCGAACGTCCGCCGCTCGCGCGCGATGTCGCTCACCACCGCCTGCTCGAGGCCATACACGCGCGTGGCCGGCACTCCCGCGGCCGACAGCCGCGCGATCCAGTCGTCCACCGTCGATCGCTTGAAGCGCGCGTTCAGTTCCGATTCGAGCGCGGCACGGTGCTTGCTGCGCTCGGCAACGGTGGTGAAGCGCGGGTCCTCGGCGAGCGCCTGCGCGTCCAGCACGCTTATCACGCGCTGCCACAGCTTCTGGTTCGCCGCGGCCACCAGCAGTTGCGCGTCCGCCGCCTGGTAACACTGGTAGGGCGCCGCGATCGGGTTGCCGGAACCGGCCTTCGGCGGCCGTTCGCCGGTCATGAGCGCGGTCGTCGCCTGGTAGCACACGACGCTGAACGCGGTGTCGACCAGCGCCGTCTCCATCGAGCGCACGGGCTGCCCGCGCTGCTTCGCGAGCACGGCCGCGAGCACGCCCATCGCGATCCACTGGCCGGTGCCGAGGTCGATGAGCGACGGCGCGCAGCGCGTGGGCGGCATGCCCTCGTGGCCCGTCATCTCCATGATGCCGGTGAACGCCTGCACCATCGGGTCGTAGCCCGGCATCCCGCGCCCGACCGGACCAGTCCCGAACGCATTCATGTCGAAATAGATGGCCTCGGGATTGCGGGCGCGCACCGCCGCGGCCCCGATGCCGATGCGGTCGGCGACGCCCGGGCGCATCGTCTGCAGCACCACGGCCGCCGATGCGGTGAGCGCGAGCGCGACCTCCACGCCCTGCGGCTGCTTGAGATCGATGACGACGCCGCGCTTGCCGACCGACATGTTGCGGAATACGACGCTGCGATCCCCGATATGCGGCGGCCAGCCCCGCGCGTCGTCGCCTTCGGGCGACTCGACCTTGATCACGTCCGCGCCCAGTTGCGCGAGGATCATCGTCGCGACCGGACCCGCGATGCTCGACGAGAACTCGACGATGCGCACGCCCTCGAGCGGACAAAACGGGGTCATAGGCCAGCCCCGTCCTTCTGGGTGTGCGACCAGCCGCGACCTTCGTATGCCTGCTCCTTCAGGGGCAGCTGCAAGACAACGACCTCCGCACCTTCGTCCTTCGCCTCCAGACGCAACGGCGCCTCGTCGGCGGAGACGAAGACGATGTCGAGGCGCGAAAGCTCGCGCTCCGCATGGACAAGCGAGCCTGCGGCAACGACGACGAACTGGCCGCCGCTTCCCGCCGGGTCGAGATCGACATGCGAGGCTCGTGGCGGCAATCGCACCAGGCGCGCGGCGATGCGGTCCGGCTGCAGCGGGATGAGGTCGACGATTTCGGTTGCGGACAGCGCGCGCAGCGCCTCCGCGTCGAGCGGCGGTGTCGGCGCGCTGTGCAGGCTGCGCTTGGGGCCGCGGACCATGTCGGCGCGCGCCCCCGGCATGTAGAACGCGCCGGTGTCGTACACGGGACGTATCGTGAAGTAGGACACGCCCGCGGTACCCGCCACCAGCGGTCCATAGCCCGTGTAAGCCCCGGCATAGTGCGCGGTGATCGGCGCGATGCGATGCGGCCCGATGCTTCCTTCGCCCTTCACGAACACCTGGAACTGGTTCTCGCGATGGAAGTGCGCGTCGAGCACGCTCGCGGGCGGCAGGTCCACCAGGAACACGTTAGGCGACAGCGTCTCGTCCCGGCCCGTGTCGATCCAATCGGTCTTGCCGGCGAGCCGTGCCCCGTTCTGGATCGGCACGTCGATGCGACGTCCGGCCACGCGCGCCGCTTCACCGATGACGATCATGCAATCACCCGGGCTTCGCGCAAGCGCGCGAATTCGCCGTCGCCGACACCGAGCTCGCGCAGGATCTCTGTCGTGTCGCTGCCGAGCTGCGGTGGCGCCGAGAGCGGCGCCACGGACTCCCCACCGAAATCGAGCGGCGTCGCGAGGCTCCCCTGCGTCGTACCGTCGCCGGCGATCGAAGGCATCTCCACGAGGGCGCCGCACGCCCTCGCCTGCGCGTCCGAGAGTAGGTCGTCGAACGAGTTGACCGGCGACCACCACACGCCGTGCTGCGTCAGCAGCGCGGCCCATTCGTCGCGGGTGTGGCGTGCAAAGATCTCGTCGAAGATCGCCACCAGCGCCTCGGCGTTGCGGCGGCGGTCGCGGCTCGTGGCGAAGCGCTCGTCGCCCTGGAGCTCGGCGGCGCCGAGCGCGTTCACGATCGGCTCCCAATGGCGGTCGGCCTCGGCGCCGATGAGCCACAGCCACTTGCCGTCGGAGGCGCGATACGAATTCATGAGCGGATTCTGCGGGCGCGTGCGCGAGGGCGGCGGCATTACCTTGCCGAGCGCCAGGAACGCCGACAGCTCCATGCTCGCGCAGAACATGCCCGTGCGAAGCAGCGATGTCGACACGAGCTGGCCGCGTCCCGTCCGTTGGCGATTGACGAGCGCCCCGAGGATGCCGGCCACAAGCGCGATGGCGGTGACGTTGTCGCCCATCCCGCCGGGCAGTGTCGGCGGCACGCCGCCTGGCGGGGTGGCGCGGTGGCTGATCCCGCTTCGCGCCGAGAACGCGGCCATGTCGAAGCCGGGCGCGTCCTTGTCGGGGCCGTCGAGGCCGTAGCCCGTCAGGATGCCGTAGACCAACTTCGGATGCATGGCGAGCAAGGTCTCGTGATCGAGGCCGGCTCGGCGCAGGAACTGCGGGCGCATGTTGCTGAGAAAGACGTCCGCGGTCGACACGAGGCGCTGCGCCAGCGCGCGGCCCTCGGGCAGGTTCACGTCGAGCGCCACGCTGCGCTTGCCGCGATTGTGAAGGTCGAACGGCGGGCAGCGCGATTCCTTCGAGCCCGACAGCGCGCTGTAGAGCGTACGCATCGGATCGCCGGTCGGCATCTCGAGCTTGACCACCTCCGCGCCCCAGTCGGCCAGGATGCCGCCCGCGGACGGTCCCGCGACCCACAGGCCCATCTCGACCACGCGGATGCCCGACAGAAGGCTCATGTCTTCGTGAGTCGTCCGGTGAACACCGGCGGCCGCTTCTCCATGAACGCCCGCGGCCCTTCCTTGGCGTCGTCGGTGGCGGCGTTCTCCTTCGTGCACTGCGACTCGATCGCGAACGCCTCCTCGAGCGGGCGGCCGCTCCCGCGCACGATCGCCTCCTTCGACTTCAGCAACGCGACCGGGGCGCCAAGGCTGATCCGTCGCGCGAAATCCTCCGCCGTCGACAGGACGTCCTTCGGCGGCACGACGCGATTGACGAGCCCGATGGAAAGCGCGTGCTGCGCGGTGATCGGCTCGCCGACGAGAGCGAGCTCCATCGCGTGCGCCCACGGCACCTGCCGCGCGAGGCGCGCGAGCGATCCCCCGCCGGCGATCAGGCCGCGCCGCACCTCGGTGAGGGCGATCGTGGCTTCGCTCGACATGATGCGGATGTCGGTGCTCAGGACGAACTCGGCGCCGCCCGCGTGGGCATGGCCGTTGATCGCGACGACGACCGGCTTCCAGAACGTCGCGTTGCGCAGGATGGCGGCGCCCAACTGCTTGCGGTCCGCGGCAAAGCGCTCCTCCCATTCGCCTACGGGCTTGCGGGTGCGCATCATGAGCGGAATGACCGAGCCCAAGTCGCCTCCGGACGAGAACGCCTTGTCGCCCGCCCCCGTCAGCAGCACGACGCGAATCTGCGGATCGGCGGAAATGTCGACCCAGGCGTCGCACAGGCGAACGAGCATCTGCGGCGAAAACGCATTGCGCTTGTCGGGACGATTGAGCGTGACGTAGGCGATTCCACCGCGCTTTTCGACGAGAAGGTGCGGCGAAGCGTCGTCGGGGCCGGCCATGATCCTATCCTTTCGCTGCGAGCCACTCGGTGATGCGCGCGCGTACGGCGTTGTAATCGGCCTTGCCGGTCGGCATCCGCTCGACGGAATCCGCGACCAGGACGTGGCGCGGCACTTTGTAGCCGGCGAGGCGCTCGCGCACGTGGGCCTTGACCGCGTCCACGTCGACCGCTGCGCCGGCCACGAGCGCCGCCACGACCTGACCGAGGCGCGGGTCCGGAATGCCGACCACGACCGCGTCCTGCACGTCCGGACACGTCTTGATCGCCTCTTCCACTTCCTCCGGGAACACCTTCTCGCCCCCGGTGTTGATGCTGACCGAACCGCGCCCGAGGAGCGTGATGGTGCCGTCGGCCTCGACCGTTGCGTAGTCGCCCGGAACGGCGCAGCGCACACCTTCGATCACCGGAAACGTCGCGGCCGTCTTCTCCGGGTCCTTGTAATAGCCGAGCGGCACGATGCCGCGCACCGCGACGCGACCCACCTTGCCGCTGCCCGGCGCGATGGGCTTGCCTTCGTCGTCGATGACGAACGCATTCCTGCCGAGCTCGAAGCGCGCGCCACCCGCCGCGGTGCGCTTCGACGTGATCGAGCGCCCCATGCCGCTCGCCTCGCTGCTGTTGAGGAAATCGATCATCATCACCTGCGGCGCGTGCGCCAGCAGACGCGCCTTGACCTCCTTGCTCCACATCATGCCGGACGACGACACGACCTTGAGGTTCGACAGGTCGTAGCGCCCGGGCACCGCGTCCAGCGCGTCGACGATCGGGCGGCAGAAGGCATCGCCCACGATGCACAGATCGGTGACGCCGTGCTCGACGATGGCGTCGAGCAATTGCACCGCGTCGAACTTCTGCTCGGGCAGGGTGACCACGGTGCCCCCGCGGTTCAGGACCGTCGCCGCGAACACGAAGCCGGTACCGTGCATCAGCGGCGCCGCGGGGAGACCGACCGGCAGCTTCGTCGACGTGCGCACGCGCTCGCGCACGTGCGTGGCGTCCGCGACCGGCGGGTCGCTCGTTACGTTGGACGCCATATAGAGATCGTGCTGCCGCCACATCACGCCCTTGGGGCGGCCGGTGGTGCCGCCGGTGTAGATGAAGATCGGGTCGTCGCCCGAGCGGCCCCACGGCGGGAGACCGCGGCCCGAGGCCACCGCCGCGTCCTCGTAGCTCGCGGCCCAGGGCGGACAACTGGTGCGTCCGCGTCCGACGTGCAGCCACAGCCTGACCTTCGCGCACTGCGCACGCAGCGCGTCGACCGACTCGACGAACTCGCCGTCGAACACCACGGCGGCGGCGTCCGCGTTGTCCCAAAGATAATGCAGCTCGTCGTGGCGATAACGATAGTTCGTGTTGACCGGCACCAGCGCCGCCTTCATGACCGCGAACGCGGTCTCGAGGTATTCCGGCGTGTTGTAGAGGTACAGCGCGACCTTGTCGTGACGCGCGAGGCCCGCGTCCAGCAGGCGCGCCGCGATCCCGTCGGCACGCCTGTCGAACGCGCGCCAATCGCAGCGGCGATCGCCGTGGACCTGCGCGGTCGCGCCGGCGACCGTCTCGGCGACGGTCTCCCAGACGTCTGCAAAGTTCCACTCGAGCGACATCGTGCGCCGCAGGTTCAGGACGTTAGGTGAACGGCGCGATTATGCACGCTTCCCGCGCGCAAGCGCACCCGCGCGGCGCGCCATTGGTCGTACCAAAGGCCGTCGGCCGGCGCGCGTCGAGCCTGAGCGCCGGTGGACCTTTCGGGGTTCGGCGGAGCGTTGCCCCGCCCGACCGATTGCGACGAGAAATCAGGAGGTTATTGCCAGACCTTGCGATCCGCCTATCGGCGGACCAACGCCCGTCCTCGGCCTGGCATCGCCGCGGACAACGAGCTACCCCACGCGCCGCCACGGCACGGGCCACATGCGCCGCAGCACGCCGTCATTCCATACGTAGTGATGCACGAGCCCGGCGGCGGCATGAAGCCCCGCGACGACGAGAATCGTGTTGGCGACCAGCTCGTGGTAGCCGTTGATCCGGCGCCGAAGCGCGCGATCGCCCGGCGCGAACGACGGGATCGTGAAGAGGTTGAAGATCGAGTCGCCGCGCACCCACTCGTTGGTGACTCCGAGCGCGATCTCGATCGCCAGCAGCACGTACAGCGCGACATGGACGATGGCGGCTGCGCGGGCCAGGTGGGGATGGCCGAGCCGCGGAAGGCGTGCGCCCATGAGCCGACGCCACGCGATGCGATACACGAGGACGACGACAAGAACGACGCCGAGCGCGATGTGCACGCTTCGCATGTCGGTGCGTGGCGCGCCCTGCGGAAACCAGTCGATCACCTGCGCGCTGAGCCACAGCACGACGACCAGGAGGGCCGTCGTCCAGTGCAGGACGATCGTCCGCGTGTCGTAACGGTCGAGGGGAGTTCGAGGCAAGGGGAGCGTTCGTACATCGAGCCCGGCGAGATCGTCATTCTAGGCTGTGCCTGTGCGAACCTATCGTCATCCTTTTAACGCACAGCCTGTCGCGATACCATGACACGCTTCAAGCGAAAGGACGCACATCATGTACGAGCTCGGAGTGGTCTACCGCAACATCCGGCGGGCGGAAGGCGCCGTGGCATCGAAGCTGGGTGCGCTCGGGACCGCGACCGTGCACGAAGCCATGGGCCGCGCCGGCCTCATGAAGCCGTACATGCGTCCGATTTACGCCGGTGCTCAGGCTTCGGGGACGGCGGTGACCGTGCTCCTGCAGCCCGGGGACAACTGGATGCTCCACGTGGCGGCCGAGCAGATCCGCCCCGGCGACGTTGTCGTTGCCGCGATCACCGCCGATTGCACCGACGGCTACTTCGGCGACCTGCTCGCGACGAGCTTCAAGGCGCGCGGCGCGCATGCACTCGTCATCGACGGCGGCGTGCGCGACGTTCGCGTGCTGGCCGAGATGAAGTTCCCCGTCTGGAGCAAGGCGGTCTCGGCGCGGGGTACCGTCAAGGCGACCGTCGGATCGGTGAACGTTCCCGTCGTGTGCGCGGGCGCGCTCGTGACGCCCGGCGACGTGATCGTGGCCGACGACGACGGCGTGGTCGTCGTGCCGGCGGCGCTCGCACAGAAGACCCTGGAGGCCGCGGCCGCGCGCGAGGCCAACGAGGGCGCCAAGCGCGCCCGGCTGGCCAACGGCGAGCTGGGACTCGACATGTACAGCATGCGCGAGCCGCTGGCGAAAGCCGGTCTTCGCTACATCGACTGAGGCACGACGATGGCGAGTCCGCACGAATTCGGGATCGCGGGCGTGATGGGGTGGCCGGTCGCGCACTCGCGCTCGCCGGTGATCCACAATCACTGGCTCGCTCAGTACGGCATTGCGGGCCGCTACGTGCTGTTCGCCGTCCCGCCCGAGAAGCTCGAAGCCGCGGTGCGGGGGCTCGCGCCGCTCGGCATACGCGGATGCAACGTCACCACACCGCACAAGCAGGCGATCTTTCCCCTGCTCGACCGCGTCGACGACCTCGCGCGCAGGATCGGCGCCGTCAACACGGTCGTGGTCGAGAAGGATGGCAGCCTCACTGGCTTCAACAACGACGGCAACGGCTTCATCCAGAGCCTGCGCGATGCCGATCCGAAGTGGCGCCCCGACAGCGGACCGATCCTCGTGCTGGGCGCGGGCGGCGCGTCGCGCGCGGTGGTGGCGAGCCTCGCGGCGCAGGGCGCCACCGAGATTCGCGTCGCCAACCGCACGCTCGACAAGGCGCGCGAGATCGCCGACGCGGTGGGGCCGCTCGTGAAGGTCGTGCCGTGGGAGCAGCGCGAGGATGCGCTCGACGGTGTCGCGATGCTCGCCAACGCGACGAGCCTCGGGTCGACCGGCAAGCCGCCGCTCGACATCTCGCTCGAACGCGTGCCGAAGCGCACGATCGTCGGCGACCTGATCTACGTGCCGCCCGAAACGCCGTTCCTCGCCGCGGCGCGAGCGCGCGGCAACGTGACCGTCAACGGGCTGGGGCTGCTCCTGAACCAGGCGCGGCCGGCGTTCAATGCGTGGTTCGGCGTGATGCCGGAGATCACGCCCGCGCTTCGGCAGGCGATTGCCGCAACGTTCTAGGAGGCAACGATGAAAGCGATCCTGGCGCCGCTCTTGCTCGCCGCCGCGATCACTGCGCAGGCCCAGACGTATCCCACGAGGCTCGTGAGGATCATCGTGCCGTACGCCCCCGGCGGCGCCGTCGACGTCGTCGCGCGCACGGTCGGTCGGCCGCTTTCGGCAGAGCTCAATCAGCCGGTGATCGTGGAGAATCGTCCCGGCGCCAGCGCCAACATCGGGATGGACCTCGTGGCCCGGGCCGCGCCCGATGGCTATACGTTGCTCATGGCGAGCAACGGCCTCGCCACCAACATGGCGCTGTTTCCGAACCTAACATTCGACGGGCGCCGCGATTTCGCGCCCGTCGCGAAGATAGGCTTCGCGCCGCTCGTCATCGTCGTCAACGCATCGTCCCCTTACAAATCGCTCGCCGAGCTGATCGCCGCGGCGAAGGCGCAGCCCGGCAAGCTCACATACGCGTCGGCAGGCAACGGCTCCTCGGGCCACCTCGCGGGCGAGCTCCTGAAGTCCGCGGCCAAGATCGACGTCTTGCACGTCCCGTACAAGGGTGGTGCGCCCGCGATCACCGACCTCCTGGGAGGCCGAATCTCGTTCATGCCAATCAATCCCGTCGAGGTGATCGCGAACATCGGGGCGGGCCGGCTGCGTGCGCTTGCCGTGGCCAGCGACAAACGCTTCCCCTTGCTGCCCGACGTGCCGACCGCGGCAGAGGCCGGGCTTGCGGGTTACGAAGCGAGCGTCTGGTGGGGACTCGTCGCGCCGGCACGCACCCCGCGCGATATCGTGCAAAGGCTCAACGCGGAAACCAACAAGGCGCTGACGGAGGCCCCGCTGGTGCAGGCATTCGAAAGGCTCGGTGTGGTCGTCACGACGGGGACGCCGGAGCAGTTCGCGCAGTTCATCAACGCGCAGACCGAGCTGTGGTCCGGCGTGATCAAGGCCGCGAAGATCCAGCCGGATTGAACAGGCGGTGAACCCACGCCGGCGCTCGCTGCTGTGCGTCGGCGCCGCCGTCGCGTTTGCGGCGGCTGCGGGATGCGCGAGCATCGCGACGACGCCGGACGCGGCGACGAAGACGCTCGCGCCGACGGGCAAGCTGCGCGTCGGCCTGTATCCCGGGACGCCGACGTCCATCGTCGGCGATCCCGCGTCGGGCAGTGCCACAGGCGTGGGCTACGACCTCGGCCGCGCGCTGGCGGCGCGTGCGGGCGTGCCGTTCGAGCCCGTCGTGTTGCCGATGAACGCCGAGGTCTTCGCCGCGGCGAAGGCCGGCGAAGTCGACATGATGTTCACCAACGCCACCCCCATGCGAATGCAGGACCTCGATTTCTCGCCGACCTTGCTGCAGGTCGAGCAAGGCTGCCTCATGCCCGCCGGCTCCGCGATCAAGACGCAAGCCGACGTCGACCGCGCGGGCGTGCGCGTCGGCGTAAGCGAGGGGAGCACATCGGAGACCACGCTGTCGCGCGAGCTCGTCAACGCGCGCGTGGTCCGTACGGCATCGCTGAAGGCGGCGGTCGACATGCTGGCGGCGGGATGGCGCGCTCGCAGCAGATCTCCAGCGACGCCAAGATCCAGGCAGAGTAACGGGCACGGCGCACCGCGGCCGTCGTACCGCGGGGCGCCCACTTGTCGTAATCGCTCGCGCGTGGGACGATCGCCCGCAAGGAGGAGTTCGTGCCATGGTCCTCGCCCGCCTCGCGCTGTTCTTCTCGCTCATCGCTGCCGCGGCATTTCCTGCGTCTTCACAACCGTATCCGACTCACCCGATCGCGCTGATCGTCCCGTTCGCGGCGGGCGGCCCCACCGACACCATCGCCCGGATCATGGGCGAGCGGATGGGCAAATCGCTGGGCCAGCCGGTCCTCATCGAGAACGTTACCGGCGCCGGAGGAAGCATCGCCGTGACCAAGCTCGCGCGTGCGGTCCCCGACGGGTACACGATCGGGATCGGGCACATCGGCACGCACGTGATCGTCGAGGCCATCCAACCCGTGCAATTCGACGTCCTGAAAGATCTGGACCCCGTCGGCCTGATCTGCTCGAATCCGCAGCTTCTCATCGCCAAGCTGTCCACGCCCGCGAACAACCTCCGGGAGTACATGGAGTACGTCAAGGCGAACGCGTCGAAGGTGACCGCGGGAACGGGCGGGGCGGGAACGCCGGCGCATTTGAGCGCGGTGTACTTCCAGCAGAAGACGGGCGCCAACTTCGAGATCGTCCACTACCGCGGCGCGGCGCCGGCGACACAGGACGTCATCGCGGGCCACATCGACATGAACTTCGACCAGACGGCGAGCTCCATCCCGGTGTACAAGGCCGGCAAGGTGAAGGCATTCGCGGTCACCGCGCCCAAGCGCGTGGCCGCCGCGCCCGACGTTCCCACCGTCGACGAGGCCGGGCTGCCGGGGTTCTACATGTCGGTGTGGCACGGCATCTGGGCGCCTCACGGCACGCCGCCCGCCGTCATTGCGAAGCTGAACGCGGCGATCGTCGAGGCGCTCGCCGACCGCGACGTTCGCAAGCGCCTTGAAGACCTGGGCCAGGACATCATGCCGACCGACCAGCAGTCGCCCGCGGCGCTGGGCGCATTTCACAAGGCCGAGATCGACAAGTGGTGGCCTCTGATCAAACAGGCGGGCATCAAGTCCGAATGACGGAGCGCCTGCCACGCGAGGAGCCGATGCGCGCACGCACTCGAGCACCTCGCCGGCGTCGACTTCACGCCCGGCCGCACCCGACGCGAACGCGAAGCCGCAGATGAGCCCGGTGCGATCGGGACCGTAGGTCGCAACTTGCACGCTCATGCATCACCCGCCGGAACACGTGCGACGACGCGGCGATCGCCCTCGAGCGTAGACCGGCCGGGCCGCGACCTTATTCCCGCATCGCGGCTGCCGGAATAAGCGCGCACTCGCAGCGATCTCTGCGTATAGGCGATCCCGCCTTGCATACGTGGAGCATCGATGAGCCAGCATGTTTTCGATCACGGCCGCCGTCGTGCATTGCGCTGCCTCGCCGGCTGGACCGGCACCGCCGTCGTATGGACGGTGAGTGGAGGCATTCCGCACGCGCTCGGCGCGACGGGCGAGGGCAACACCATCGACGCCGGCGCCAATGCGCTGACGTTCGTGCAGATCTCCGATACGCACATCGGCTTCCGCAAGGAGGCCAATCCCGACGTCGTGGGCAGCCTGCGGCGCGCCATTGCGGAGGTCAACGCGCTTCCGGCGCCGCCCGCCTTCGTCGTCCACACCGGCGACGTCAGCCACTTGTCGAAGCCGGAGGAGTTCGCCAGCGCGCGCGACCTGCTGACGGAATTTCATGTCGATCGCGTGCACGTCGTCCCCGGCGAGCACGACACGATCGACGACGGGGCCACCGGGTACCTGCGCTTCTTCGATCACGACGGCAACGGCAAGTCCTGGTACAGCTTCGATCAGCGCGGCGTGCACTTCGTCGCCCTCAACAACGTGCTCAACTTCAAGGCCGGGACGATGGCCGCGCTCGGCGAAGCGCAGATCGCCTGGTTGAAGAGCGACCTTGCGGGCGTCTCGCGCTCGACACCCGTCGTCGTGCTCGCGCACATTCCGCTGTGGACGATTGCGGAGCCGTGGGGCTGGGGCACCGCCGACTCGGATCAGGCCCTCGCGCTGCTGCGCCCGTTCGGATCGGTGACGGTGCTCAACGGGCACATCCACCAGGTGCTGCAGAAGGTCGAGGGCAACATCGCGCTTCACACGGCGATGTCGCTCGCCTACCCGCTGCCCACGCCGGGACAAGCGGGCATCGGGGAGCCCGGGCCCGTCACCGTGCCTGCGCAAGAGCTCGGCAAGCTGCTCGGCACGCGGCGCGTCACCGTCGTTCCGGGCCGACGAGACGTCGCGCTCGTGGACACGCCACTCGTCGCCTGAACCTCACGGAGCCGCCCCATGAACGAATGCATCGGCCGCAGCGTCCGAATCCACGCTGTCTTCGCACTGTTCCTGATCGCGGGCGTCCTCACGGCGCCCACCTGCTCGATCGCTGCACCGCCCGCAGCGACCGTCGTCGACATCGACAAGTTCGCCTTCGCGCCGAAGGAGATCACGGTCAAGCCCGGCACCAAGGTGGTCTGGACGAATCACGACCAGACGCCGCACACGGTCAGCGGCGGCGACAAGTCGTTCGCGTCCAAGGGGCTCGATACCGACGACACGTTCGAGCACACCTTCACGAGCGAAGGCGACTTCCAGTACACCTGCACATTGCATCCGTACATGACGGGTGTCGTGCACGTGCGATCGCATTAAGGCGCGTCGCGCTCGATCCAGCGTGCCGGGTGGCGTCCGATCGGCCCCGCGCTCTCGCGCCAGCGGACGTCGTGGCCCTCGACCCTCCCGGGACAAGGCACGTGTCGCGCCGGGCCCCAGGCGGTGTCACTGTGCTCGAGCAGCGCGTCGACGTCGCCGAGGGCGGGCGCCCCGGGATCGCCGTCGGTTCCGAGCTCCGTCAGCAGCCGCGCAGTGCGCGCGAGCGAGAGCAAGGCGCCCGGCCGCCCTTCGGTCAGTCCGCGGCAAACGGCGGCGGCCACCAAGTATCCGGTGCCGTGGTCGAGCGCCTGCGCCGGCAGCGGCGTCGGGTGCCCGTCGTGACCGGGATGCGCGATGCCAGTGCTCATCTGCACGAGGCTGTCGAAGCCGCGGCGGGCCGCCCATGGACCGCTCCAGCCGTACGCGTCGTAGCGCACGACGAGGAGCCGCGGATTGAGTGCGCAAAGCCGTTGCCGTGAATAATCGAGCGCTTCCATCGCGCCCGGTCGATAGCCGTGGACGAGCACGTCCGCGGTCGAGACCAGCGTCTGCCACGCCGATCGATCGAGAGAATTTCGCAAGTTCAGCGCTGTGCAGCGCTTGCCGCGCGTGGTCTCCGGCAGCAGCGCCTGCATTTCTTCGAAGGCCGGCGGATCGACGCGCAGCACATCGGCGCCCATGGCAGCCAGATAACGCGTCGCGACGGGCCCGGCAATCACGCGCGTCATGTCGAGGACGCGTACTCCCGCGAGCGGCGCCGATGCAGCGGCGGAAAGCGTTCGCGGCGCCGAGGCCTTCTCCCATTCGCACACCGCCTCGCCGGCAAGCGCGGCGCCCTGCGGATGCGCGCTCCACTCATCCATCGTCCGCAGCGCGGCCGCGCAACCGCCCGCCTCGACGACTGCGCTCTCGAGCTCTGCGGCGTTGCAGGATTTCACCGCGGCGGCAACGCGGTCGCGCGCAGCAGGTACGCCCAGCACGGCCGTCACGGCGTCCCGGTGATACGAGAAATTGGTGTGCAGGCGAATCCAGCCGTCGGCGGCCTCGTAGTCGCCGGCAATGGCATCCCACCCTGGGGCACGCGTCCAGCCTATCGGCTTCAGCAATGCCTCGCATCGAAACGCCGCGGCGGCGAGGCGCCGATCGATCGTCACCGCGCGCAGCGCCTCGTTGCGGCGCGCGGCCCAGAGCTCCGCGGCTGCGAGCGTGGCCACGCCGACCGTCGCCACGGCGAGATCGCTCACATGAAAGCGCGAAGGCAACCCGCCGGCGGGGCCGTCGACGTGCAGCGCGTCCAGCGCGGCATCGACTCCGTCCAGAGCCGTCCACAACTGTTGCAGCAGCGCTCGTTCGGACGACGACATATCGATGATGCTCAGAACAGCCAGGATAGCGACAGCACGGGCCCGTTGCGGCTTCGCACGCCGGTGAGCCCGTAGCCGAAGCTCGACTCGTTGATTCCGACCCAGCTCAGCTGCACGTTCAACTGCGTGAAGTCGAACACCAAGCCGACTCGCCCGTCGAGCACGGTATCGACCGAATTGCCATAATAGTCCTGCGCATCGGTCCACAGCACGCCGACGTGCGCGACGGCCTGGACGTGATCGTGCAGCCGCAGCGTACCGTCGACCTCGCCGTAAACCGCGCCCGAGCCGCGGCCGTAGTAGTTGGGCGAATAGTGCAGCCGCGCGCTGATCCTGTCGTACGTGGCGCCCACGACGACTTCGGGATACGCGTAGCTCGAAGGACCGGTAAAGCCCGTATAGACGGCGCCCGCTTCAAAGCTCGCGCCGAACGAAGCGGTCCACGCGTAGCCTGCGAAGAAGATCCCCTGCGCCTGGTTCGACGCCGGGTTGCCGATCCTGGCACTCGAGGCGAAGGCGCCGGCGTACCACCCCTGCGGGTCGTCGTAGACGAGCGTGGCCTGAGCCGCCGGATCGTTGTGGCTGAGCGTGACGCCGCGATAACGGTAGTTGGAGACGACGCTCAAGCTGCCCGACACCTGCGCCGCGGCATCGGCCGATCCCAGCGCGAAGGAAACCGCGACGGCGCGGCTCAGCGCGCCGAGGTCACGGCGGAAGGAGCGACGTGGCGTCGCCCGCGA
>DATJXV010000209.1:0-10293 GCA_035499955.1 Casimicrobiaceae bacterium
CACCTACGACTACAAGCTGATCGTGGACGGGCGCTTGAGCCGCGAGGAACGCGCGCAATACACCTGCCGGTGCGGCGCGGTGCGCTGCCGCGGCTCGCTGCTCGACCGCAAGCGACCCTGACGCCGGCGTCCTCCGAAGCGCGCGACAAACCGCCCTCAACCCGGCCAAATCATAAATAAATTCAATTATTCTTGGGTCTGTCATATGTTATGAGTCGTTCTCGCTCCATCGACTCGATCAATCAGCACGCGGAGAATGGCGCCTAAGGCGCTCGAGCCGATCGACGAGAAGTCGTTCGCCGGCGCCGGCGTGCTGTGCCGCCGCGCAAATGCTCGCGGCCGGGGTCGAAGCCCTCCCCGCCTCAAGGCCGCGCCTCGTCGGCCCGCGCCGACCGCTCGGGTTCGCGCCTCGGCAAGGCGCGGAGCGTCCTCGGTAGAATCGCAGGCGATGCGAAGAAACGGCCTCTTCCGAGTTGCCCATGCCGCCGCGGCGCTTGCCGCTGCGGCGGCCTTCGCGCAGACGCCGCCGCCGGCAGCGCCGCTGCCCGAGCCCAATCCGCTGCCCACGCCACCGACGGCGCTGCCCGGGCCCGACCCCCGCGCATGCGGGCCGACGAAGTGGTCCGCGCTATGCGCGGCCGGCCGCTGGACGCAGTTCTCCCACATCGAGCTTCGCGTCAGCGGTCCCCATTTCAGCGGCCGCTACGAGATCGAGCGTGCGGCCAACGGCGAAGTGCACGCGACCTACCGCGAGCGCAGCGACGGCAACGATCGCGGAGGCGAAGTGGTTCTCCTGGGGATCGACGGCATCGCATACCGGACCCGGGACAAGCTCGACGATCCGTCGATCGCCATCGACGTCACGATGTCGATGCCGATCATGATGTCGCAGCTGTCCGCGCTGCTGCTCGACCTCGGGGTGCTCGGGCCGCCTTCCGACGTCACCGCCGCGCAGGCGATCCACGCCACGAGCGCCACGCAGTACCTGCGCGCGGCGGCGCCGCGCAAGGCCTTGCTGTTCGGCCCCACCTGGACGATGACCGGCACCGTGCGTCCCGCGGGCACGGACAAGGTCGGCTTCGCGATGCGGCTGCGCTATCGTCCGGTCGACCGGCAGGGCCGCGCCGTCGCCGGCAGGAACGAAACGCTCACCCTCGACGGGGTGGTCTCCTACGCGCCGCCGCGCCCTGCGCTGCCTGACACCTTCGACCTCGTCGGCTGGAAGCTGCAGCGCGCCGACATGCCGTTGAGCGGCGTCGCCACGCTTGGCGCCGCCCGTGAAAGCGTCACACAGTAGGTCCAACCGGCGCCCGCGCAAAGCACGCCGCGAGGAACTGCGCGCGATGCTGCTCGGGATCCTGGGGCGAATCGAACACCTGTTCCGCCGACTCGTACAGGAAGCGCTCGTCGTCGCCATCCTTGGCGAACCAGCGTAGCTGCGGCGGGTACACCTGGATGAGCACGAAGTCGTCCTGCATCTGCGCCAGGAAGCCTTCGCGCGACATGCCGTTCTCCCGTGCGAGCGCAGCGTTGGCGATGAAGTCCGAGCCCTCGAAGCACTCCGAGACCGACAGGTTGCTGCCGCAGGCGACCGCGCTGCCCGCAAAGGCCGCGAGCGCCGCCGTGAAACGCAGGATGTTATGCATGGGCCACCTCCGCGTGAATGCGCTTCTCGTTCCGCGTCCCTAAGGCCACTGTAGACGGCCATCCCCGCACATTCAACCTTGCTGCGCAGCAATCGGCAAATTTGCTCCCGGCACCTGCGACCGGCACAATCCTTCGCGCCTTCCTTCCGCGGAATACCAATGACTCGAAAACGCGCAAGCCACGCCTCCGGAACCACGCTGGTCCTGCAACATACGTCGCGCGTGCTCGCCGACAATCCGCTCGGCGACCCCTCCGTGCGCAAGCTCGCCGTCTGGCTGCCGCCCGGCTACGACGAGGGCGCCGCGCGCGGGCGCACGAGCGGACGCGGCCGGCGTTACCCGGTGCTGTTCGATCTCGTGGGCTTCACCGGGTCGGGCCTCGCCCACCTCAACTGGCGCCCGTTCGACGAGAACGTTCCCGAACGCGCGGCGCGCCTCGTCGCCGAGCGCAGGATGGGCCCGTGCATCCTCGTCTTCCCCGATTGCTTCACGTCCCTCGGCGGCAACCAGTACGTCAATTCCACGGCAATCGGCCGCTACGCCGACTACCTCACTCGCGAGCTGATCCCGTTCGTCGACCGCGAGTTCCGCACCCTCGCCTCGCGCGACCACCGCGGCTGCTTCGGCAAATCCTCCGGCGGGTACGGCGCGATGATGCACGGCATGCAGTACTCGCAGTACTGGGGCGCGGTCGCGAATCATTCGGGCGACGCCTATTTCGAGTTCTGCTACCTGCCCGACTGGCCCCGCACGCTGAACGAGCTCGCCCGTTACCGCCGGCCGCCGCGCAAGCCCGGGCGGCAGCACGTGCGCGCGCGGCGCAGCGCGGACGGCCACGACGACGGGCGCGTCCGCCGCTTCCTCGCCGCGATGTGGGAGAAGGACAAGATGAGCGACGCGGAGGCGCACACGCTCATGGAGCTCGCGATGGCCGCCACGTACGATCCGGACCCGCGCACGCCGCTCGGCTTCCGCCTGCCGGTGGACCTCGATACCGGCGAGATCATCCCTCGGCGCTGGGCGCGCTGGCGCGAGCACGACCCCGTGAACCTCGTGGCACGCCACGTGCGGAACTTGCGCAGCCTGCGAGGCCTCTATGTCGATTGCGGGTGGCGCGACCAGTACCACCTTCACTACGGGGCACGCATCCTGTCGCGCGAGCTTGCCCGCCACGGCATCGCGCACACGTACGAGGAGTTCGACGACACGCACTCGTCGATCGACTACCGCATGGACGTGAGCCTGCCGTTTCTGTACCGTGCGCTCAAGCCGTAGGAGGTATGGATATGCGCCGCACGCTGCTTCTCGCCCTGGTCCTCGCGCTGCCGCTCCACGCCCTCGCCGACGCGGACGTGCCACGGCCCGAAACGGCCAGCGCGGACTACAACCTCGGCGCCGATGCCATCCAGGCCAAGGACTGGAGCACCGCCGTGTACCACCTGTCCATCGTCGTACGCCAGGAGCCCACGAACGCCGATGCGCAGAACCTGCTGGGCTACGCCTACCGCAACCAGAAGAAGTACGACCTCGCGCTCCAGCATTACGACGAGGCGCTGCGCCTCGACCCGTCGCACAAGGGCGCGCTCGAATACGCGGGCGAGGCCTACGTGCTGATGGGCGACAAGGCGAAAGCACAGCAGAACCTCGCTAAGCTGGAGCGGATCTGCGGAAAGAGCTGCGAGCAGTACCAGGACCTGGCGAGGGCCATCGCCAAGGCGCAGTAGAATCGACGCATCGCGCTTTGGTGAGGAGAAGGCCATGCGTTGGGGCGACATGCGGCCGAGCGACAACGTCGAGGACGTCGGAAGCGGCGGCGGCGGGGGCGGCGGCGGGTTCCCGCTGGGCGGCGGCATGCGCCTGGGCGGCGGCGCGATCATCCTCATCGTGATCGTGAGCCTGCTCTTCGGCGTCAACCCGCTGTCGATCCTCGGGATGATGGAAGGCGGCGGGCCTGTTGCTCCACCGCAAACGCAATACGCGCCGCAGCCCGCGTCGCGCCCCGCGCCTGCCGCCACGGCGCAGAACGATTTCGTGCGGCGCGTGGTTGGCGACACCGAGGACGTCTGGACCGCCCTTTTCAAGCAGATGGGCAGCCGCTACGAGCCTCCCAAGCTTGTTTCGTATCGGGACACCTGGCGGTCACCCTGCGGGATGGCGAGCGACGCGACGGGGCCGTTCTACTGCCCCGTCGACCAGAAGGTGTATCTCGACACCGCGTTCTTCCAGGAGCTTTCGCAGCGCTTCGGCGCGCCCGGCGATTTCGCCAACGCGTACGTGATCGCGCACGAGATCGGGCATCACGTGCAGAACCAGCTGGGAACGATGCAGAAGTTCGACTCGGCCGTGGCCCGCAACCCGCGTGAGCGAAATGCGTTATCGGTGCGGCTCGAGCTGCAGGCCGACTGCTACGCGGGGGTATGGGGCTACTACGCGGCGAAGCGCAACCTGCTCGAGCCCGGCGACGTCGAGGAAGGACTCAAGGCCGCCTCCGCCGTCGGCGACGACAAGATCTCCCATGGGCGCCTCATGCCAGACGCATTCACCCACGGCAGCGCCGCGCAGCGCACGTACTGGTTCAAGCAGGGAATGAGCAGCGGCGACCCGCGCACCTGCAACACGTTCGCGACCAACAGCCCGTAATGCTCATTTCTTCTTCGCCGGCGCGCCGCCGCCGTCGGCCTGGAAGCGCACGCGCATGACCACCCGGTCGTACTCGGCCTCCACGGCCATCGTCACCTCCTCTCCCTTTTGCGTGAAGACGCGGCCGCCCTTTGCGCGGCAGGCGTTGCGCTCGTACTGGCAGGGGCCCATTTCCGGATGGCGGCGGCAAAGCTTCTCGACGCGATCCTCGTACACGATGTCGGTCTTGCTGCCCTTCGCCTCGCAGTAATAGAGCGGCCCCGGCGGGAAGTCGAGCGAAGGCAGCACGACTCCCGGAGGAACCACCAGGGCCGGCTGCACCGTCATCGCGGGCTTCTCCGGCATCTGGGGGGGCTTGGGCGCGGCCGGCTTCGCGGCCGTCTCGGCCGGCGGCGGGGCCGGCTGGCAGGCAGCGGCCAGCGCGGCGATGGCGGCAAGGAGGCGAAGGTCCACGACCTATGAAATCACGGCACGGCAAGACGGCGCAATCGACGCGGGGCCGCGCCGGCCGTCACAAACCGTAGCCTCCTGCGCCGCGGGCTAGAATGCGACGCTTCGCACTTTTTCAAAGGAGCTCCTTCCATGATTCTCGCTCGCAGCGCCGCGGCGATCGCCCTGGCCGCAGCCGCCTCCCTCGCGCTTGCGCAGACTCCCGCGCCCGATGCCGCCCCCGCCCCGCCCCCGCCGCCCTCGGGGTGCGAAAAGCCCGATTCCCATCCCGGACGCCTTGCGTCCCAGCAACGTCTGAACAGCTGGAACAAGGATGTCCAGAAGTGGCAGGAGTGCATGAAGAAATACATCGGCGACCTGCAGTCGAAGGCGGACACCGCGAAGACTCAGGCCAACACGCTCATCAACCAATTCAACGCCGCGGTCAACGACTACAACGCGACCGTCAAGGATCTGCAAGCGCAAATGGAGGCGGCGAAGTAGCGACTGCGGCCCGGCTCCTAGCGCACCACGGTGCGCTCGACATCGGCGACCTTGCCGTCCACGCAGCTGAAGACGGTGCGCATCGAAGGATCGCCCGCCTGCGGCTCGTAGTAATAGCGCTTCACCGCCGGCGTGGGCGGCGTGCCGTCGGCCGGCGGCAGGGTTTCCTCGCGGTCGGCGGGGCCGATCTCGGCGAACACGTGCTCGCAATAGCGGCCCGGAATGACGAAGCGCCGGTTCTGCGCGCCGCGCGTCGACTCGCCCGCGGGGGCGGCGGCCGCGGCGGGTGGCGCGGACAAGCGTGGCGCGGCGTCCTCGCGCACCCAGACGACGTTCGGCCCCGCGAATCCCACGAGCACCGCGCCGTCGCGCGTCGGGTAGCGCCAGATCTCGGTTGCATCCTCGCGCGAGCCGCCGGGCCGGATCTCGGCGGGCGCGCCTCGCGCGCGCAGCACCCAGCGCTTCGGCATGCCGCGGACCACCTTGGCGTCGCGCGCCGCGGCCTCCCACGCGCTCGTGTCCTCCTTGGTCTCCGCCTTGGGCAGTTCCACGGTGCTGCCGGATTGGCCCTTCGCGCAAGGCGAGTCCTGGTACGTCACGTTGCCGTCCGCGTCGACGCATTTGACGAGGCCTTGCGCCGACGCGAGTGCGCAGACCAGCACGAACGCCCATGCAGGGTAACCACGAGCCATTGCGCTATCATGCCTCATCGCGATTGCCTTCGGGCTCTTATGAGATGCCGGCCCGCGCCCTAGCCGCCGTGTCGCTGTCGCCCGTCGCGCCGAGCGCCGAAGACACCGCGCACGCCATCGCGGTGGCGCTGCGCGACGGCTTCGACCGCCACTATGCGCTGTTCCGCGATTGCGCACGCGCCGCCAAGCGGCATTTCGAGACCGGCAACTGGCGCGCGATCCGCCACGTCGGCCACGACCGCATCGACTACTACGACCGCCGCGTCACGGAGACGGTCGAGCGCATCGAGCGCGAGTTCCGCGCCTCGGGCCTCGACGGCAGCGGTGGCGACGCGCTGTGGGAGCGGGTGAAGCTTCACTTCATCGGCCTTCTCATCGACCACAAGCAGCCGGAGTGCGCGGAGACGTTCTTCAACTCGGTCTCCTGCAAGATCCTGCATCGCACGTACTTCCACAACCGCTTCATCTTCGTGCGGCCCGCGATCTCCACGGAGCACATCGAGGCCGACCCGCCCACCTATCGCAGCTACTATCCGCAGGCGAACGGGCTCCGCCACGCGCTGGTCGACATCGTGCTCGACCTCCGACTCGAGACCCGCTTTGCCGATTTCCGGCGCGACCTGCGCAACGTGCTGCGCGCCTTCCGCGCGCGCATGACGCGGCCTTACCGGCTCGAGGCCAACCACCAGATCCAAGTGCTGTCGTCGCTGTTCTTCCGCGACCAGACCGCGTACGCCGTGGGGCGTGTGGTCAACGGCATGCGCCACGCGCCGTTCGCGATCGCGCTCAAGCACACCGCGGACGGCCGCCTTTACATCGACGCGGTGCTCACCGACGACATCGACCTCGCGCTCCTCTTCTCGGCCAACCGCTCGTACTTTCTCGTCGACATGGAAGTGCCGTCGGCCTACGTGAGCTTCCTGCGCGTCATGCTGCCCGACAAGACCGCCTCCGAGCTGTACACGATGGTCGGCCTGCAGAAGGGCGGCAAGAATTTCTTCTACCGCGATTTCCTGCATCACCTCGCGCATTCGCGCGACCGCTTCATCGTGGCGCCCGGCATCAAGGGCCTCGTGATGAGCGTGTTCACGCTGCCCTCTTACCCGTACGTGTTCAAGGTGATCAAGGACCGCATCGCCGCGAGCAAGGACACCGATGCCGCCCGAGTGCGCCAGAAGTACTGGCTCGTCAAGCACCACGACCGCGCCGGGCGCATGACCGACATCCTCGAGTACTCCGACGTCGCTTTTCCGCGCGAGCGCTTCTCGCAGGAGCTCATCGGCGAGCTGCGCGACGTCGCGCCGTCGCAGATCGAGGAGGACGGCGACCGCATCACGATCCGCCACCTGTACATCGAGCGGCGGATGACGCCCCTCAACCTCTACATCGAGCACGCGACGCCGGCGCAGCGCGAGCGCGCGGTACGCGACTACGGCGACGCCATCCGCGAGCTCGCCGCGGTGAACATCTTCCCGGGGGACCTGCTGTTCAAGAACTTCGGCATCACGCGCTATGGGCGCGTCGTGTTCTACGACTACGACGAGATCGAGTACCTGGTCGACTGCCGCTTCCGCCGCATCCCCGAGCCGCCGCCGGGCTTCGACGAGATGTCGGGCGACGTGTGGTACCCGGTCGGGCCGCACGACGTCTTTCCCGAGGAGTTCGCGACCTTCCTGCTCACCGACCCCCGCGTGCGCGCGACGTTCGTCGCACACCACGGCGATCTTCTCGAGGCGCAGTGGTGGCAGGCGCGGCAGGCGTCGCTGCGCAAGCGCGACCTCGCCGAAGTGTTGTCGTACGGCGAGCGCGTTCGCTTCGCGCCGCCCGCGTTGTAATCGACAACGAGAACGTACAAGAGCCGTCCGGCGGGTGAGCGACGCCGGTCCTCGGATGCGGCACGTGCGCAAGCCCCGAGCTTCGCATACTCCCGTTCACAAGAAGAGCGCATTCGCCAGAGCGCGCGCAGCGGTCGGGCCGTCGAGTCCAGCTGGGGAAAACATCGGGGGGTCGCGTGTACGTGAGCGCGTTCGAGGTGTATCGCATCGGGCCGGGGCCGTCGTCCACGTACACGGTCGGGCCGCAGCGCGCGGCGCTGCGCTTCGTGCACGACATCGCCGCAGACGGTCTCGCCGCGACGATCCACCGTGTCGAAGCCGAGCTCTACGGCGGGCTCGCCTTTCATGGGCGCGAGCACGCGAGCCACGCCGCGATCGTTGCCGGCCTCGCGGGCCAGCTCCCCGAGCGCTGCGACGCCGCTTCGCTGAAGCAATGCCGCGAGCTTGCCGAAACCGAGACGACCGTGCTCCTCGGGGGCAAGCATCGTGTCCGCTTCGATCCGGGCCGCGACATCCGGCAAGTCATCAACCACTCGGTCGCGTACGACGGCAATGCCGTGCGCTTCCTCGCGCGCAACCTGCGCGGCGACGTCGTCGCCTCGAGGCTGTATTTCTCGATCGGCGGAGGCGCGGTCATCGCCGAGGGCGACGAAGGCGGCGGCCAATGGATGCCGCGCGTGCCGTACCAGTACGCCTCCGCCGAGACCCTGCTCGACGCGTGCCGCCAGCACGGCAAGCGCATCTGCGACGTCGTGCGCGCCAACGAATGCGCGCTGTTCAGTCCCACCGAGGTGCGCACGGGTCTCCTGCTCGTGGCGCAGACCATGCGCGCGTCGGTGGAGCGCGGCCTCACCGCCGACGGCATGCTGCCCGGCGGGCGCCGCCGCACGGCACGCGCGTGGAATGACGCCTCGCGCGAGACCCACGCGATGCCGGCGCAGCGTTGCGCCGTCTACGCGACGGCCGTCGGCGAGGAAAACGCGGTGGGCGGAAGGATCGTGTCCGCGCCGTCGGCCGGATCGGCCGGACCCGTCGCGGCGCTGATGCAGCTGTGGCGCGACGGCGCGCCGATGTCGCACGACGAGCGCGCCACGGATTTCCTTCTCGCCGGGGCCGCCGTCGGCGGGCTCCTGCGCGCGATGGGCGCGCGCCAGGTGGGCTGCCAGGGCGAGGTCGGCGTCGCCGCCGCGATGGCCGCGGCCGGCTATGCCGCGGTCCACAACGCGAGCAACGCGCAGATCCTGCACGCCGCGGAGCGGGCGCTCGAGCCGCATCTCGGCCTCGGCTGCGACCTGGCCGGCGGCCGCGTCGAGGATCCGTGCATCGAGCGCGGCGCGATGGCGGCCTCCCGCGCGTACGACGCCGCGGTCAACGCGGTGCGCAGCCCCCGCCCGCGCGTGGGACTCGACATGCTCGCGCGCTCGCTCGTCGACTCGGGGCACAAGATGGCGAGCCGCTACAAGGCGGCGTCGATCGGAGGGGTTGCCGTGAATGTAGTGGAGTGCTAAGGGGCGTTGCGCGAGCCGGGTGTTATTCTGGCGCCATGCGCCGCAGGCTCTACGCCCTCCTCGCCGCCTCGCTTCTCCTCGCGGCGTGCGACCCGCTCCAGAAGAAGCACGAGGAGGAGCTCGCCAAGACCACCTTTGCCTGCTCGCTCAACGGCGAGCGCTTCGTCGTGCGCTTTGCCGAGGGCGAGGCGCGCGTCCTGCTGCCGGGCGCGCAGCGCGTCACGCTATACCAGATCCCCGTCGGCTCGACGGGCGCGCTGGTGCGCTTTTCCAACGGCACGATGGAGCTGCGCGGCCGCGGCACGGAGCTCACGTTCATCGTCGACAACGTGGCGGCACCGCTGCGCGACTGCGAGCCCTACGCCGTGATGCCTCCGGCCAAGTAGTGAACGTCGGCGTCATCGGCGCGGGCGCGATGGGCATGGGCGTGGTGCGCAGCCTGCTGCGCGCCGGCTTCCCGACGCATGTGCGGGAGATCCGCCGGGAGGCCGAGGCGGAGGCTTCGCGCCTCGGCGCCGTCTGTCATCCCTCCCCCGCGGCGATGGCCGCGGCCTGCCCGGTGGTCATCCTGCTCGTCGTGGACGCGGCGCAGATCGAGGCCGTGATCTTCGGGCCCGGCGGCGCCGCATCGGCGCTGCGTCGCGACGCGATCGTCGTGATCGGCTCCACGATCGCGCCCGGCGACGTCGAAGCCTTGGCGGCGCGGATCGCAGCCGACCTGGTCGACGCGCCGGTGTCCGGCGGGCCGGCCCGCGCGGCGGACGGCACGATGACGATGATGGTCGCAGGTCGCGCGGCCGCGCTCGATCGGCTGGCCCCGGTGCTCGCCGCGGTCGCGGGCAAGGTGTTCCGCGTCGGGTTGCGTCCCGGCGAGGCAGCCAAGTTCAAGGTGATCAACAATCTTCTTGCCGCCGTCAATCTCGCAGCGAGCGCGGAGGCGATGGCGCTCGCGGCGAAGGCGGGCCTCGACCCGAGGCTCGTCCGCGATGTCGTCAACGCGAGCTCGGGGGGAAGCTGGATCTTCGCCGACCGCATGGCG
>DATJXV010000210.1:0-5463 GCA_035499955.1 Casimicrobiaceae bacterium
AAGCGCGGCATCGCCTATCTCGCGGCGCCGGTGTCCGGCAACGCCAAGGTGATCAAGGCGGGCAAGCTCAGCTTCGTGTGCTCGGGGCCGCGCGCCGCGTTCGACGAGGCGCTGCCCTACCTGAAGATGATCGGCCCCGCCGCGAGCTACGTCGGCGAGGGCGAGCTCGCGCGCATCGTCAAGATCTGCCACAACGTGTTCCTCGGCGTGGTGACGCAGTCGCTCGCCGAGATCACAGTGCTGGCGCAGAAGGCGGGCGTCCCGCGGCACGCCTTTCTCGACTTCCTCAACCAGAGCGTGATGGGCTCGACCTTTACGCGCTACAAGACGCCGGCGTTCGTCAACCTCGACTTCAGGGTGACGTTCACGCCGGAGCTGCTGCGCAAGGACCTGGATCTGGGCCTGGACGCGGGGCGGCGGTTCGAAGTGCCGCTGCCCCTCGCCTCGGCCACGCGCGACCTCATCCAGTCGATGATGGGGCGCGGCATGAGGGAGGAGGATTTCGCCACGCTGCTCGTGCAGCAGGCCGAGGCCTCCGGCGTCGAACTGAAACCGGAAAACGTGGAGGTGAAAGATGGACTTTCGTAAGCTGCTTGTCGCGGCGCTGGCGCTCGGCGCCTCGACCTCGTTCGCTCAGTCGTATCCGACCAAGCCGGTGCACATGATCATTTCCTTCACGCCGGGCAGCTCGACCGACATCGTCGGGCGCATCGTCGCGGCGAAGCTGTCCGAGTACTGGGGGCAGCCGGTCGTCGCCGAGAACCGGCCCGGCGCGGGCGGCTCCATCGGCTCGGCCGTGGTGGCGAAAGCCGAGCCCGACGGCTATACGCTGCTGGTGAACTCGAACGCGCACTGCGTCAATCCGGCGATCTACGCCAAGTTGCCGTACAACACGACCAAGGACTTCGTCGACATCGCGCCGCTCGCGACGCAGCCGAACGTCCTGACCGTGCTGCCGAGCGGCCCGTACAAGACGCTCGGCGATCTGGTCGCCGCTGCCAAGGCGAAGCCGGGGGCGCTCAACATCGGGCACGCCGGCATCGGCTCGGGCACGCACCTGAACACCGAGAAGTTCCTCGCCGCCACGCACGTCCAGATGCTGCAGGTCCCGTTCAAGGGCACGCCCGAGGTGATCGCCGCGATGCTGAGCGGCAACGTGGACGCCTACTGGGCGCCGATCTCGGCCGCGATGGGCAGCATCCGCGGCGGGAAGCTGCGGCCGCTTGCCGTCAGCACCGCCAAGCGCAATCCGCAGCTGCCCGACGTGCCGACGACGGCCGAAGCCGGAGCGGCGGGCGCGGAGGCGCCACTGTGGTTCGGCCTCTGGGGGCCGGCCGGAATGCCGGCGGACGTGGTGAGCAAGATCAACGCGGACGTGCGCCGCGCGCTCGCCGACGCGACGGTCAAGGAGCGCCTGGTGAATGGCGGCAACGACGTGATGGACATGTCGCCGGCCGACTTCGCGAAGTTCGTGCGCAGCGAGATCGACGACTACGCGCGCGTGCTCGCGGCGGCGGGAGTCAAGCCGCAGTAGCGAGCTTCTTCAGCGGCACGCCCGTCAGGCGCTGCAGCTCGTCGAACGGGAGGTCGCCGAGGATCTCGACGACGTGCAGCCCGTCGGCCTGCACGTCGAGCACCGCGAGGTCCGTGTAGATGCGGCCCACGCAGCGCGCGCCGGTCAGCGGGTAGGTGCAGCGCTCGACGATCTTGGATTTCCCGTCCTTGGTCAGGTGCTCCATCATGACCAGGACGTGCTTTGCGCCCACGGCGAGGTCCATTGCGCCGCCGACGGCGGGAATCGCGTCGGGCGCGCCGGTGTGCCAATTGGCGAGGTCGCCCTGCGCGGAGACCTGGAACGCGCCAAGCACGCAGTAGTCGAGGTGGCGGCCGCGAATCATGCCGAACGAGTCGGCGTGATGGAAGAAGGATCCCCCCTTCAGCAGGGTCACCGGCTCCTTGCCGGCATTGATCAGGTCTTCGTCCTCGTCGCCGGGGGCCGGCCGCGGGCCGATGCCGAGCACGCCGTTCTCGCTGTGCAGGATGATCTCGCGGTCCTTCGGCAGGTAGTCGGCGACCAGCGTCGGCAGGCCGATGCCGAGGTTCACGTAGGCGCCGTCCGGGATGTCGCGCGCGAGGCGCGCGGCAATCTGCTTGCGGTCGAGCTTCTTCATGCGGCCTGCCTCAGCGAAGGGATGCGCACCACGCGCTGCACGAAGATGCCGGGCGTGACGACGATCTCGGGGTCGAGCTCGCCCAGGCCCACCGTCTCGCGGACCTGCGCGACCGTGACGCGCGCGGCGGCGGCCATGATCGGCCCAAAGTTGCGCGCCGTCATGCGGTAGGTGAGGTTGCCCCAGCGGTCGGCGCGGTCGGCCTTGATCAGCGCGTAGTCCGCGTGGATCGGATACTCCAGCACGTAGTCGATGCCACCGATCCGGCGCGTCTCCTTGCCCTCGGCGAGGCGGGTGCCGTAGGCCGTCGGCGTGTAGAAGGCCCCCACGCCTGCGCCCGCGGCGCGGATGCGCTCGGCGAGGGTGCCCTGCGGCACGAGCTCGAGCTCGATCTCGCCCGCGCGGTAGGCCTTGTCGAAATGCCACGAGTCCGCCTGACGGGGGAACGAGCAGATGATCTTGCGCACGCGCTTCGCGCCGATCAGCGCCGCGAGCCCGGCGTCCGCGTTCCCCGCGTTGTTGTTGACCACGGTCAGGCCCCTGGCGCCCTGCGCGATCAGCGCTTCGATCAGCTGCGCGGGCATGCCGGCGTTGCCGAAACCACCGATCAGGACCGTCGCGCCGTCGGGCACGTCGGCGAGCGCTTCCTCCGCGGTGGCGATGAACTTGTCGATCATGGGGGCGGATACGGGTGCGGGGCATTATAAACTCCGCCCCCATGCCGACCTCCCATGTCTTCCGGGCCGCGCCCCTTGCCCGCGCCATCGAGGCGATCGTTGCCGCCGGCGGCAGCGAGCCGCGCGAAGCGAAGCTCGTCGCCGAGAACCTCGTCACCGCCAACCTGACCGGCCACGACTCGCACGGCATCGGCATGATCCCGCGCTACGTGGAGTCGCTGAAGGAAGGCGGCCTCGCGCCCAACCGTCACCCGCAGGTGAAGTTCGACGGCGGGGCGCTCGTCGCGCTCGACGGCCAGGCGGGCTACGGGCAGGTGATCGGGCTGGAATCGACCGCGATCGCGATCGAGCGCACGAAGGCGCACGGCGTGTGCGTCATGGCGCTCGCGAACTCGCACCACCTGTGCCGCATCGGTCAGTGGGCCGAGCAGGCGGTGGCGCAGGGGCTGGTGTCGATCAGCTTCGTGAACGTCATCTCGCGCTCCATCGTCGCGCCCTTCGGCGGCAGCGACGCGCGTTTCGGCACCAACCCCTGCACGATCGGCATACCGCTCGCGGGCCAGCCGCCGTTCATCCTCGACATGGCGACGAGCGGCGTCGCGCAAGGCAAGGTGCGCGTCGCGCACAACAAGGGGGAGAAGCTCCCGCCCGGGCTGCTGCTCGACGACACGGGCCGCCCGACGATCGACCCGCGCTTCGGCGTGATCGAGCCGTTCGGCGCGCTGACCACGTTCGGACTGCACAAGGGCTACGGCCTCGCCGTCGTGTGCGAGTTGCTGGGCGGCGCGCTCTCGGGCGGCGGCACCTGGCACACGACTGATCGCTCGAAGAAGCGCGTGCTGAACGGCATGCTCTCGATCCTGATCGACCCGCACAGGCTCGGCACCGCAGACGTGTTCGTGCCGGAGGCGCGAGCGTTTGTCGAGTGGGTCAAGCAATCGCCACCCGCACCGGGCGCCGACCGCGTGCGCATCGCGGGCGATCCCGAGCGCGAGACACGCGCGAAGCGCGAGAAAGAGGGCATCGCGGTGGACGCGACCACCTGGTCGGAGATCCATGCCGCGGGGGCGAAGCTTGGCCTCCAGGCCGAGGCCCTCGACAAGCTTGCCCGAGGGTGAGGTCTCGGCAGTCCTAAGACGGCACTTTCAGTAGGATTTGTAACCTATTGAAAAAGAAGTGTATTTAATTTCAAGAAACGCTCTTCAAAAACGACGCTAAGTCTTTGTCAAGCCTGAACATTTGGCTTGACCTCCGCTTTCCCTTCACCTAGAGTGGGAAAAGGTAGAAAAAAGTGGCTAAACATGGGGAGGAAGATCCTGGCCCCGGTTAGCCGTGGAGAGAAGGGGCATGGGCGGAGCGTTTCATGGCGCAGCGGTGGTGACGCTCGACGCGAAGGGGCGCCTGGCGATCCCCACGCGCCACCGTGATGCCCTGCTGGCCGGCGCGACGCACGTCGTCCTGACCGCGCACCCCGACGGCTGCGTGCTCCTGTATCCCCCCGCCGCTTGGGAACCGGTGCGCGTGCGCGCTCAAGGCTTTCCGAGCTTGCATCCGCAGGCGAGCTGGTGGAAGCGGCTGCTCCTCGGCTTCGAGGAGCACGTGGCGCCCGACAGCTCGGGGCGCCTGCTGATCTCCGGCGCACTGCGCCTGCACGCCAAGCTCGAGCGCGACGCCATGCTCGTCGGGCAGGGCGGCTATTTCGAGCTGTGGGACTCGGGCGTCTGGAACGCGAAGCTCTCGCAGGCGCTCGCCGGGCCGGCGAGCCCGCCGCCCGGGATGGAGGACTTCTCCCTTTGAGCGCCGATGAGCGCGAGCGCCGCCGAGCATCGTCCGGTTCTCGCCGCCGAAGCGGTCGAGGCGCTGTCGATCCGGCCCGACGGGACGTACGTGGACGCCACGTACGGCCGGGGCGGCCATGCGCGACGGATTCTCGAGCGGCTCGGCCCGCGCGGACGGCTGATCGCGCTCGACCGCGACCCGCAGGCGGTGGCGGCGGCGCGCTCGATCTCCGACCCGCGCTTCTCGATCACGCACGCGCCCTTCAGCGCGCTCGCGCAGGCGCTCGATGCGCAGGGCGCGGCGCACGTGCACGGAGTGCTGTTCGACCTTGGCGTGTCCTCGCCGCAGCTGGACGACCCGCAGCGCGGATTCTCATTCCGCGCCGAGGGGCCGCTCGACATGCGCATGGATCCGTCGCAGGGCCTCAGCGCCGCGCAGTGGCTCGCGGCGGCCGAAGAAAACCAAATCCAAGAGGTCATCCGGGGGTATGGGGAAGAACGGTTTGCTAAACAGATTGCAGCGGCGATTGTTGCTGCTCGCCGGCACGCGCCCATCCGCACGACCCGCCAACTTGCCGATCTCGTGGGTGCGGCGGTCCGCACACGGGAGCCGGGCCAGGACCCGGCGACGCGCACCTTTCAAGCTGTACGGATTTTCGTCAATCGGGAGCTTGAGGAAGTGCAGATGACGCTGCCGCAGGCGGTCGAGCGGCTCGCGCCGGGCGGACGCCTGGCGGTCATCGCCTTCCACTCGCTGGAGGACCGACTCGTCAAGCAGTTCTTTGTCGCCGAACGCAACGCGGGACGGTTACGAATTCTGACCAAGCGCCCGCTCCG
>DATJXV010000211.1:0-40783 GCA_035499955.1 Casimicrobiaceae bacterium
TTCGCCATGCTGCTGCTCGAGGCGCGCGGCGCGCTCACGCTCGACGGCCCCGAGGCCGAGGCCTTCATCCAGGCGAAACTCATGGCCACCACGATGCACGAGGTCGGCCATACGCTCGGCCTGACGCACAACTTCCGCGCGTCCACCGTGTACACCGACGAGCAGCTCTCCGACGCCGAGTTCACCAAGAAGAACGGGCTCACCGGGTCGGTCATGGAGTACGCGCCGCCCAATATCGCGCTGCGGGGCGAGCGGCAGGGCGAGTACCACATGTCGACCCTCGGACCTTACGACTACTGGGCCATCGAGTACGGCTACCGCCAGATCCCCCCCGAGCAGGAAGCCGCCGAGCTCGCGGAGATCGCGAGCCGCAGCAACGAGCCGCAGCTCGCGTTCATGGCCGACGACTCGCTCTTCAACAGCGGGCTCGACCCGCGCGTGAACACGTTCGACCTCGGTACCGATCCGCTCGCGTACGCCGAGCGGCAGTTGAAGCTCGGCCACGAGCTGTGGGAGCTCACGGAATCGAAGGCGCTCCAGCCCGGGGAGAAGTACGCGCTCCTGCGCCGCAACTTCAACCGCGGGCTGTTCGAGATCCGGCAAAGCGCGCAGCAGGCGGCCAAGTACATCGGCGGGCTCACGCTGCACTCCGACCATGCCGGCAGCGGCCGCGCGCCGCTCGAGCCCATCCCGGCGGCGAAGCAGCGCGCCGCGCTCAACCTGCTCGCCAGCACCGTGTTCGCGGCAGACAGCTTCCGGTTCTCGCCGGCGTTCCTGAGCAAGCTCGCCATCACCGATGTCGACATCGACGAGGCGCGCGACCTCGGGCGCAACGTGCCGACGGTCGACGTCGCCGTGGACCAGCAGGTGCTCGAGCTGCAGCGCTCGGTGCTGACGCCGCTCCTCGGCCCCGAAGTCGCGCAGCGCCTGCTCAACAACGAGCTCAAGGTAAGCGACCCGTCGCAGGCCCTCACCGTGTCCGAGCTCTACGCGACGCTGCACAAGGCCATTTTCAGCGAGCTGTCCACCGGTGAGAACATCACGCTCGTCCGGCGAAACCTCCAGCGCGAATATGTCACGCGCGTCGCGCTGACGGTGGTCCGCCCGGCGCCGAACATGCCGGCCGACGCGCGTGCGCTCTTGCGCGCCGACGCGCAGAAGCTGCGCGGCGAGCTCGCGGCGATGCAGAAACGGCCGAAGGCATCGGCGGAGACGCGCGCCCACGTCGCGGAAAGCCTCGCGACGCTCGACGAGGCCCTCAAAGCGCCGCTCATGCGTCAATCCCTCTAGGGCCCGTCAGCGCCGATGCCGAAGCGCCCGCAGACGTCGGTGACCCTGGCGCCGCTCGACAACCGAGCGCTTGCCAATCTCACGGGACCGCTCGACGCGAACCTGCGCCAGATCGAGGCCGCGCTCGACGTCGCGATCTCGCATCGCGGCGGCGCGTTCACCATCACGGGCGCCCCGGCGCAGACTGCGCGCGCCGCCGAGGCGCTGCAGCGCTTCTACGCCGCCGCCGAGAAGCCGCTCTCGGTGGACGACATCCAGCTCGGGCTGGTCGAGATCACGACCCAGAAGAGCGCGCGCGGCGAGGACGACGACGAGTCGCCGCCGCTGCACACGCGCCGTCCCGACCTTCACGGCCGCACGCCCAACCAGGTGTCGTATCTCAAGGACATCATGAGCCACGACATCACGTTCGGGATCGGGCCCGCGGGAACCGGCAAGACGTATCTCGCCGTGGCTTGCGCCGTCGATGCGCTCGAGCGCGACGCGGTAAAGCGCATCGTGCTCGTGCGTCCCGCCGTCGAGGCGGGCGAGCGGCTGGGATTCCTGCCCGGCGACCTCGCGCAGAAGGTCGACCCTTACCTGCGGCCGCTCTACGACGCACTGTACGACCTCATGGGGTTCGACAAGGTCGCGAAGCTCTTCGAGCGCACCACCATCGAGGTGGCGCCGCTCGCATACATGCGCGGGCGAACGCTCAACCATTCGTTCATCATCCTCGACGAAGCGCAGAACACGACGCCCGAGCAGATGAAGATGTTTCTCACTCGCATCGGCTTCGGGACCAAGGCCGTGGTCACCGGCGACGTCACGCAGATCGACCTCGCCCGCGGGCAGAAGAGCGGCCTCATCGAGGCGGCGCGCATCTTGGCCGGCGTGCGCGGCATCGCGTTTCGCCATTTCACGAGCGCCGACGTCGTGCGCCACCCGCTCGTGCAGAAGATCATCGACGCCTACGACCGCGAGGCCGCCAAGCGCGCCCCGCGCACGCCGTCGCGGTGATACGGCCCGCTCCGCCCGCAGGGCGCCGCGGCGCGCCTGCCCTCACCCTTTCGGTGCAGTACGCCACTTCCGCGCGCGAGCTCCCGACGCACGCGCAGGTGCGCCGCTGGGTCAAGGCGGCGCAGGACGGCGACGCGACCGTCACCGTGCGCTTCGTCACGGCCATCGAGGGCCGGGCGCTCAACGCCGAGTATCGCGGACGCGACTACGCGACCAACGTGCTGACGTTCGTGTACGATGATGCCGCACCTCGCGCCGGCGACATCGTCCTGTGCGCGCCGGTCGTGCGCAAGGAAGCGGACGCTCAGGGAAAAACGTTGGCCGCGCACTACGCCCACCTGGTGGTCCACGGCATGCTGCACCTGCAAGGCCACGACCACGAGCGCGCCGCCGACGCCGCCGTCATGGAAGCGCGCGAGACCGAGATCCTCGCGCGGCTCGGCCTCCCCGACCCCTATGGTTAACGAAGCCGACCGCAACGGCGACAAGCCGACGCTCATGGAGCGCATCACGGCGATGCTGCTTCGCGAGCCCGAGGACCGCGACGAGCTCCTCGACATCCTGCGCGGCGCGTTCGAGCGGCACCTCCTCGACGCCGACGCGCTGTCGATGATCGAGGGCGTGCTGTCGGTATCGGAGACCACGGTGCGCGACATCATGATCCCGCGGGCGCAGATGGACTGCGTCTCGGTCGACGACGCCGTGCCCGATTTCCTGCCGCTCGTCGTCGAGACGCGCCACTCGCGCTTCCCGGTGATCGGCGAGAGCAAGGACGACGTGATCGGGATCCTGCTCGCCAAGGAGCTTCTGAACTACTTCGCCAACCCGGCGGCGTTCACGCTCCGCGACACGCTGCGGCCCGCGGTGTTCGTGCCCGAGTCGAAGCGTCTGAACGTGCTCTTGCGCGAGTTCCGCGCCAACCGCAACCACATCGCCATCGTCGTGGACGAATACGGCGGCGTGTCGGGCCTCGTGACCATCGAGGACGTGCTCGAGCAGATCGTCGGCGACATCGAGGACGAGTACGACTTCGACGAAAGCCACGACAACATCATTCCCGAGGCGAACGGCCGCTTCCGGGTGAAGGCGCAGACCGAGATCGCCGACTTCAACTCGCAGTTCGGCACCTCGTTCCCCGACGACGAGTTCGACACGGTCGGCGGGCTCGTGCTGCGCGCGTTCGGACGGCTGCCGAAGCGCGGCGAGACGACCACCATGGACGACCTGCGCTTCCGCGTGCTGCGCGCCGACAGTCGCCGCCTGCACACGCTCCAGGTCGAGAAGATCGCGCCGGCGGCGCCGAAGCCAGCGCCTTGAGCCCTTGCCGCGAGTGACTTGCGCAACGCGCCTCCTGGCGCTCGCTGCCGGTGCGGGCTGCGTGCTCGCGTTCGCGCCGTTCGAGATGCCGCTGGTCAACGTGGCGGCGCTGTCGGGATTGTTTCTGTTGTGGTCGAGCGCCGATACCCCGCGCGCCGCGGCTTGGATCGGCTTCTTCTTCGGCGTCGGACTCTTCGGCGTCGGCACGTCGTGGGTCTACATCGCGCTCGAGACGTTCGGCGCCATGCCGGCACCCGTCGCGGTCCTCGCCACCGCGGTATTCGTGACCTGTTCGTCGCTGTGGACCGCGCTTGCCGGCTGGACGGCCGTGCGGCTGACGCCCGGACAGGGCGTTGGGCGCCTTCTTGCGGCGGCCGCCGCGTACACGCTCTGCGAGTGGCTGCGCAGCTACCTGTTCACCGGATTTCCTTGGCTCGCCATGGGCTACGCGGAGCTGCCCTCGAGCGGCGGGCTGCCCTTCGCCGGCTACGCGCCGACGGGCGGCGTGTTCCTCGTATCAATGGTGGTCGCGAGCTCGGCGGCGGCCATAGCCGGTATCACGACCGCAGTGGCCGAATCGAGGCGACGCCACGTGGTGGCCTGGCTTGGCAGCATCGCGGTGTTGGCCGCCGCCGGCGCGTTGCAATCGCGAATGGAATGGACGCGGTCGGAGGGTGCGCCGGTGGCGATATCCCTGCTTCAGGGCAATATCTCCCAGGCCCAGAAGTTCGATCCGTCGTTTCGTCCACGCAACCGCGAGATTTACGACCAGCTCGTGCGAAGTGCCAGGGGCCGGATCGTGGTCATGCCCGAGAGCGCGTACGCGGAGTTCGCGGACGAGATCCCCGGCGAGGTGTTCGCTCGCCTCGCATCGGAGGCGAGCACGCGCAACGGCATCGTCCTCGCCGGCCTTTTCATCGCCGAGCCGCCGTTGCGACCCGGCGGCGAGGAGCGCATCTACAACAGCGTCGTGGGCCTGGACGCCTCGACGCCTCAGTTGTATCGCAAGCGCCACCTCGTGCCGTTCGGCGAGACGATTCCGTTCAAGCCGGTTGCCGGGTGGTTCATCAACCAGGTGCTGCAGATACCGCTCGCCGATCAAACAGCGGGGCCGCTTGATCAGCCTCCGTTCAACGCGGCAGGCCAGAAGGTCGCCGTCAACATCTGCTACGAAGATGCCTTCGGCCAGGAGCTCATCGCCGCGGCGCGGGCGGCAAACATGCTCGTCAACGTGACCAACGACGGTTGGTATGGGCACTCGATCGCGGCGCGGCAGCACAACCAGATCGCGGCGATGCGGGCGCTCGAGACCGGCCGGCCGATGCTGCGGGCGACCAACAGCGGCATCACTTCGGCCATCGACCACCACGGACGCGTGATTTCGGAGCTCCCGTGGTTCGAGCGGGGCATCCTCGAGCTGAACGTGGAAGGGCGCGCCGGCGAGACGCCTTACCTGCGATTCGGGGATTGGCCCGCGTTGATCCTCGCGCTGTTGTTACTCGCGGTCGCGGCGCTTTACGGCCGAAACCGGTAAAATCCGCAGTATTCAAGAAGTTACCCGCGGTCCGCCCGCGCCGCATTCGCGATGATCACGTTTCAGGAAGTCATCCTGCGCCTGCAGGACTACTGGGGTCGTCAAGGCTGCGCGCTCCTGCAGCCGTACGACATGGAGGTCGGCGCCGGGACGTCGCATACCGCGACGTTCCTGCGTGCACTCGGCCCCGAGCCGTGGCGCGCCGCGTACGTGCAGCCTTCGCGGCGGCCGAAGGACGGCCGCTACGGCGAGAATCCGAACCGGCTGCACCAGCACCACCAGTTCCAGGTCGTGCTGAAGCCCTCGCCCGCGAACATCCTCGACCTCTACCTGGGCTCGCTCACGGCGCTCGGCTTCGACCTTGCCAGGAACGACGTGCGCTTCGTCGAGGACGACTGGGAGAACCCGACGCTGGGCGCATGGGGCCTCGGCTGGGAGGTGTGGCTGAACGGCATGGAGATCACGCAGTTCACGTACTTCCAGCAAGTGGGCGGGCTCGACTGCAACCCGATCACCGGCGAGATCACGTACGGCCTGGAACGGATGTCGATGTACCTGCAGAACGTGGAATCGGTGTACGACCTTCGCTACACGAGTCAGATGTCGTACGGCGACGTGTTCTTCCAGAACGAGGTCGAGCAGTCGCGCTACGCCTTCGACGAGAGCAACGCGCCGAAGCTCTTCGAGCAGTTCGCCTTTTTCGAAGGCGAGGCAAAGCGCCTGCTCGAGGCGAAGCTGCCGCTGCCGGGCTACGAGATGATCCTCAAGGCGGCGCACACGTTCAACCTGCTCGATGCGCGCGGCGCGATCTCGGTGACGGAGCGCGCCGCGTACATCGGCCGCATCCGCACTCTCGCGAAGCTCGTCGCTACCGCCTATGTCGAGTCGCGCGAGGCCCTGGGCTTTCCGATGCTGCCGCCCGAGCAACGGGGGAAGGCTGCATGAGCGTGGCCACGTTGCTCGTGGAGCTCTTCACCGAGGAGCTGCCGCCGAAGGCGTTGCCGAGGCTCGAGGCGGCGTTCGCGGAAGGCATCGCCGCGGCGCTCGCCAGGGACGGATTCGTCGCCGAGGGCGCGCTGCGCCAATCGTTCGCCACGCCGCGCCGCCTCGCCGTGAGCATTCCCGACGTCGCCGCGAAATCGGCGGACAAACCGTTCAAGCAGAAGGTGCTGCCGGTGTCGGTGGCCTACGACGCTTCCGGCAAGCCGACGCAGACGCTCGTCAAGAAGCTCGCCTCGCTCGGACTCTCCCTGGATGCGAAGCTCGTCCGCGAGATGGACGGCAAAGCCGAGTCGCTGTTCCACGAGGGCACGAAACCCGGCGTCCTGCTCGACGAAGGGCTGCAGGTCGCGCTCGACAGGGCCATCGCGGAGTTGCCCATCCCCAAGGTGATGAGCTACGCGAGCCCCGGGAAGTACTACAACAACGAGAGGTTCGTGCGCCCGGCGCATCGCCTCGTCGCTCTCTACGGCAGCGAGATCGTGCCGGTGACCGCGCTGGGCATGGTGGCCGGACGCACGACGCAGGGCCACCGCTTCCTCTCGCACCGGCCGGTCGATCTTGCGAATGCCGAGGCCTATGCCCCCGCGCTCGAGGCTGAGGGAAAGGTGATTCCCTCCTTCGCCGCACGCCGTGCGACCATCCAGGTGAACCTGGAGACGGCCGCCGGCGACGCGACACCGATCATGCCCGACGCGCTCCTGGACGAAGTGACGGCGCTCGTCGAATGGCCGGTCGTGTACGCCGGCACGTTCGACGCGGCGTTCCTCGCGGTGCCGCAGGAAAGCCTGATCCTCACGATGCAGCTCAACCAGCGCTACTTCGCGCTCGCCGACGACGCCGGGAAACTCGTCAACCGCTTCCTGGTCGTAAGCAACCTCGAAACGCGCGATCCGTCGGCGATCGTCGCGGGCAACGAGCGCGTCCTGCGCGCGCGTCTTGCCGACGCCAAGTTCTTCTTCGACCAGGACCGCAAGCAGCGCCTCGACGCTCGCCTGCCGAAGCTCGCGGGCATCGTCTATCACAACAAGCTCGGCACGCTGGCGCAGCGCGCCGATCGCCTGCGCTTTCTCGCGCAGCGCATCGCGCCGATGATCGGCGCCGACGCCGGCGCCGCCGGCCGCGCCGCCGCGCTCGCCAAGGCGGATCTCGTCACCGACATGGTCGGTGAGTTCCCGGAGCTGCAAGGCCTCATGGGGCGCTATTACGCCACCCACGACGGCGAGCCCGCCATCGTGGCGGCGGCGGTCGAGCAGCATTACTGGCCGAAGTCCGCGGGCGGCGAGCTGCCGGAAAGCGGTGTGGCGCAGGCCGTCGCGCTCGCGGACAAGCTCGAATCGCTCGCCGGCCTGTTCGGCATCGGCCAGGCGCCGACCGGCGACAAGGACCCGTTCGGCCTGCGCCGCGCCGCGCTCGGCGTCGTGCGCATCCTGGTCGAGCGCCGGCATCCGGTGTCGCTCGCAACGCTGGTCGCGCTCGCGTTCGAGGCGTTCGCCGCCGTGCCGGCCGTCGCGCACGAAGGCGACGCGGTGCAGGACTTCGTGTACGACCGCCTGCGCGGCTACCTGCGCGACCAAGGCTACTCGGCGAATCAGGTTGCGGCGGTGCTCGACGCGCGGCCGGAGACCATCGCCGACCTGCCGTCGCGGCTCGCGGCGGTGCAGGCGTTCGCGACGCTTCCGGAAGCGGCCGCCCTGTCGGCCGCCAACAAGCGCATCGTGAACATCCTGCGTAAGAGCGGCAGCGAAGCGGCGACCGCGGTGGACCGGGCGCGGCTTGCCGACGGCGCGGAGCACGACCTCTATCTCATGTTCCAGCGCCTGTCGCCGCAAGTCGAGGACGATTTCGGCAAAGGAGACTACGAAGGCGCGCTGCGCGCGCTCGCGTCGGCCAAGCCGGTGGTCGATCGCTACTTCGACGACGTGATGGTGATGGCCGACGACCCGGTCGTACGCGCCAACCGCCTCGCCCTGCTTCGCGGCGTGGCGCATACCATGAACCGCGTCGCCGACATCTCGAAGCTCGCGCAATAGGGCCCCGACCAGACCATGGTCCAGCTCGCCGACGCCGTCGTGCCGACCCGCGCGGTCAAGCTCATCGTTCTCGACCGCGACGGGGTGATCAACTACGACAGCGACCAGTTCATCAAGGCGCCTGAGGAATGGCGCCCCGTCCCGGGCAGCGTGGAGGCGATCGCGCGGCTGAACCACGCGGGCTATCGCGTCGTGGTCGCGACCAACCAGTCCGGCATCGGCCGCGGCCTGTTCGACATGGGCATGCTCAACTCGATCCACGAGAAGATGCACAAGGCGCTCGCGCACGCCGGCGGCCGGGTCGACGCCGTGTTCTTCTGCCCGCATACTGCCGATTCGAAATGCGAGTGCCGCAAGCCCAAGCCGGGCATGCTGCTCGAGATCGGCAAGCGCTTCAACACGGAGTTGACGGGGGTGCCCTGCATCGGCGACTCTTTGCGCGACCTGCAGGCGGCGGAGGCGGTCGGCGCGCAGCCGATGCTCGTGCTGACCGGAAAGGGCGAGAAAACATTGCGCGAAGGCGATTTCCCGAGGAGCACGGTCATCTTCCCGGACCTGGCGTTCGCGGTCTCCGCGCTCCTGGCCGGGGAGTAGGCCGCTGCGAGAGATGGCGTCGAAGCTCCGCTCCATCGCCTTCCTGCTGTTCCAAGCCGTCGTCACGCCGTTCTACGCCGCAGCGCTGGTCGGCGGGTTCTGGCTGCCTCGCGTGCCGCGCTACAAGATCGCCGCTCACTGGTGCTGGCTCAACCTTCAGGCGGTACGCCTGCTCTGCGGGATCGACTGGAAGGTGCAGGGCCTCGAGAACATCCCTGCCGACACCCTCGCCAACCCGCACATCGTCATGTCGAAGCACAGCTCGACGTGGGAAACGCTCGCGCTCAACCTGTATTTCCCGCCGCTCGCCTTCGTCGCGAAGAAGGAGCTGCTGTCGATCCCGTTCTTCGGCTGGGGATTCAGGCTCGCCTCGCCGATCACCATCGACCGCAAGGCGGGCATCGACGCGATGGATCAGATCGTGTCGCAGGGGAAGAAGCGCTTCGCCCAGGGCTTCTGGATCGTGATCTACCCGGAAGGCACGCGTATTCGCGCCGGCAAGCGCGCCAAGTACAAGACGGGCGGCGCGCGGCTCGCCGTCGCGATGAACGTTCCGGTGATCCCGGTCGCGCACAACGCGGGCTACATCTGGCCGAAGGGCATGTGGGGCAAGCGCCCCGGGACGATTACGATGACGGTCGGCCCGGCGATCTCGCCGCAGGGCAAGGACGTGGCTGCGCTGTCGCAGGAAATCGAGACCTGGATCGAGGGCGAAGTCGCACGGCTCGGCATTCCATCATGACGGCTCACCTGACCATGGACCAGATCACGCGCCGCGGCCGCGACGGCCACCCGCGCAAGATCGTGCTCGCCGGCCAGACCGTCGACTACCGCCTCGTCCGGGCCCGCCGCCGCACCATCGGCATGGAAGTCGACTTGAGCGGGCTCACGGTGCGCGCGCCGCGCTGGGTCACGCTGTCGGAGATCGAGGAGGCGCTGTTCGAGCGGGCGCAGTGGATCGTGCGGGCGCTCGCCGAGTGGCGCAGCCGCAGGCGCGAGGTCATGCCGCGCGAGTGGAAGTCGGGCGCGCCGATCCTGTACCGCGGCCGCGAGCTCGCGCTCGAAGTGTTCCCGGGACGACGCAAGCACGTATGGCCCGACCTCTTCAACCTGACCGTCCTGCACCCGCGCGCGCAGGTCGAATCCGAGGTTGCCGAGCTCGTCGGCAAATGGCTGCGCGACGAGGCCTGGGCGCTCGTCGCGCCGCAGGTCGAGGCCTACGCCGGGCGCATCACGCGCACGCCGCCGACGCTGCGCTTGTCGAACGCGCGCAGCGAGTGGGGAAGCTGCAACGCCCGCGGCGAGATCCGCCTCAACTGGCGGCTCGTGCAGCTGCCGCCGGCGCTTGCCGAGTACGTCGTCGCGCACGAGGTCGCCCACCTGGTGGAGCTCAATCACTCGCCGCGTTTCTGGGCGCTCGTGGAGTCGCTGATGCCCGGTCACGTCGCGCTGCGGCGCGAGCTCGAGGACTGGACCGCGCTGCTCGCGGCGTAGCGAAGGCTCAAACCACGGACAGGTCGACCGTCAGCCCCGCCTGCTCGCGCAGCAGCCGGGCGAGGGTTGCCGCGAGCGCTTCGCCGGATCGAGTGTCGACCCACGTCCCGCCGCCCGGGCGGAAGTGGTAGCCCCCTGCGCGCGCCGCGACCCAGATCTCGCGGTTGGGCACGTGCCGGTTCACGATGAGCTTGCCGCCCGCTCCGCAGTCGATCGTGAGGATGCCGTCGTTCAAGCTCCAGTCGGCATCGGCGTCGCTCTCGTCGAGCGCGCGGTCGAGCGCGCCGCCGATCGCGGCGAGCACGGCATCGACGGAGGCGATGAATTCGGTATCGGTGGGCACGAAGGCGCGTGCTAGGATTTCCCGATGATGTTACGTCATCTCGCTCTCGCTGCCGCGCTCGCCTGCGCGTCGTGCGGGATCAAGGGCCCGCTGTACCTGCCGCCCGCGCCGCAGCCGCCTCCGGCCGCCTCTCCTGCGGCGCAGCCGGGCAATGCGCCGGCACAGCCGGCCGCGACGCCGCCGCAGCCGGGCGCAACATCGACGCAACCCGGCGCGGCCGAGAAGAAGCCATGAGCACGAGGGGGCGCTTGGTGAGCAGGGCGGCCGAGCCCGCCGGGCGAGGCAAGGCCCGAAGGGCGCGTCGCCGCGCGAGCGTAAGCCGCCGACACGCTGCAACTCGCATCGCGCAGACGTACCAAGGAGGCTGCGCCCGAATGCGAATTGCGCCCCCTCGGGAGGCAGCGAGCGAGGCGAGCGTGGGGGTCCGCTGAGCGCGTTCGCCTACCGCGACGGCGAGCTGCATGCCGAAGGCGTGCCGCTGTCCGCCATCGCCGCGAGGTACGGCACGCCGTGCTACGTCTACTCGCGTGCCGCGCTCGAGGGCGCCTTCCGCGAATACGACTCGGCGTTTGCCGGCGTCGACCATCTCGTTTGCTACGCGCTCAAGGCGAACTCGAACCTCGCCGTCGTGGATCTCTTCGGGCGCCTGGGCAGCGGCTTCGACATCGTCTCCGGCGGAGAGCTCGCGCGTGTGCTCGCGGTGGGCGGCGATCCGGGCAAGGTCGTATTCTCCGGCGTCGGGAAGACGGAAGCGGAAATGCGGCAGGCGCTCGACGCCGGCATCCTGTGCTTCAACGTCGAGTCCGAAGGCGAGCTCGATCGGCTGAATGCCGTGGCCGCAAGCAGCGGCAAGCGCGCGCCGATCAGCTTCCGGGTGAACCCCGACGTCGACCCCAAGACGCATCCGTATATCGCCACCGGCCTCGCGCAGAGCAAGTTCGGCGTCGCCTTCGATCGGGCGCCCGAGCTTTTCCGACGGGCGGCGCGCCTGCCGAACGTCGCGGTGCGCGGCGTGGACATCCACATCGGGTCGCAGATCACCGAGCTCGAGCCCTACCGCGAAGCGGCGAGCAAGGTGCTCGACCTCGTCGACGGACTGCGCGCGGACGGGATGGCGATCGAGCACGTCGACCTCGGTGGCGGGCTCGGCATCCGCTACCGCGACGAGCATCCCGTGCGGCTTTCCGAGTACGCGGAGATGGTGCGCGACCTCTTCGCGGGACGCCCCGAACGGCTCCTGTTCGAACCCGGAAGGCGCCTCGTCGGCGCCGCCGGCGTGCTTCTGACGAAGGTGGAGTTCCTGAAGACGGGCGAGGCGAGAAATTTCGCGATCGTCGACGCCGCGATGAACGACCTGCTCCGTCCCGCTCTCTATGACGCGTGGCACCCGGTCGACGCGGTGCGCCCTCGCGCCGGCGACGTCGAGGCGTGGGAAATCGTCGGTCCGGTTTGCGAGAGCGGGGACTTCCTGGCGCACGATCGGCACCTCGCGCTCGCGCCCGGCGACCTCTTGGCGATCGGTGTGGCAGGGGCCTACGGCCACGTCATGAGCTCCAACTACAACTCGCGTCCGCGCGCCTGCGAGGTGCTTGTCGACGACAGACGAACGCATCTCGCACGGCGACGAGAGGCGGCTTCCGAGCTCTTCGCGCACGAGTCGCGCTGGCCTGGCGACGTCGATCGAGCGTGACGCGAGAGCGCGCCGCGCACGTGCATCCACGCGCGAAAATTCGCGGCGAAAAGCACCTCGATGCCATGTGCGCAAAGCGCAACAGTCGTGGTCCTAAGCGTCGGAATCGGCGGAGAAATCTTGCAAAACTGTTAAACGTGGCTACAATGCAGGCAGCAGGCGGAACGGGTTTGTCAAGTGGTTGCGTGAAAAAATTGACGATCCCCGGGCCCCTGCGATGAAGAGAAGCAACATAACTAGTTACCGAAACTCAGACAGGAGAATCGAAGATGATGGCAGACATGATGTCGATGATGACGCCGGCGGCCCCCGCCGCGGCGCCGAAGAAGAAGGCCGCTAAACGCAAGCCGGCGAAGAAGAAGGCCGCGCCCAAGAAGAAAGCGGCGAAGAAGACGAAGAAGAAGGCAGCCCCGAAGAAGAAGGCCGCCAAGAAGACGACGAAGAAGAAGGCCGCCAAGAAGAAGGCCGCCAAGAAGACGACGAAGAGGAAGGCCGCCAAGAAGAAGGCGGCGAAGAAGACGACGAAGAGAAAGGCCGCCCCGAAGAAGAAGGCGGCAAAGAAGACGAAGAAGAAGGCCGCCCCGAAGAAGAAGGCAGCCAAGAAGACCACGAAGAAGAAGAAGCCCGCCAAGAAGCTGTAAGCCGGCGGGATACGTCCGTCGCAAGACTGCTTCGGACCAAACGGGCGGCCTGCAAGGCCGCCCGAGTCGTTTTTGGGGCGTGACCAAATCGTGATGGGCCCGCTTCGCGCGGCCCACGATTTGTTCCCGATTGGAGATCACCACGGCCGGCTTCGGGCGGCCCTGCGCCGGCCGTGCGGCAACTGCGCAAACGTGCCGCCAACACGCCCCAGCTTGCGGCTATCCGGCTCTTTGCGACTTGTGCGCGATCGCCGCCGGCTTGGCGGGGGCCGACTTGCCCGACGCCTGCTTGGTCGCGCCGTGCGTGGCGACGGCGCGCTTCGATCGTCCGCCCGCCTTGGCGACCGGCACGACGTCGCTCGTCACGCGCAACCGCTGCCCGGCGACGAGCGTGTCCTTGGCGAGACTGTTCCAGCTCTTGATCTCCTGCACACTCACGCCGTAGCGCGCGGCGACGCGCCGCAGCGTATCGCCGCGCGCGGCCACGTAATAGAACGTCCGACCCGACGGCACCGTCGTGAACACCGCCTGGGCGAGCGTGTCCGCGGCCTCGCGGGACGGCTGCTGCGCCGGCACCAGCAGCGCATGACCGACCGGCACGCGCGAGCGAGCCCCGATGCCGTTCACCGCGCGCAGCGTCTCCACCGACATCCCGTAGCGGGCCGCGACCTGCGGCAGCGTCTCGTTGGCCTTGAGGCGGTAGGCCTGCCAGGACACGAGCGGCTGGTCGGTGAGCATGAGCTTGGCGGCGAAGATCTCGGCGTTGTCGATAGGCAGCAGGATCGACTGCTCGTCAGCGCCGGCGATCACCGGCCGGTTGTGCTGCGGGTTGAGCGCCAGAAAGTCGTCGAGCGAGATCTCGGCGATCTCGGCGGCCTTCTTCGTGTCCATCTTGCGCGACGTCTTGACCACCGTGAAGAAGGGCGCGTCGGGAATGTCCGCCAGCACGAGTCCGTACTTCTCCGGGTCGCGAACGATGTTCTTCACCGCCTGCAGCTTGGGGAGGTAGTTGCGCGTTTCGTCCGGCATGTTGAGGTTCTCGTAGTTCGGCGGCAGCCCCTTCGCCTTGTTGCGCGCGACCGCCTTGGCGACGTTGCCTTCGCCCCAGTTGTAGCCGGCGAGCGCCAACTGCCAGTCGTCGAAATCGTCGTGCAGCTTGGCCAGGTACTCGAGCGCCTTGTCGGTGGCCGCCACGACGTCGCGCCGCGAGTCGACCCAGAAATCCTGCGTGAGCCCGTAATGCTTGCCGGTCGACGGAATGAACTGCCAGATCCCGGCGGCGCGGCTCACCGACATCGCCACGGGGTTGTACGCGCTCTCGACCATCGGCAGGAGCGCGATCTCCATCGGCATATTGCGCACCGACACCTCGGTGACGATGTGGTAGAGGTAGCGGCGGCTGCGCTCCACCATGCGGGCGACGTAATCGGGACGCTGCGCGTACCACTGCTCCCACTTCTCGACGAGCGGGCCCTCGAGCTCGGGCATCCCGTAGCCGGCGACGATGCGCTCCCACAGGTCGCCCACCGGCGGCGGCAGCGGCTCGAGGTCGGCGCTCGCGGTGGGCGCGAAGAGCTCGGGCTCCTTCGGCTTGATCGGCTCCAGCACCGGCGGCGACGGGTCCGCGGACTGGGCTACGACCGCCGGAGGCGGCGGGGTGGCGTCGACGGGCGGCGCCGGCGGCGTTGCGCACGCGGCCAGGAGGGCCGCGGCGGCGACGGTCAGTGTCGAACGGCTACGCAATTGCGGAATCTCATGGAAACCACTCCAGAGGACCCGCGTAAGGCGCGTCCAGGGCAAAAAAACCGGTGCGGCATGGTAGGCGAGAGGGGGGCCGCGCGTCAACCGACGCTCCGGCTCCCCGCCGCGCAGTTGTCCGCCCAGGCGGGGATGCGGATAATCGTGGCCATGGACGCATCTACGGATCCCGCCGTGAGCGTATCGACATCGGTTGCGGACTGGTTCGCCACGCCGCTCGGCCGCTATCTGCTCGCCCGCGAGCAGGCCTACTTCGACCAGACGGTGGCGGACATCTTCGGCTTCCACGCGCTCCAGATTGGGCTGCCCGATTGCCCGTTCCTCGCGCAAAGCCGCATCCCCGCGCGCTGGACGCTCGACTACGATCCCCCGGCGGAGATCATCGCCGATCCGCACAGCCTGCCCCTTGCGGAAAACGCCGTCGACCTCATCGTGCTGCCGCACGCGCTCGAGTTCACCGACGACCCGCACCTCATGCTTCGCGAGGCCTATCGGGTCATCCGGCCGGAAGGCCAGATCGTGATCTCCGGCTTCAACCCGTTCTCGCTTTACGGCGCCAAGCGCTATTTCGGGCGCGCGCAGACGCCGCCGTGGAACGGCAGCTTCATCGGCCTCTACCGCTTGAAGGACTGGCTGACGCTCCTGGGCTTCGAGGTCGTGGGTGGGCGCCTCGACGTCTACGCACCGCCGTTCGCGAGCGAGAAGTGGCTGCATCGCTTCGGCTTTTTCGAATCGATCGGCGATCGCTGGTGGCCCGTCGCCGGCGGCGTCTACTACCTGCGCGCCACCAAGCGCGTCTTGGGCCTCCAGCTGCTGACGCCGATCTGGCAGCGCCGCGAGCGTCGCAACAAGGCGCTGGCCTCCGCGCGCGAAGGGCTGACGACGTCGGATCAGCTGCCGCAGTGAACGTGGTGATCTATACCGACGGGGCCTGCAAGGGAAATCCGGGCCCCGGAGGGTGGGGTGCGCTCCTGCGCGCGGGCGAGCACGAGAAGGAGCTCTTCGGCGGCGAGGCGCACACCACCAACAACCGCATGGAGCTCACCGCGGTGATCCGCGCGCTCGAATCGCTCAAGCGCGCTTCGACCGTCGATCTGTTCACCGATTCCCAGTATGTGAAGAACGGCATCGAGCGCTGGATCCACGGCTGGCGCCGCAACGGCTGGAAAACGGCCGACAAGAAGGACGTCAAGAACGCCGACTTGTGGCGCGAGCTGCTCGCGCTTTCTGCGCGGCACGACGTCACGTGGCACTGGGTGAAGGGGCACGCCGACGACGCGGGCAACGAGCGCGCCGATGCGCTTGCCAACAAGGGCGTGCACGCCGCGCCCATGGACCCCGTGGCACCGGGCGCCGCGCGCGGCTCCTGACGGAAGCTAGCCGCCCAGCGCCTTCTCGATCCGGCGCGCGAAGACCTGCATCTCCTTGCCGGCCTGCTTGTCGCCCTTGCGCTGCGCCACGGCGATGCCCTCGCGATACGCCGCGAGCGCCTCCTCCGGCCGGCCGCAGTCGACGAGGGCGCGGCCCAGCGCCTTCCACGCCGCGGTGTAGCCCGGGTCGAACTCGACGGCGCGGCGAAGGTGGGTGGCCGCAACGTCGCAGCGACCCGCCTTCAGGTGCTCGTTGCCGAGGGAGAAGCGCAGGAGCGCGCCGTCCTTCCCCTGCGCCAGCATGCGCTCGAAGTTGGCGAGGGCGGGCGGCGGTGCGGGCATCTCGGAAAAAAGGGGACAGGCCTTGTAATGGGGTCTGACCCCATTATTAGTTGCGGATGAACTCGCCGCTCTCGCAGTCGATGCGCCGCATGGGGTAGGTGACCTGGCTGTCCTGGCCGTTGGACTTGCCTTCGACGGTCGCGTAGAGCCACCCTTCCGTTCCGCGGCGATAGACGATCCGCTGCGGGAAGTCGTGCTCCGGATTGGAGAACGTGAAGATGGTCGCGCCCTCCTTCTCGTCGATGGTCGCGGAGACAAGCTTGAAGGCGTCCTCCGTCTTACCCGACGGCACCGCTACGTAGTACACCCCGTCCGCGCGCGATTCGATGCGCAGGTACTCGAAGCTTTGCACCTTGTCCTGGAAGACGGTCGATCCGACGCCGAGCATCAAGTTGCCGCGCAGCGGCATCCACTGCTCGCGGAAGTCGCGCTGGTTGACCTTGCCGCCCCAGCAGCCATACAGCCAGGACAGCGACGACACGGCCGCGATATCCGGCGCCTGCGCGGCGTCGGTCGGCGGCGTTTGCGCCGCGGCGAGCGCCGGCGCGAGCAGGAGGAAGAGGAGCCATCTCGTCGTCGTCATGGTCATGGTCTATTGGGGCCGCGCGAGCGGCAGGTTGAGCAGGAGATTCTGCGGTTTGAGCTTCAGAACCCCGTCGGCGTTCATCGCCATGGCGAGATAGACGGGCCTTCCGGCCAGTTGCGGCCGCATGTCCGCCGGATTCCCGAAGTCGAGCCTGAACAGGCACAGGAGCTGCCGCATCCTGCCTTCGTCGACCTCGACGTCGTTGTACAGGTCGTTCAGAAGCGCCGAGGCTTGCGCGTCGAGCCCGATGTGCCAGACCCAGTGCGCATCGTCGATGGCGCGCTCTTGGCGGATCGTCACCGTGACGCCCAGGAAGTGCCCGATCCATGCGGCGAGGACGCGCGTCAGCGCGTCGAGCGCGGGACGGCCTCGATTGAGACTCACCGAGAAATCGTACCGCTCGTCGCGCTCCCAGTACTGCTCCGCGTTGCCGGCGTCGAGCACGTCCAAGTCGATCGTGCGGGAGGGGGTGCGATTCTGCGCGAGGAGCTCGCCCAGCGATCCGAAGCCTCCCGTCGTCGCGAAAAGCTCGACCGTCGCCTCGTCGCCGGCCATCACGGCGCCGTCTTCGAGCACGGCCACGCGCTGCGGGCGGAACAGCATCTCCGCCGCGCGCGCCTCGATGGCGCTGGCGCGATCCGTAAGCACGTGCCGCGCGAGCACTTGCGTGAGGTGGTTTACGAACAATGGCGGCACGTCTACCCCCGCGCCCTTGAACAGCCCGACGTACGCCGCCTCCAGCGACGCCGCGTCGAGCAGGCGCGCGCGAAAGCGCAGCCAGACCGCGTAATTTTCGCGGGCGTCGGCATCGCCGATCGCCGCGAGCTCCGCGTCGCCGACCGCGCGGCGAGGATGAGCGAGCAACGCGTCGTGCAGCGCGAGCTCGCCGGGCGACGACTCGCGCACCGGCGCGAGCTCCGGCCGCAGGAGATAGCTGCGCAGGAAGTCGTCGGTGACGGTGAGCCGCCCGTCACTGCCTACGGTCAGCAGGCGATAGCCGCAGGACCGCCAGAAATCCGGCAAAGGACCCCCACGTCAACCGCCGAGCATCGCCTTCTTCAAGTCGGCCTGGACCGGGCTGTCGCCGATCCACGCGTTCATGAGCGCCTTGTTGAACGCCTCGCCCGCGATCGTACCTTTCGCCGCGCCGTTGAAGCTCACCTTCGTCCCGCCGTCGACGAAGTCGAACGTAACGACGTTGCCTTCCTTGAGCGGACCGATGGACTTCATGATCGTGGCCAGCTCGGCCGTTTGCGCCTTCACCGCCGCCACGTCGGCCGCCGGATTGCCGTTGGTCACGCCCTCGGAGAGCGCGTCCATCATCTGGTCGGCGGTGACGTCGCGCAGCATGTTGAGCTGGACCCGCCGCGGGCCCTTGGCGTACACGGCCGCCGCCGTGGTCGCCTTCGCCGGCAGGTAGAGGCTGCCGACGTACACCTTGAACATGAGCTTGGTGCGGATGCCCGCGCCATTGAGCACGAGCTCCTGGCCGCCCACGCTTTCCTTGTCGTTGAGCTTGACGCCGCCGACGTCGGCGGCCTGTGCGCCCGCCACGAAGGCGAGAGCACACACGATCGCTACGAGTTTACGCATTTTCGTTTCTCCCAAGTCAGACCGCTTCGAAGATGCCGGCGGCGCCCATGCCGGTGCCGACGCACATCGAGACCATGCCGTACTTATGCTTGCGCCGGCGCATCCCGTGCGTGATGGTGGCCGTTCGTATGGCGCCGGTGGCGCCGAGCGGATGGCCGAGCGCGATGGCGCCGCCGAGCGGATTCACCTTCGCGGGATCGAGATGGAGATCGTTCATCACGGCGATCGCCTGCGCGGCGAACGCCTCGTTGAGCTCGATCCAACCGATGTCGTCCTGGCGCACGCCCGTGGTCTTGAGCACCTTGGGGATCGCCGCGATCGGGCCCACCCCCATGATCTCGGGCGCCACGCCCGCGACGGCGAAGCCCACCCAGCGGGCGAGCGGCGTGAGGTTCAGCTCGCGCAGCACGCGCTCCGACACGACGATGGCCGCCCCCGCGCCGTCGGACGTCTGCGAGCTGTTGCCGGCGGTGACCGAACCCTTGGCGGCAAATACCGGACGCAGCCTGGCCAGGCCCTCCGCGCTCGTGTCGGCGCGCGGGCCCTCGTCGCGCGCCACCGATTTGCGGCGCGAGACGACGCGATCGTTATCGAGGTCCGGCACGCTCTGCGTCACGGTGAACGGGCTGATCTCGGCGTCGAACTCGCCCGCGGCCTGCGCCGCCAGCGCCTTTTGATGCGAGGCGAGCGCGAACGCGTCCTGTGCCTCGCGCGTGACCTTCCACTGCGCCGCCACTTTCTCGGCGGTAAGCCCCATGCCGTACGCGATGCCGACGTTCTCGCCTCGCTCGAACACCGCCTCGTTGAACGCGACGCGCCCGAGCATCGGGATCATGCTCATGCTCTCGGTGCCCGCCGCGATCATCACGTCCGCCTCGCCGGTGCGGATGCGGTCGGCGGCGATCGACACCGCGTTGAGCCCCGACGAGCAGAAGCGGTTGATCGTCATGCCCGCCACGCTGTTCGGCAGGCCCGCCAGCAGGAGGCCGATACGGGCGACGTTCATCCCCTGCTCGTATTCGGGGATGGCGCAGCCGACGATCACGTCCTCCACCCGCGCCGGGTCGAGCGCCGGAACCTGCTTCAACGCGCTTTGCAGCACGTGCGCCAGGAGCGTGTCGGGCCGTGTGGTGCGGAACATGCCGCGCGGCGCCTTGCCGACCGGCGTGCGCGTCGCCGCGACGATATAGGCATCCTGAATCTGTTTCGTCATGGTCGTCTCAATTGCGGAGAGGCTTACCGGTCGCCAGCGTGTGCGCGATGCGCGCCTGCGTGCGTTCGTCGCGCAGGAGGGTCATGATGCCCTCGCGCTCGAGCGCGAGCAGCCAGCCCTCGTCGACTAGGCTGCCGGCGTCGACCTCGCCGCCGCACAGCACCCGCGCGATCTGCCGGCTCACCTCGAAGTCGTACGCGCTGATGAAGCCGCCGTCGCGCATGTTGACGAGCATCATCGTGAGCGTGGCGAGCCCCGTCTTGCCGACCACCGGGACGTTGCGCGCCGGCAGCGGCGGCCGATACCCGGCGTCGGCGAGCGCAAGCGCCTGGCGCTTCGCCACGTGCAGCACCTCGAGCGCGTGCATGACGACGACGTCGGACGGCCGCAGGTAGCCCACCTCCTTCGCCTCCAGCGCGCTCTTGCTCACCGTGGCGGTGGCCACCGATTGGAAGTACGTGCGGATGAACGGCAGCGGGTCGATCTGGCTGCCGGCGGCGCCGCGCCTGACTTCCTCGGCGGCGCGCACGACGAGCTCCTTGCACCCGCCCCCGGCGGGCAGGATGCCCACGCCCGCTTCGGGCAGCCCGATGTACGACTCGAGCGCCGCGACGGTGCGTGCGGAGTGCATGATGAACTCGCATGAGCCGCCGAGCGCCATGCCTCGCACGGCGCACACGACGGGCACGAGACTGCCGCGCAGGCGCATCGCGGTCTGCTGGAACTTGGCGACCACGCCTTCGATCGCCCCCCACTGCTTCGCTTCGATGGCGGGTCCCAACTCGGCAAGGTTGGCGCCGAGCGAGAACGGCTCGCGCGGCTGCCAGACGACGAGGCCGGCGCATTCGCGCTCGGCGACCTCGACGGCGCGCTGCAACCCGTCGAGCACGGCCTGGCTCACCGTGTTCGCCTTGGTCTTGAACGAAACGATGCCGACATCGTCGCCGAGGTGCCACATGCGCACGGCGTCGGTCTCGAAGATCGTCGCGCCGGTGTTGGCGGGCCGCTCGCCCAGCACCGGGTCCGGGAAGAGCTGCCGCTGGTAGACAGGCAACGTGCGCCGCGGCACGAACGCGTCGCGCGCGGGCGAGTACGCGCCCTCCGTCGTGTGCACGCCGCTCGCCGCGCTCACTTTGGGCCCGCTCACCCAGGCCGGCAGCGGCACGTTGGCGAGCGCGCGCCCCTGCGCGACGTCCTCGCCGATCCAGCCGGCGACGTCCTTCCAGCCGGCCGCCTGCCACGTTTCGAAGGGCCCCGACTGCCAGCCGAAGCCCCAGCGCATCGCGAGATCGACGTGACGCGCGTTGTCTGCGATCTCGGCCAGGTGGTACGCGCTGTAGTGGAAGAGGTCGCGGAAGATGGCCCACAGGAACTGCGCCTGCGGATGATTCAGTGCGCGCAGCTTCGCGAATTTCTCGCCGGGCGACTTGATGGCCAGGATCTGCGCCACCTCAGGCGCCACTTCGCCCACGGACTTGCGATACTCGCGCGCAACCGGGTCGAGGACTTCGATGTCCCGGCCGACCTTGCGGAAGTAGCCGGCCTTCGTCTTCGCGCCCAGCGCGCCCTGCGCCACCAGCGCCGCGAGCACCGGCGGTGTGGCGAAGTGCGCGTGCCAGGGATCGCTGGGGAGGGTGTCCTCCATCGTCTTGACGACGTGCGCCAGCGTGTCGAGTCCGACCACGTCCGCGGTGCGGTAAGTCGCGCTCTTGGCGCGCCCGATCGCGGGCCCGGTCAGTGCGTCGACGACGTCGAACGACAAGCCGTAGTTTTGCGTGTGCCTCATCGTCGCGATGATCGAGAACACGCCGATGCGGTTGGCGATGAAGTTGGGCGTGTCGCGGGCGCGAATGACGCCTTTGCCGAGCCCGGTCATGAGGAAGGCGTGCAGCGCGTCGAGCATCGCCTCGTCGGTGCCCGGCGCCGGCGTCAGCTCGACCAAGTGCATGTAGCGCGGCGGGTTGAAGAAGTGCACGCCGCAAAAGCGGGGCCGCACCGCGTCGGGCAACGTCTGCGACAGCGCCGCGAGCGAAAGCCCCGACGTGTTCGACGCGAGCACGGCGTGCGGCGCGAGGCTGCCCGCGATCTTGCCGTAGAGGTCCTTCTTCCACTCGAGGCGCTCGCCGATCGCCTCGATCACGAGGTCGCACTCCGCAATGCGCGCCGTGTCGGCGCCGTAATGGCAGGCCTCGATCGCCTGGACGCGATCCTTGGCCCCCAGCGGCGCGGGATCGAGCCTGGCCAGGTTGGCGATCGCCTTGTCGACGATGCCGTAGGGGTCGCCTTCCTTGGCGGGGAGGTCGAACAACAGGGCCGGGATGCCGGCGTTGGCAAAATGCGCGGCGATCTGCGCGCCCATGACGCCGGCGCCCAGCACGGCGGCCTTGCGTACGAGAAATGGGGAGTGGGGCATGCGAATGAACCTTGGGCGGCGCGCCCATCCGGACGCGCCCGGAGTTGAGACGGCCGGACGGCCGCCCTAAAGCCGCGCCGCCCCGGGCGGGCGACGCGTCAGTGCTCTGCGGTTACGATGTCAGAACGAGTAGGAAACCTGTCCCCCGACCACGAAGACGTTCGAGCTGTAGTTCCCTTGGATGAGACCGTTGGCGGCGGTATTGCCCTCGTTCTGGTTCGACGAGCCGTTCGAAACCCAGATGTAGGTGGCCCCGAGGTCGAACTTCCATTGCTTCATGTACGTGTACTGGACGCCGCCCGCAAGCCAGAAACGGTTCTGGTCGGGCAGGCGCGGCGTGCGATAGGCATCCTGGACCGGCGACTCGTCCCATGCGATGCCGCCGCGGAACTTCCACGCGTCGTCCAGGTAATAGCTCGCGCCGCCGGACACGCGCCATACGTTGCTGAAGTTCTCGGGCGTGGGCGGCAGCGTCGCGCCCGGCCCGGTCCGCACGAAGGCGAGCTGCTGGATCGTCGACCAGTTCGTGTACTGGACGTCGCCCATCACGTCCCACTTCGGGTTGAGCCGTGAATAGATCGAGATGTTGGAAATCGACGGCAGCTTGATCGATGCCGTGACGCCGCCGCTTGCGAGCTGCGAGTTGACGACCGGCACGAGCGCAGCGCCGATCGGCGCGAGCGAGGGCGGCAGCGACACCGTCGGATTGCCGATGTTGATGTTGCCGTTGACGTCGTACTTGATCGACGAGCGGTATTGCGCGCCGATGCGCGTGTCCGGCGTGATGTTCCACATGACGCCCACGTTCCAGCCCCACGCCCAGTCGTTGCCGGAGATGTCCGCGGACGAATCGAGTCCCGGCGTGGCCTGGATGAACGGACCCACGACGCTGGCTGGAATAAGGCCCTGGGCGGCAGCCGTCTGCGCGGCGGTCGCAAGCGCGCCGGAGTAGTTCACGTTGCTCGTGAAATCCGCCTTGATCTGCTGGTAATCGACCCCGGCGGCGAGGGTGAACTGGTCGTTCACGCGCCACGAAATCGCCGGATTGATGTTGAGCGTTTGGACTTTCGAGTGGAGCGCCTGGTAGCGTCCGAGCCAGCCGCTGTCCCAGTCCGTCTCGAGCCCGAACGGCACGCCGACGCCGAGGCCGAAGGCCCAGTCGCGGTTGATCGGCACGACGAGGTAGAACGACGGAACCGCCGCGCTCTGGCCGCCCTGGCCCCCATCACCGCCGAGCGGCTGGTTGAACGCGGGCAGCGACCCGCTGTCGTTGAACTTCGCCGACAGGAAGATGCCCGAGACCGCGCCGGCGACCTGCACCGTCGAAAAGCGCGACATGCCGGCGGGGTTCGACCATACGGTGGAGGCGTCTTCAGCCGCGGCCGCGCCGCCGGCGAACGCGTTGCCCAGGCCGCTCCCGTCCTGCTCCTGCAACGCGAATGCCGCGCCGAGAGCCTGGCCGGCCGCGAGCGCCAGCACCGCAGCGGCAATGGCTTGTGCAACCTGTTTCTTCTTCATGAATCGGTCTCCTCTTTGGCCTTCGGTATGCCTCTTTGGCCATACGAACCTTCCGTCGCAATGAAGTCCGCTTCGGATTCACCCCACACTCATGAGCACTATACACCGCCGCGCTCTTGCGGACGCCCGGGTCAGATCAAGGTCGCGCGATTTCCCTGGGCCGCCGGTCGCTGTCGACAGCGACGAACGTGAGGCTCGCCTCGGTGACCTTGACCGTCACGATATCGCGCGGATTGCGCTGCGCGTAGACCTCGACGTCGACGGTGATGGACGTCCTGCCGATGCGCGTGACCTCCCCGAAGAACGTGACCAGGTCGCCGACGAGCACCGGCTGCTTGAACGTGAAGGAGTTGACCGCCACGGTCGCCACGCGCCCGCGCGAGTGGCGTGCCGCCAGCACGCCGCCGGCGATGTCGACCTGGGACATGATCCAGCCGCCGAAGATGTCGCCGTGCTGATTGGTGTCGTGCGGCATCGGCACGACGCGCAGGACGGGCTCCTTGTCGGGTAGCGTCACCATGATGTGCCCTTCAGGCGGCGGCGCGCTTCGCTTCGTCGCGCAGCTCGCGGCGCAGGATCTTGCCCACGTTGGACTTCGGAAGCTCCGCGCGGAACTCGATTTCGCGCGGACACTTGTAGCCGGTGAGGTTGTCCTTGCAGTACTTCAGCACATCCTCGGCGGTCATCGCCTGGTCCTTCTTCACGATGTACAGCTTGACCGCCTCGCCGGACTTCTTGTCCGGCACGCCGACCGCAGCGCACTCGAGCACGCCCGGATGCGCCGCGAGCACCCCCTCGATCTCGTTGGGGTACACGTTGAATCCCGACACGAGGATCATGTCCTTCTTGCGGTCGACGATCCTCACGAAGCCGCGCTCGTCCATGACGCCGATGTCCCCGGTGGCGAACCAGCCGTCCTTGTCGATCACCTTCGCGGTCTCGTCGGGCCGCTGCCAGTAGCCCGCCATCACCTGCGGACCCCGGATGCAGATCTCGCCGGGCTGCCCCAGCGGGACGTCGCGGCCGGCATCGTCGCGCAGCGTGAGCTCGGTGGAGGAGATGGGCAGGCCGATCGATCCGTTGTACGCCGGGAGGTCGAACGGATTGATCGTCGCGGCGGGCGAGGTCTCGGTGAGGCCGTACGCCTCGATCAGCGGCGTGCCCGTGACCTCCTGCCAATGCTTCGCCACCGCCTCCTGCACCGCCATGCCGCCGCCCAGCGTGAGCTTGAGCGTCGAGAAGTCGAGCTTGCCGAAGTCGGGGTTGTTCACGAGCGCGTTGAACAGCGTGTTGACCCCGGTGATCGCCGTGAACTTGAACTTCGCCATCTCCTTGACGAAGCCCGGGATGTCGCGCGGGTTCGGAATGAGCACGTTCTCGCCGCCGAGCGACATGAACACGAGGCAGTTCGCGGTGAGCGAGAAGATGTGGTAGAGCGGCAGCGGCGTGATGATGACCTCGCGGCGGCTCGCGTCGAGGCCGGGCCGGACCCACGCCCGCGACTGCACCATGTTCGCCACGATGTTGCGGTTGAGGAGCATCGCGCCCTTCGCGACACCCGTGGTGCCGCCGGTGTATTGCAGGAAGGCGATGTCGTCGTGACCGATGTCCACACGCGCAAGGCTGCGCTTGCGCCCGTCGGCCAGCGCGTCGGAGAGCCGGATCGAGCCCGGCAGCGAGTACTTCGGCACCATCTTCTTCACGTGCCGCAGGACGAAGTCGACGATCAGGCCCTTGAAGCCCATGAGCTCGCCGATCGAGGTCACCACGATCTTGCGCACCCTGGTCTTCGCGATGACCTCGGCCACCGTGTGCGCGAAGTTCTCCACGCACACGAGCACCTCGGCGCCGGAATCGTTGAGCTGATGCTCGAGCTCGCGCGCGGTGTACAGCGGGTTGACGTTCACGACCGTGCAGCCCGCGCGCAGCGTGCCGAACAGGCACACCGGGTACTGCAGGATGTTCGGCATCATGAGCGCGATCCGCGTGCCCTTCTCGCATCCGATGTTCTGCAGCCACGCGCCGAAGGCGGTCGACAGCGTGTCGAGCTCGGCGAAGGTGAGGCTCTTGCCCATGCACGTGAACGCCGGCCGCACGCCGTACTTGCCCACACTCTCCTCGAAGATCTCGCGCACGGAGCCGTACTCGTTGACGTCGATCTCGGCGGGGACCCCCTTCGGGTAGTGCTTAATCCAGATCTTTTCCACGTCGCTCCTCCGTGCGGCGCGCGAGGCGCTAAGGGCGCGCGCTTGGTGCGGCGGCGCGTCCGGCGCAGATGCTACACCAGTTGCTGCGCCTTCTAGGCCGCGCCGGCGTAATGCAACGGTCCGCCGCGAAACGGCGCGAAGCCCGTGCCGAACACCGCGCCCGCATCGACCAGGTCCGCGTCGGCCACGATGCGGTCGGCCAGCGCCGCCTTCGCCTCCGTCACGTACGGCGTCACCAGGCGATCGGCGAGGCCGGCGGGTACCGTCCCCGCAGGATTCTTCTTGGGCTTGCCGTCGACCCATTCGTAGAAGCCGCGGCCGGTCTTCTTGCCGAGGTGCTTCGCGTCGATCAGCTCGACGAGGCGCTTCGGCGCCCCGGCGGTGCCGCCGAGAAGCTTGCCGACCTCCATGCAGATGTCGAGGCCGACGGTGTCGGCGAGCTCGATCGGCCCCATCGGCATGCCGAACGCGACGGCGGCTTCGTCGATCGCCTCCGGCGCCACGCCCTCGTCGACGGCGCGGAACGCCGCCACGAAATACGGTGCGAGCAGGCGGTTGACGAGGAAGCCGGGCGCGCTCTTCACCGGCAGCGGCAGCTTGTCGATCTGGCGCACGAAAGCGGCGGCGCGCGGCACGACCGCTTCCTGTGTGTCGCGCCCGACGACGATCTCGACCAGCATCATGCGCGCCACGGGATTGAAGAAGTGCAGGCCGACGAGACGCGTCGGGTCGGCGAGGGCGGAGGCGATTTCCTCGAGCGGGATGCTCGACGTGTTGCTCGCGAGGATCGCGTCGAGCTTCGCCTTCTTCTCGATCGAGGCGAAGAGCGAGCGCTTGGCCTGCGCGTTCTCGAAGATGGCCTCGATGACGACGTCGGCGCGCGCGATGCCGTCGCCCGCGACATCGGGGATCAGCCGGTCGTGTGCGTCGCGCGCACGGCGGGGATCGCGCAGTCGTTCGGCGAAGAGCTTGCCGGCGCGCTTCATCGCCGGGGCGAGGCGCTCCGCGTTCTGGTCCTGCAGCGTGACCGTGAGCCCGCGCAGCGCGCACCACGCCGCGATGTCCCCACCCATCGTGCCGGCGCCGACCACGTGCACGTGCGCGGCCTTCCACTCGCCTTCCTTGCCGAGGCCCTTCAACCGCTCCTGCAGCCGGAAGACTCGGATCAGGTTGGACGCCGTCGGCGTCTTCAGAAGCGACGGTATCGACGCGGGATCGTCGGGCTGCGGCGCGAGAGCGTTGCCGTCGTATTTGACGAAGAGCTCGAGGATGGCGTACGGCGCCGGGTAATGATCGCGCCGCGCGCGCTTGGCCACCTGCTTCTCCGCCTGCGCCGCGATGAAGCGCCGCGCGAGCGGGTTGAGGGTGAGCCCAAGCGGCATCGGCAGCGTGCGCGGCGGCGGCAGCGTGCGCAGCACGCCTCGCGCCGTGCTCTCCATGATGCGAACGGGCACGCACTCGTCGGCCGCGCCGAGTTTCTTCGTGCGCCGCGCATCGATGGTCTTGCCCGTCAGCAGCATGTCGAGCGCGGCCGGCGCGCCGATCAGGCGCGGCAGCCGCTTGATGCCGCCCCAGCCGGGCACGATGCCGAGCAGCACCTCGGGCAGGCCGAGGCGCGTCGCGGGCTCGTCGACGACCACGCGGTAGCGACAGGCGAGCGCCAGCTCGAAGCCCCCGCCCAGGCAGAAGCCTTTGACGAGCGCGAGCGTCGGATATTTCACGGCCGCCAGGCGGTTGAACGTGTCCCAGCCGCGGCGCACGATGGCGAGCGCGCCGGCGGCGTCGGTGACGTCGGCGAACTCGTCGACGTCGGCGCCCGCGATGAAGCCGTTCGGCTTGCCGGAACGGACGATGAGGCCCTTCGGAGGCTCGCGGTCGAGGATGTCGAGCGCCTGGTTCAGCTCGTCGAGCACGTCCGCCGACAGCGTGTTGGCGGAAGCTCCGGCCTTGTCGAAGGTGAGTGTCGCGAAGCCGCCGGCCTCGCGCGTGATGGTCCAGTGCCGCATGCGCTTGTCCCCCTACACGCGCTCGATCAGCATCGCACCGCCCAAGCCGCCGCCGATGCAGATCGCCGCCATGCCGCGCCTGCCGCCGGTGCGGCGAAGCACGTTCAGCACGTGCAGCACGATGCGCGTGCCCGACGCCCCGACCGGATGGCCGATGGCAATCGCGCCGCCGTCGACGTTGAGCTTGTCCTGGTCGATCGTCCCGAGCGCGCCGCCCAGACCGAGCTCGCCGCGGCAGAAGTCGTCGTCGGCCCAGGCCCGCTCGCAGGCGAGCACCTGCGCCGCGAACGCTTCGTTGATCTCCCACGCGTCGAGGTCGTCGAGGCGCAGGCCGTGGCGCGCCAGGATCGGCGTGGCCGCGTACACGGGGCCGAGTCCCATCTGCGCCGGATCGAGCCCGGCCCATTGCGAGTCGACGATGCGCCCCATCGGCGTAAGTCCGTGCGCGTCCACGGCGCGCTGCGATGCCACCACGATCCACGCGCCGCCGTCGGTGACCTGCGAGCTGTTGCCGGCGGTGACGTTGCCGTACTTGCGATCGAAGAAAGGCTTCAACTTCGCGAGATTCTCGACGGTGGAGTCCTCGCGCACGCCGTCGTCGGCGGGGTACAGCGTGCCATCGGCGGCGTAGACCGGCGCGACCTCGCCGTCGAAGTGCCCGGCTTTCTGCGCGGCGAGCACGCGGACGTGGCTGCGCGCAGCGTAGGCGTCCATCTCGGCGCGCGTGATGCCGAAGCGGTAGGCCAAGTTCTCCGCCGTCTGCCCCATGAGCAGGCCGCAGATCGGATCGGTGAGGCCCTTCATGAGGGAGATGACGGGCGTGAAGTAGCCCGGCCGGAACTGCGCGAGCAGCGCCGCGCGCTGGCCCGCGCTCTTCGCCGCGTACCACTTCGAAAGCCAGGCCACCATGGCGTCGGAGAAAAGCAGCGGTGCGCGCGAGAGCGCGTCCACGCCGCCCGCGAGCACGAGATCGGAGCGGCCGGCGCGGATATTGTTGATGGCCGAGTCGATCGACTGCATCCCGGAGGCGCAGTTGCGCATCACCGTCCAGCCGGGCACCTTTTGCCCGCAGCCCATGCGCAGCGCGGCCACGCGCCCGATGTTCACTTCGTCGGCGGACGGCGCCGCGCAGCCCAGGATCACTTCGTCGAGCTGCGGCGGCTCGAACCGCTGGCGAAGCAGCAGCGCGCTTCCGGCCGCCGTGGCGAGGTCGGACGCCGCGAACGGTCCGGGCCGGTTGCGCGCCTTGAGGAACGGCGTGCGGGCGCCATCGACGATGTAGACCGGATCCGTCATGCAGCCACCCGCTGGCGAACCGGCTGCTCATGACGCTCGAGCGCGCGCAGCGCGGGCAGCAGGAGCGATGCGCCCAAGTCGCGGTCGAAATCGTCCACCGCGACCACGCGCGCGACGAGCGCCTCGTGCCCCGACAGGAGCTGCGCCTCGGCGGCGTCGATCACGCCCGCAGCGAGCGCGCGTTGCGTGAGCTCGCCCGCTGCTGCATCGGGCGCCACGCGGCCGTCGAGGCGGCCTTCCTTGACGGCGAGGCGCAGCTTCGCCTGCACCGGCTCGGCGGCGACCGTTGCCACCAATGCGCGCTCGATGAGCCCGACCGGATCGTCGTCGTCCTTGCCGATGAACACGTTCGCGGTGAGCCGGTCGCGCGCAGCGGAAGGCGCGATGAGCAGGCTCGCCACCTCGTGCCCGAGTCGGTCGGACGGCACGACATACGGCCGACCGAGCGGGAACACGATGCGGCGCGCGATGCTCGCGATCGCGCGATTCGGGAAGTTGGAGATGACGCCCTCGAAGGCGTTCTGCGCCTTGAACATCGCGTCCCAGATCGCCCAGTGCATGAGCGGCGCGTCCGCGGCCTGCCGTCCTTCGGCCTCGAAGCGGTGCAGCGTCGCCGAGCATAGATACATCAGCGAGAGGATGTCGCCCAGGCGCGCGGAAAGCTTCTCCTTGCGCTTGAGCGCCCCGCCCAGCGTGCCCATCGACACGTCGGCCAGGAACGCGAGCGCCGCCGAGAAGCGCGTGAGCTGCTGGTAGTAGCGTCGCGTCTCGGGTGCCACGTCCGCGTTGACGCCCACGAAATGCGAGCCGGTGAGGCCCATGACCAGCGTGCGCGCGAGACTGGACAGCGTGAAGCCCACGTGGCCGAAGAGCGCATCGTCGAACGCGATCGACGCCGCCTCGCGGTCCTCTTCCCGCGTCGCGTTGATCTCCTTGAGCAGGTACGGGTGGCAGCGGATCGCGCCCTGGCCGAAGATGATCAGGCTGCGCGTGAGGATGTTGGCGCCCTCGACCGTGATCGCCACCGGGTGCTGCATGTAGGCGCCGCCCAGGAAGTTGGACGAACCCATCATGATGCCCTTGCCGCCGATGACGTCCATGCCGTCGTTGATTATCTGGCGGGCGCGCTCGGTGATGTGGTACTTGGCGATCGCGGAGATCACCGCAGGCTTTTCGCCGAGGTCGATCGCCGCCGTCGTGAGCCTGCGCATCGCGTCCATCGAGTACAGGTAGCCGCCGATGCGAGCGAGCGGCTCCTCGACCCCTTCGAACTTGCCGACCGGCACCTTGAACTGCGTGCGCACGCGTGCGTAGCCGCCGACCGCGCGCGCGGTGAGGATGCCGAGTCCCGTGTTCGACGACGGCAGCGAGATGCCGCGGCCGGCGGCGAGCGACTCCATCAGCATGCGCCAGCCCTTGCCGATCATCGCCTGGCCGCCGATCACCCACTCCATCGGGATGAAGACGTCGCGTCCGCTCGTCGGCCCGTTCTGGAACACCCAGTTGAGCGGCATGTGGCGCCGCCCTGCTTGCACGCCAGGATGCATCGAGGGGATGAGCGCGCAGGTGATGCCGAGGTCCTCCTTGTCGCCCAGGAGCTTGTCGGGGTCGAACACGCGGAAGGCAAGCCCGATGAGCGTGGCCACCGGCGCGAGCGTGATGTAGCGCTTCTCCCACGTCACGGACAGGCCGAGCACGCGCTTGCCTTCGTGCTCGCCCCAGCGCACGAACGCGTAATCGGGGATCGCGGCCGCGTCCGATCCCGCGTACGGATTGGTCAGCGCGAAGCACGGGATTTCGAGGCCCTGCGCGAGGCGCGGCAGGTAGTATTGCTTCTGCGCCTGCGTGCCGTAGTGCAGGAGGAGCTCGCCGGGCCCCAGCGAGTTCGGCACCATCACGGTAACGGCGCTCGTGCCGGAGCGCGTCGACAGCTTGGTGATGACCTGCGAGTGGGCGTACGCGGAGAATCCGAGGCCGCCGTACTCCTTCGGGATGATCATGCCGAAGAAGCCCTTGTCCTTGATGTACTGCCACACCGCGGGCGGCAGGTCGCGGTAGACGCTGCTCGCCTCCCAGTCGCTCGTCATCGCGCACAGCGTTTCGGTCTCCTCGTCGAGAAAGCGCTGCTCCTCGGCGGTGAGCGACGGCGGCGGCGTGGCGATCAGGCGCGACCAGTCGGGGCGCCCGGAGAAAAGCTCGCCGTCCCACCACACCGTGCCCGCCTCGATCGCCTCGCGCTCGGTCTGCGACATCGGCGGCAGGACCTTGCGATACAGCGACAGCACGCCGTCGCTCACGAGCTTGCGGCGAAGGCCAGGCACCGCGAGCGGGATCGCCAGCACGACGAAGCCGATGGCGAAGAGGAGCGTGAGCGCGACGGGCAGCGCGTGCAGGACCCAGGCGGCCGCGATGGCGGCGGCAACCGCGGCAGCCCATGCGCGTCCCGATGCGTTGACGTAGGCCAGCGCAGTCAGGCCCGCCAGGACGGCAACGACCCAGAGTGCAGTGATCATCGAGATTCCTTTCAATCGCTCATGTGGTGGCGCGCGGCGTCCGATGCAAATTCATCGCGACGCGGCGAGCGCGCTGTCGAATTCGCGCGAGACGTCGCAGAGCTCGGGCAGCGGCGCGTTGAGCCCGGCCAGGAGGAACGGCGCGAGGCGCCGCAGCAGGATCTCGTCGTTGTCCGTCTCGACAGGATTCAGCTCGGCGATGATCTTGAGCGCATCGGTGCCGGCGAGCGTGTAGGACAAGGCCCCCATGATGAAATGCAGCCTCCAGGAGAGCTCCTTGCGCGGAAGCTGCGGCAACGCGCGCGCGAACGCTTCCTTGAAGCGGCCGATCATCGGCGCGTACTGTGCCGAGAGGAACTGGCGGATGAACGGCGCGGGATCAGCGTAGGCGCGCCCGAGCAGGCGGAGGAAATTGGAGCCGCCGCGGGCGGGATCGCGGGCGAGCGTAAGGGCGGGGATGAACAGCGCCGCGAGGATGCGCTCGGCCGGCAGCGGATCGGGCGCGGCTGCGCGCTCGTAGCGCTCGAGCAGCGCCACGCGCGCCTGGTTCATGGGATCGAGGCGGCGCGTGAGCACGGCCTGGAACAGCTCCTCCTTGCTGCCGAAGTGGTAGTTCACGGCTGCGAGATTCACGCCGGCCGCGGCGGTGATCAGGCGAAGACTCGTGGCCTCGAAGCCGTGCTCCATGAACAGCGTCTCGGCGGCATCGAGGATGCGCGCCTTGGTCGCCACGGGGGCTTGGCCGGCCGTAAGTGCGATGACTGCCACGTGAGCTCCTCCTCTTCAGCGCGTTGGTCGCCGCCGCGCCCGTAACCTCACAGCGGGACGGGGCATTGACGAGCCGTGAACAAACGATCGTTTGAATCCTATGTTTGTTCGCGCACGGTGTCAAGCCGGGCTCAGACACCTCCAAGCCAACCTATAGCAAGCGCTTACTTACGCGGCGACCTCGCGGTAAGCGGCCTCGATCTCGCGCTCGTACCTCTTCTGGAGCATCGGCCGCTTGAGCTTGAGGGTCGGCGTGAGCAGGCCGTTCTCCACGCTCCACGGCTCGGCCACGGCCACCACCCGCCGCACCCGCATCCAGCGGGGGAACGCCTTCAGGAGCTCGTTGGCGCGCTTCTCGAGCGCTTTTTCGTCGCGCTCCCGCGTCACGGCGAGCAGGATCGGGTACGGCCGGCCCTCGCCGATCAGCATCACCTGCTCGAAGAGCGGGTCGTGCAGGATCGCGAACTCGACGTCCTGCGGTGGCAGCTTCTCGCCGTTGCTCAGCACGACGATGTCCTTGGCGCGGCCGCGGATGTAGACCTTGCCGCCCTCTATCGCCGCGACGTCGCCGGTATGGAGCCAGCCGTCCTCCAGCGCAGCGCGGCTCGCTTCCGGGTTTCGCCAGTACCCGAGCATCACGTTGGCGCCGCGCGCCAGCAACTCGCCGCCTTCGGCGAGGCGAATGTCCACACCCGGCAGCGGCGGCCCCACGGACTCGGGAACGTTGTCGTCGTCGCGATTGACCGAGATGACCGGCGAGGCCTCGGTCATGCCGTAGCCCTGCAGCATCGGCAGCCCGAGCCCGATGAAGGTATGCGCGAGCACGGGATCGAGCGCGGCGCCGCCCACGACGACCAGGCGCATGCGCCCACCCAGCCTGCCGAGCACCGGCTTCGCGACCAGCGCGCGCAACATCGGGGCGAGGAGGCGATCGGCAAGCGATCCTTCGCGGGAAGCCGCGCGGTATCCGCGTGCCACGCACGCGTCGAACAGCCTGCGCTTGAGCGGCGATGCGGCGAGCGACTCGTCGATGCGGGCACGGAAGCGCTCGAAGATGCGCGGGACCGCGAACATCGCGGTCGGCGCCTGAGAGACCAGGTCCTCGGCGATGTGCGCGATGCCGCGGCAATACGTCACCTTCGCACCGATGGCGAGCGGCAGGTAATAGCCGCCGGTGCGCTCGAACATGTGCGACAGCGGCAAGATCGACAGGAAGTTGTCGTCGCTATGGGCCATGCCCGTCTGCCGGCACTGATCGACGTTGGCGAGGATGTTGCCGTGCGACAGCATCACGCCCTTCGGACGCCCCGACGTGCCCGACGTGAAGCAGATGGTCGCGAGCGCATCCGCAGCGAGCGCGTCGACGGCGATGCCGCCGTCGCCCGCCGCCGGGAGGAAGGCATCCGCGGCCATGGCGGGCTCGCCCTCGTCGGGACTCAGCACGACGATCGGAGGCAGCGCGATCCCCTTCACTTTCGAGAGGCTTGCCGCGATCCGCGAGGAGTCGACGACGAGCAGACGCGCCTCGGCATGCGCCGCGCACCACGCCGCACTCTCCGCGTTGTCGTCGACGTAAAGCGGCACGACGACGAGACCCATGCCCAGCGCCGCGAGATCGATGGCGACCCACGCGACGCCGTTGCGCGCGCACAGGGCGATGCGCTCGCCCCGGGCGATGCCCGCGCGGCGGAACGCCGCCTGCCAGCGTTGGATCTCGCACGCCACCTCGGCAACCGTCACGTCCCGCCAGCCTTCGGGGACGTGGTGCCGGTACAGCGCGCGCCGGGGGTCGCGCAGATGCGCCGTGAAAAGCTCCGCGATGTTCGTCGGCATGCCGGGGTCTCCCTTCCGCGATTGTGCCGGAAGCGCGGGCTATACTTTCCCCATGCCCACCATCTCCGTCGTGCGCAAGCACACCCTGTCGCACAAGAAGGCGAAGGCCGTCGCCGACAAGGTGGCCAAGGATTTGAAGCAGCGCTTCGGGCTCGAGTACGCGTGGAACGGCGACATCGTCGAGTTCGAGCGCCCCGGCGTGACGGGAACGATGCGCGTGGGCAAGGACACGATCGCCCTCGATGCGACGCTGGGCTGGCTCCTTACCCCGATCACGCCGGCCATCGAGCGCGAGGTCGTCAGCCAGCTCGACAAGTTGCTCGGCAACGCCTGAGGCGACGGTCGGACCCTTAGGCCTCGCGCCGCTCGGCGGCGGGCTGCGACAGTCGGAAAGTCAGGGGATCGGGGAACGGGTCCTGGGACCCGCCGGCGATCGCCTCCATGATCTGCGTCTCGCGCTCGTCGATGGTGGCGAGAAACGTCTGCGCGCCGTGCATGCCCTTGAACGCCGCGAAGCCGCGCTCGAGGAAGTCCTGCAGCGCCGAAAACCCGGCAAGCCGTGCGGGCTGGCGCATCATCGCGAGCGCCGTGCGCAGCCACGGCTTCTGCACGTAGCGGTCGAGCGCGGCCCCGATCTCGCCGATGAGCTTGATCTGCCGCTGCCGCAGCGGGAGGTTGCCCGCGCGCCGATACGCCTTGCAATACTCCGCGACGCTGAAGTAGCCGTCGGCGCGCGGAAGCCGCGCGAGCAGGACGCGGTCGAGCTCCTGCGACAGGCCGTTGAGCTCCATCGCCGCGGCCGTGGTGGCGATGACGCTGTCCGGCAGCATCTTCACCATCATCGGCACGACGCGGGCGAGGTCGGCGTCGCGCCGGCTGAAGTCGGTGCCGCCGTAGAGGTCGTTCTGGAAGAACCGGACGGCAGCGGTATAACGCTGGTCCGCGGCGAGGTCGGCGTAGGTCATGCGCAGGCGCCGCGCCTGCCAGTCCGCAAGGCGCTCGAGCGATCCGGCCAGAATGGGGTTGGTGCGCCGTTCGGCATGCAGGCGCTGCACGCGCTCGAGCTCGCGCGCGAGCGCCTCCCCCGAGCCTATCAGGTCCTGTTCGGCCATCTTCCGCGCGTCGATGGATTCGAACGTCCAGTCTAGCAGCCTCGATCGCTCACGCGACCGCCGTCGGTCGCGTCGGAGTTAGATTGTTTCGTCTATCGCGCGGCGCTAAGGTCGTGACATCGTGATTGTCAGTCGACGCACGTTCATTGCCACCGGCCTCGTCGGCGCGGCAGCGCTTCTGGCGGCGGCGTGGCTGCGCGGTCCACACGCGCCGGCGAGCGGCGTTCCGCGGCGTGCGCTCGACGCCGACGGCGAAGCGCTGTTCAAGGCGGTCGCGCCAGTGCTGCTCGAAGGCGCCTTGCCGGAACGCGGCGATGCGCGTGCCGACGCGCTGCGCGAGACACTGACGGGCATCGATACCGCCATTGCGGGACTCCCGCCGGCTGCGCAGGGCGAGCTGCGCCAGCTGATTGCGCTCCTCGCGTTGCCGCCGGTTCGGGTCGGCCTTGCGCGCGTATCCGACCGCTGGGACGAGGCGTCGCCCGAGGAAGTCCGTCGCTTCCTCGACCGTTGCCGCGACAGCTCGATCACGCTCATGCGCGCAGCGTACGACGCGCTGCACGAGCTCACGTTCGCCGCGTGGTACGGCAACCCCAAGTCGTGGCCGGCGATCGCGTACCCTGGACCGCCTGCACTGTAATGGCCGCCTTCCCCGATCCCATCGAAGCGGGCCTGCAAGCGGGCTGGAAGGTCGTGGACGCCTCGCGTGCCGAGCGCGACATTTCGCTCGACGCCGACGTCGCGATCGTCGGCACGGGCGCCGGCGGCGGCACCGCGGCGGAAATCCTCGCGCGCGCCGGCCTGGCGGTCGTGCTTCTGGAGGAAGGGCCACTGCGCTCCTCGCGTGACTTCCGCATGCTCGAGGCGGAGGCGTATCCCGACCTCTACCAGGAATCGGCCGCGCGCAAGACGGCCGACCATGCGATCACCATCCTGCAGGGGCGCTGCGTGGGCGGCGGTACGACCGTGAACTGGACGAGCTCGTTTCGCACGCCGACGCCGACGCTCGCGTGGTGGGCGCGCGAGTACGGGCTCGCCGAGTTCTCGTCCGACGCGATGGCGCCGTGGTTCGCGCGGATGGAAGAGCGGCTGTCGATCGCGCCGTGGACGGTCGCGCCGAACGCGAACAACGAGACGCTCGCGCGCGGCGCCGCGAAGCTCGGCATCCTCGCGCCGACGATCCCCCGCAACGTCAAGGGCTGCTGGAACCTCGGATACTGCGGCATGGGCTGCCCCGTCAACGCCAAGCAGTCGATGCTGGTGACGACGATTCCGGCAGCGCTTTCGCGCGGCGCGACGCTCGTCACGCGCGTGCGCGCCGACCGCTTCGCGACGAGCGGCGAGGACGTGGTCGCGCTCACCGGGTACGCGCTCGACGCCGCCGGCGCCGCGCCCACCGCGCGCACGGTGAAGGTGCGCGCGCGCGCCTACGTGTGCGCCGCCGGTGCAATCGGCACGCCCGCGCTTCTCCTGCGAAGCCGCGTCCCCGATCCGCACGGCATCGTCGGCCGCCGGACGTTCCTGCATCCTACGGTGCTGTCGGCAGCGATCATGCCGGAGGTGGTCGACGGCTTCGCCGGCGCGCCGCAGTCGGTGTACGCGGATCACTTCCTCGAGACGCAGCCTATCGACGGCCCCATCGGCTACAAGCTCGAGGCGCCGCCGCTGCATCCGCTGCTCACCGCGACCACGCTGACCGACGACGGCCGCAACCACGCCGAGTGGATGCGCGGCTTCCGAAACCTCCAGGTCGTGATCGCGCTGCTGCGCGACGGCTTCAATCCGCAAAGCCCGGGGGGCAGCGTGCGCTTGCGCGACGACGGCACGCCCGTGCTCGACTATCCGCTGACACCGTTCGTGTGGGACGGCGTGCGGCGCGCCTTCCTGACGATGGCCGAGATCCAGTTCGCGGCGGGCGCGACGAAGGTCTCCCCCGGGCACGGCTACGGCGCACCGTTCACGAGTCTTGCGGTCGCGAAAGCCGCGATCGAGCGGTTCGACCTGCGGCCGCTGTTCACGCGCGTCGTATCGGCGCACGTGATGGGAGGCGCGCCCTTCGGCAGCGACCCGGCGCGCGCCGTGGTCGGCACCGACGGCCGCCACCATCAGCTGCGCAATCTGTACGTGTGCGACGGCTCGCTGTTCCCGACCTCGATCGGCGCCAACCCCCAGCTTTCGATCTACGCGTTCGCGGCGCGGATCGCGGGCGGCCTCGCCGACCGCCTCGCCGCGCGCGGCTGACGGGGCAATACCGCTTTAGTGTGATTGCTCTAGGCGAAGCCCGTAGATTGATTCGTCGAGGGCGCGGCTTCTCGCGTCGACATCGAAGGAGAAGGACAATATGCGTACCTACGAATACAACGTGCTCAACGCCTCGCGCCAAGTCTGGCTCGCGAGCCTCGGCGCCGCCATCGTGACCCGCGACTGGGCGCAAAGCGAAGCGAGCAGTGTCTTCCGCAACCTCGTCAAGGAAGGCACGCTGGTCGAATCGCGCACGATCCGCATCGTGGGCGACCGCATCGAGGGCTCGTTCGCGATGGCCAACTCGATGTGGAAGCGCGCGCGCAACAGCATGCAGTCGACGATCCGTCAGGCAGCCGATACCGCGGTGTCGCTCGTTCAGAGCAACCTGCCGAAGACCATTCTTCCGGCGAATCTCGCGGCGGCCAAAGCCGCCCCCACGAAGAAGGCGGTCAGGGCGCGCAAGGCAAAGGCGGTCAAGCGGGGCGCGCGACGCACGAAGGCTCGCACGGCGAAGTGATTCTCCGCTAACATTCGGCGCGCAAGGGGCGCGATTCGCCAGACGCCCCGCGCCCGAACGACGCGCCGTCGCTGTCCGGCGCGGGCTTGCTCGGGCCAGGCCAATGAGGAGCAGCATGCCGGAAAAGGCAGCATCCGGGCGCGCGGTGCGTGCCCGGACGCGCCGGCGCAGGCCGGCGAAGGGCAGCGTGCGCGAGCGCGCGAAGAACGGGATCGGGCTCGCGCTCGCCGGGGGCGGCCCGCTGGGGGGCATTTACGAAGTCGGCGCGCTGCTCGCGCTCGCCGACTCGCTCGAGGGCCTCGACTTCAACGACCTCGACGTCTACGTCGGCGTGTCGTCCGGGGGCTTCGTCGCCGCCGCGCTCGCCAACGGCATGTCGCCTGCGCAGATGTACCGGCTCTTCATCGAGGAGAGCGCCGATGCCGCGCTCAAGCCCGAGATCTTCCTCCGGCCCGCGTTCTCCGAGTTCTACCGCTGTCTCGCCGCGCTGCCGGGCCTCGCCGCCCGCGCCACGCTGCAATACCTGCGCGATCCGCTTCATCGCGGCGTTCTCGAGTCGTTCGCAACGCTGGCGCAGGCGATCCCCACGGGCGTGTTCGACAACCGCGCCATCGACGACTTCCTCGCCAAGCTGTTCGCCGCCCCCGGCCGCACCAACGACTTCCGGAAGCTCGCCCGCAAGCTCTTCCTGGTCGCGACCAACCTCGATACCGGGGCGTCGGTGACGTTCGGCGCGCACCAGCACGCGCACGTGCCGATCTCGCGGGCGATCGAGGCGTCGAGCGCGCTGCCCGGGCTCTTCCCGCCGGTGGCGATCGACGGCGACTACTACGTCGACGGCGCGCTCAACAAGACGCTGCACGCGTCCGTCGCGCTCGACGAGGGCGTGAAGCTTCTCCTCTGCGTCAATCCGCTCGTGCCGTTCGACGCGAGCGCGGCGATGGGCCACGGCCACACCAACGTCGACAAGCTGAACCGGGGTGGACTTCCGCTGGTGCTCGGTCAGACGTTTCGCGCGATCATCCATTCGCGCATGCGCGTGGGCATGGAGCGCTACCGCGCGCAGTACCCGGACGCGCGCATCATCCTGTTCGAGCCGGATCGCGAGGACGCCGACATGTTCTTCGCCAACATCTTCAGCTACTGGCAGCGCAGGCGCCTCTGCGCCCTCGCCTTCGCCAAGACGAGGGCCAGCCTCGCCGCCCGCGCCCCGTCGCTCGCGCCGATCCTGCGCAGGCACGGCATCGCCATCCGCCACGACCGCCTCTCGCAGGCAGGACGTACCATCGCCGCCGCGCTCACCGACCCGCGGCCGCTGCGGCACGATCCTGCGCTGATGAGCGTGCGCCAGGCCGCTCGCGAGCTCACGCACACGCTCGACCAGCTCGAGCGCGCGGTCGCCACCGCGCGCTGACCGGCCGGCGGGATGCGCAAGCCTCCGCGCCGCACGCGCGAGCGCATCCTCGAGACGAGCCTCGCGCTTTTCAACCGCGAAGGCGAGCCCCACGTCACGACGGCGGACATCGCGGACGAGATGAACATCAGCCCGGGAAACCTGTACTACCACTTCCGCAACAAGGACGACATCATCGGCGAGCTGTACGCGGCCTACGAGAAGGGCGTGGCGCCGCTGTTCGCCGTGCCCGCCGACGCCGACGTGGAGGATCTGTGGTTCCTCCTGCACGTGCTCTTCGAGCGCATGCGCGACTACCGCTTCCTCTACCGCGACCTGGACGAGATCACGTCGCGCAACCGCAAGCTCGCGCTGCGTGTGGCCGACCTGCTGCGGCGCTTCGACGGCACCGTGCTAGAGTTGTGCCGAAGCCTCGTGCGCTCCGGAAGAATGCGAGCGAGCGAGCGCGAGCTCGGCGCGCTCGCCGCCAACGCGACCCTCATCTCGACCTACTGGATGTCGTGGCAGCGCGTCGGCGGCGCGCACGGCGCGGCGGGCGACGACGTGAACCTCGGGCTCGCGGCCTACCACGTGCTGGCGCTGTTCGCGCCGTTCATGCAGGGCGACGGGCGCGCGCTGATCGAGCGCCTGGGCGAGGACTATCTTTGAACGGAGACGGCCATGGCCAAGAAGTGGGCGAAGTTCCCGCACCCGGATAAGGCGTACGCGTACGATGCCGCAGGCCTGAAGAAGAGCTGGGCGCGCCTGCACAAGGGCGACGCCGAGCCGCTGCCCAAGGACGCCGCGGTCCTGCAGGCGTGGCGCCATTACCACGCGGGCGAGTTCCAGCAGGCGGTGGAGGCGGGCACCGCGGCCGGCGGCGCGGGCATCAACGCCGCCGTGAAAGCGCAGGTCGTCTACGCCCAATATCTCGAGAAAGCGGCCACGGCGAAGGTCGACCTGCTTGAAGAGGCGAGCGCCATGGCCGAAGCGCGCCGCCGCGCCGCGCCGAAGGACGCCAACGCGCACTACCTGTACGCATTCGCGCTGGGCCGCTACAGCCAGGGCATCTCGGTGGCGAAGGCGCTCGCGCAAGGCTTCGGCGGTAAGATCAAGGAGGCGCTGCTCACGGCGATGAAGCTCGAGCCGAAGCACGCCGACGCGCAC
>DATJXV010000212.1:0-78479 GCA_035499955.1 Casimicrobiaceae bacterium
GGGCGGCGGAAAGGCCGGTGAATCCGCCGCCCACGACGACGACGTCCGCGCGACCACCCGGAGGGCATGGCACCGCGGCGTCGAAGCGCGGCGCGGTCTCGTGCCAGTACGAGGCGAGTTTCATGGCTTACCTCCCTTGTGTCGCGCCGCGACGCCAACGCTGTGATCGGGGCACTCTTCAGACAGCATGGACTACAACCCCACCAGCGCGGGCAAGCCATTGATGTCACGGATCTCCGCGAAGCTGAACGCGTCGTTGGGTCTGAGCTCGTGTCCCCGGTTGACGAATACCTTGTTGACGATGCCGAGGTCCTGGGCCGGGAAGATGTCGTAGCGCGGGTTGGCCGACACGTGCAGGACGTCTTCGGGAGCGCAGTCGAGCTGCTGCAGCATGTACTCGAACGCCGCGAGGCGCGGCTTGTAGGCGCCGGCATCCTGCGCGGTGTAGATCTTGTCGAACGGCGCTTGCAGCTTGCTCACGTTGGATTGGATGTGCTCGTTCATCGCGTTCGACAGGATCACCAGCGGGATCTTCTTGCCCACGCGCGTGAGCGCGTGCGGCACGTCGGCGTGTGGGCCCCAGGTCGGGACGGCGTCGTAGACCCTTTGCGCGTGCTCGTCCTGGAAAGTGAGGCCGTTGCGCTTGCAAGCGCGCTTTAGGGCCGAGTGGATCACCTCCTTGTACGGCTTCCAGTCGCCCATCACCTCGTCGAAGCGGTAGTCGGAGAACTCCTTGATGAACACGCGCATGCGCTCGGGCGGCACCTGGCCCTCGTAGATGTCGTACGCAACTTGATGCATCGGGAAGTAGGTCAGCGTGCCGTAGCAATCGAAACTGATGTACTTGGGTCGAAAGTTCATGCTGTCTCCATGGGGCGGTTGCGAGATAGTCCGGTCGACGGCTCGTCGTTGCAGAGCTGGCGATCTCCGATGAGAAATGGTAAGCAGCGGCCGCCGCACATGCTGCCGTTGTGCGTGAACCGGGAGCAGCAAACAACTGAAGTGGCTGGGCACGCTGCCCGTATCTGCTGTCCTCGCGGCACGCGAGATCGGCCTTGCGTGATTCGATGACGTGCGCATCTGATCTGGATCGAAGCAAATGCGCCGGCACGTACCCCCATGCGGCGAACTCTGCCGATTGCGTCGCCAAGGCCAGAGGTTCGTGTGGAACGCACGCCCGCAAACGGCACTTCAGCGCAGCTCTCTCCAATTAGGATTCTCAGATTCTGTGGAGGTTGAACTCATGAACGACAACGAGACCCTGCACAAGCGGCCGCTGCGAAGCGCGCGCTGGTTCCGCAAGGACGACCTGCCTGGCTTCGTGCACCGGTCTACGTTGGCAGCGGCCGGATGGAGCCGTGAGGACCTGATGACGCGACCCGTCATCGGCATCCTGAACACCTGGTCAGACATGAACCCCTGCAACCTCAATTTGCGCGCGTTGGCGGAAGACGTGCGTACTGGCATCCTCGAGGCGGGCGGCATTCCGTTCGAGATTCCAGTGATGTCTCTGAGCGAGAACATCATCAAGCCGACCTCGTTTCCGTTCCGCAACCTGCTGGCGATGGAGGTGGAGGAGACACTCCGCGCCCATCCGTTCGATGCGGTGGTGCTGCTCGGCGGCTGCGACAAGACGCAGCCGGCGCTGCTGATGGGCGCGGCCAGCGCCGCGATCCCGTTCCTCTTTCTGGCCAGCGGCCCGGCGACGCCTCGGTCCGCGACGGGTGGCCAGCTGGCGAACGCCACCGGCGTCTGGCGCCTGGTCGATCAGCTGCGCGCCGGCCAGACGCAATGCGATTTCGCGGCCTTCGAGCGTGGCGTGATGGGCACCGTAGGCCACTGTGCAGAGATGGGCACCGCGTCGTCGATGTCGTCCATCTGCGAAGCGCTGGGCGTAGCCCTGCCCGGCAGCAGCTTGGTGCCGGCGACAGACCGCCGCCGTAACCAGCTGGCCCGCGAGACCGGCCGCCGCAGCGTCAAACTCGCCGCCGAAAGCGCCCCACGCCCCGAGGACATCCTGGATGTGCGTGCCTTCGACAACGCGATTACCCTGCTGTGCGCGGTGGGCGGCTCCACCAACTGCATCATTCACCTGCTGGCGCTGGCGGGCCGCGTCGGCGTGCCCTTGACCCTTGACCGCTTCGACGAGATCGGCCGCAGGGTTCCGCTGATCGCCAACGTGCAGCCTGCCGGCGAGCACCTGACCGAGCGGCTGATGACCGCCGGCGGCGTTCCCGCGTTGCTCAAGACACTCAAGCCCTTGCTGCATCTGGACGCGCGCACGGTCGACGGGCGCACCATCGGCGAGATCATCGAGAGCGTCGAGCTGCTGGACCCGGAGGTCATCCGGCCGCTGGACAAGCCCGTGAAGCCCGGTGAAACGCTGGTCGTCGTGAAGGGCAACCTCGCGCCCGACGGCGCGGTGATGAAGGCCTGCGCCGCCGACCCCAAGCTGTTCCGCCATCGCGGCCGCGCGGTGGTGTTCGAGGACGTGCAGAGCGTCGCCGACCGCATCGACGACCCGGCCCTGGAGATCGACGAGAACAGCGTGCTGATCCTGCGCAACGCCGGCCCGGTGGGCGCGGCCATGCCCGAGTGGGGCATGCTGCCACTGCCGCGCCAGCTCCTGGAGCGCGGCGTGCGCGACATGCTGCGCATCTCGGACGCACGAATGAGCGGAACGGCCTACGGTGCGGCCGTGCTGCATGTCTCACCCGAATCCGCGGTCGGCGGCCCGCTTGCGCTTGTGCGTGACGGCGACATCATCGAGCTCGATGTCGCCGAACGCCGGCTGCAATTGTGCGTGGACCCCGAAGAGCTGGAACGACGGCGCCAGGCCTGGCAGCAGCCCGTCCGCGTGCGTGCGCGCGGTTACCGACGGCTGTATGACCAACACGTGGAGCAGGCGCATCGCGGCTGCGATTTCGACTTCCTGCGCGGCGCCGATGCCGAGACCCTGCCCGAAGGACTGTTCGACGGCTGGGTGGGAGGCTGGTAGGCCATGAGCATTCTCTATCGATCCGACGCGCCCCGCGCCGCAGCCTGGGCTCGCTATTTCGCCGAACACGCCCCCGACCTCGATTTCCGCGTCTGGCCGGAAGCCGGCAAGCTCGAGGAGATCGAATACCTGATCGCCTGGCAGGCGCCGCGGGAGTTCCTCGCCGCATTGCCCCGGCTCAAAGTGCTGTTCTCCTCCGGCGCAGGGGTCGACCATGTCGACTTTTCAACCCTGCCGGCTCACATTCCAATCGCGCGCATGGTTGAGCCCGGCATCATCAACGGTATGGTGGAGTACGTGAGCCTCGCCGTGCTGGCCCTGCATCGGGACTTCTTCGACTACGTGGCTGCAAAGGCATCACGCAGCTGGAACGCGCTGGAGGTGCCGCCCGCCTCGAGCCGCACCATCGGCGTCATGGGCATGGGCGTGCTCGGACGCGCGGTGCTGGAGCGTCTGGCGGCCTATGGGTTCCGGCTGCGTGGCTGGAACCGCTCGCTGCGCCGCATGGAGGGTGTGCAGAGTTTCGCCGGCGCCGAGCAGCTTCAGCCCTTCGTCGCCGGGTCTGACGTCCTGATCTGCCTTCTGCCCCTCACACCCGCCACACGCGGCATCCTGAACCGCGAGCTTTTTGCCCTGCTGCCCGCCAACGCGGCGCTGATCAACGTCGGTCGCGGGGCGCACCTGGTGGATACGGATCTGATCGAGGCACTGGATTCGGGCCGGCTGTCGCGCGCGATTCTCGACGTGACCGATCCCGAGCCGCTGCCACCCGAACATCCCTTCTGGACGCATCCGCGGGTGTTTCTCACGCCGCACGTGGCAAGCATGACCCAGCCCGAGTCCGCCGCGCCGATCGTGCTGGAGAACCTGCGGCGGCACCAGCGCGGCGAGCCGCTGCTGAACGTCATCGACCGGTCCAGCGGTTATTGAGACGGGAGCCCGCTCTACGGCGCCGGCGGTTGCCGAAACGGGACTACGGCGTAGACTTCCTGTACGCCGTGACGGGGGGTCCGCCGAATGCCCGCTGAGTCGCGTTCGAATGTTTTTCGCTTCGACCGTGTCGTGGTTGAGCCGCGTCAACGGCGGGTACTAGTCGATGGCAAGGTTACACCCGTTGCCGGACGGGGGCTCGATCTTTTGCTGATGCTGGTCGAGCGTGCAGGCGAGCTTGTTCACAAGGACGAGATATTTGAGAGAGTGTGGCCGGGCCTCGTCGTCGAGGAAGGTAACCTGCAGGTGCAGGTATCGGCGCTGCGCAAGCTGATCGGCGCCGCGGCGATCGAGACCGTGCCGGGTCACGGCTATCGGTTTGTATCGAAGGTGGAGACTTCGCAGGAAGACGAATCGCACTTCGACACGCGTTCGAACCTGCCACGACCGCTGACGACGTTCGTGGGTGACGAGAACCGCCTCAACGACTGCGCGCAGCTCTTACGCAAGTCACGCCTCCTGACCGTCACCGGCGCGGGCGGCCTCGGGAAGACGCGGCTATCGCTCGAGATGGCCATGGCCTGCGGGTCGGAATTTTCGGACGGCACGTGGTTCGTTGATCTCTCTCCGATCACCGATCCACGGTTAGTGTCGGAAGCGGTCGCCTTGGTCGTGGGGGTTGCTGACCAAGCCGCGGAGCGGCTCCTCGAAGCTGTCCAGAGGTTCATGCGGCATCGCCATGCTCTGCTGATTCTGGACAACTGCGAGCACCTCTTGCGAGGCTGCGCCGAGGTTGTCGGCGCGCTGTTGCGGGCATGCTCGAACTTGACGGTGGTCGCGACCAGCCGCGAGCCCCTGCACCTGCAGGGCGAGGCCATCTTTCCGCTACCTGCGCTTTCGCTGCCGCCGATCCATCGCGACTCGACTCTGAAGACTATGGCCGGCTACGAGTCGGTCCGCCTATTCGTCGAGCGGGCAAGCGCGGTGAATCCGAACTTCCGATTGACCGAGGCCAATCGCGACGCGGTCTGCGAGATCTGTGCGCGCACGGAAGGAATCCCGCTGGCGCTCGAATTGGCTGCGGCGCGCGTCCGTGCGCTTTCCGTCGAAGCCATCGCCGCACGACTCCATGATCGATTTCGGCTCCTCAAGAACGCCGATCGCACGGCCGCTTCGCGCCACGAGACGCTACGCGCGACCATCGACTGGAGCTATGGGTTGCTCGACGAGGCGGAGAAGCGCGTATTCGAGCGACTTTCGGTATTCGCAGGCGGCTGGACGTTGGCGGCCGCCGAGGTCGTCGGCGCAGGAGGCTCCATTGACCGTGACGATGTCCTCGACCTTCACAGCCGTCTCGTGGACAAGTCGCTCGTCTGCATGGATGTCGAAGGTGAGCGCTATCGCATGCTGGAGACCGTGCGCGACTATGCATCGGAGCGGTTGGAGCAATTGGGGGAGCCCGATGATGCACGCATCCGTCACTTCGATTGCTACGTGGCGCTCGCGGAAGTGGCCGAGCCCCATATGTTGGGTCCCGATGAGGATGCCTGGCACGACCGCTGCAACGTCGAGCGCCAGAATTTCCTTGCGACTTACACCTACGCGCGCAACCATCCCGCAAAGGCCGAGAGCGGATTGCGCCTCGCCTACGGCCTTCGCCGCTGGATCTGTCGGGGCGCCTTCGATGTCGGCCGTCCCGTGCTTTCGGAATTGCTGGCGATGCCAGACGCAGCGGCGCGCAACGCGCATCGGTGCCGCGGGCTGATCGCGGCCGGATTCCTGAGCTACTACAAGGGTGCGTATCCGGATGCCATCCGGTATGCAGACGAGGCACGATCTATCGCGCACGAACTCGGAAGCATGGCACTCGCCGCCGAAGCGATGAACACGCTTGGCTTAAGTTACCTGGGCGTGGATGATCGAGCCGCGGCGCGTGCGCGTATCGATGAAGCGGCGATCTTCGCGCAAGACGCCGGCACTAGAGCCTTGCTGCTGGACGTGCTGAATTCATCGGCGGAGCTCTATGCAATCGAAGGCGAGCTCGACCGGGCCGAACCTCTTTACGAGCAAGTGCTGCGGTTCGCCGAAGAGATTGGAAGTGGCGACTGGAAGATTACGGCGCTCATGAACCTCGCGCGCGTCGCGATCAGCCGTTCGGCATCGCCACAAGCAGCCTCGCGCTTGCGCAGCGCGGTTGAGGCGGGCGGTCAAGCGGGCTTGATACGGTGGGCACCGTATCTGCTGACCTGGGGCTCCGCGCTGGCTGCGATCCTGGACGAAGCCGAGACGGCTGCGCGGCTGTATGGGGCCGCGACCAAGTCTTACTCGGAACGATCCATGCTTCGCGAGCCGGCCGACGAACGCGCGCTGGCGCCGTGCATCGCCGCGTCGAAAGCGTCGCTCGGCGATACCGCATTCGCCTACCACGAAGCGGAAGGAGCGGCCATGCGAGCTGAGGACGCGATGGCGGCGCTCACTCAATGGCTGGCGGAGACGACAACGCGACTCCGGAACCCGCCGTCTGAGCGGGCGGCGCAACCGGCAGTGACGCCTCGCTCTTCACGCGGGAAGCGCTGAGCCAGTCGTTCCTTCGGCAAGAAAATGGGGACCAAAAGTCCCCAATTCCCGACGGCTCGTTCGCTGTCCGCCTCTTGCCCGCACACCAATCCCTCGCGCTTCCAACCTTCAAGTCCGCGCACCGACTGTGCATTCGGGGCATATAGGTGGCACTTTAGCCTCGAACGGATTGGCGATCGAGGCGAGCGGTCTGGCCGCACCTGCGCACCGACGAGCTTGCACGCAATGATGGGCACCGTCACGGCGCTGTGGACGGCCGCCACGGCCGCCCGTTCTGTCTTTCATCTCGCTTGCATCAATAGTTGCCGGCTCGCCTGTTCGAGCGCGGCCTGCACCTCCGGTTGCGTGCCTGCAAACCGGATGTCTTTCTCGTAGATCTGCAAATAATTCATCCTCACCGCGCCCTTCGAAGCGCCGTACCGGTCGCCGGCCGGCGTGCCGTCGAAGTACTGGGATAACACGTTGTTCAGCGCCTGCGCGGGCGTGACCTTGCGGCAGGTAGGCGCCTCCGCATCGCAACTCGCCTTGCAGCCCTCGGTGGCCGGCTTCTGCGAGAACGACGTATCGAACTGCGCGCCACCGAGCACCGGCGGCGCATAGGACGCGCTCATCGCCAGCTCCTTCACGCCCTTGATTCCGCCTTCCGTCTCGCGGCACGCCTTCATCCCGCTGGTTTGCGTCGCCTTGGCGTTCGTGCCGACGGCGTGGGCCGCGAACGAAGATACGATGGCCGCTTGCGCGGAACGAGCCTGCCCGCGCGAGAAGGCCAGTAGCCCCGAGCCGCGCGTGAGCACGATCGTGACGTTGCGGAAGAGCTCCCCGTAAACCGTCACCGCCGCGTCCCACTCGTCGACGAACGCCTTGTCCGACTGCTGGTAGGAAGGATCGCGATAGAACAACTGGAGCAGCTCGCCCCATCGCTCGAGCTGATCGCCCGAGCGCGGCAGAATGATCTCCACCGATTCGGCGGTGGGCCCCGCGACGGCAATCGAGACCAGGGCATCGCGCTTCCCATACCGCGCGGCGACCTCGGTGAGAAAGGCCTTCCAGTAACGCTTGTAGACGGGATTCCACGGCAGCGGCAGCTCTTGCTTCTCGCCGTGGGCCTTGCCCTCCGACACCGTGAACGAGGCCTTGCCGCAGCTGGCAGCGCCTGTCTTCGCCGCACCTTCGTCGGTGCCGCCCGCAGGCTTCGCGCGGCCGCCGTGAGGCCGCCCGCCGCGCTCACTCGTCGCCGCAGGGGCGGTCGTCATGTCGTCGCATGACGGGATCTCGGTCAGGACCCAGGCCGGCGTCCCGAACCCCGGGACCACGATGAGCTGGATGGTCTTGTGCTTCGCCTCTGCGCTCGCGAACGCCGCGTCGAGCTGGCTGAAATCGTAGCGATCCTTCGCCGGTTGGAGCGACGACCAGAACGTGCGGATCGCGAGCCCCGAGACTGCCGCGTTGCTCACGAGGGCATCGAAGTCGACCTTGTCCGCACCGCGGGTCTCGTTCACGACGACGACCGCATAGATGCCCCGAGGCCTTCGGATCGAGCTTGGATAGTCGGCTGCCGGCAAGGCTCGCGCCTGCGTCTGGGCCTCGCTCTTCGCCGCGCTGCGCTTGCCCGCGTTGCCGGGATCGCCGGTGAGCGTCGCGACGAGGACCGCCGCCGCGAGCAGGCCGCACCGAATGGACGGGATCGCCATTGACACCTCCGCCGCATGTTCATTCGAGGGCGGATGACGATCCTACTCCGTATCGCTTCCCGCACCAGTCGGGGCTGTCCCTGGCACCGAGGCGTCGGCGCTGCGCGTTCAGGGACGAATCACCAGCCACAGCCGGTTGCGGCCGTCTTCGTAGGCGTGGTGCGCGCCGTAGGCGAGCTTGCCGATCAGGAAGATGCCGAGGCCGTCCGCCGGCGGCGCGTCGAGCTGCACGACGTCGCCCGACGGCAGCGTCGACAGCCGCGCGACCGGATCGTAGCGCGGCGCCGAGTCCTCGTATTCGATCGTGAGGTAACCATCGATCAAGGCGAGCGCGATGCGTACGGGCGTGTCGCACTCGCCGCCGTAGCCGTGCTGGATGGAGTTGGTGAAAAGCTCCTCGATGATCAGTCGCATGCGCAGCGCCGTCGGCCGCGGGATCTGGTTGCGCTCGCAGAACCCGAGCGCGAAGGCGGCCGTGTCGGCCACGGCGCTGAACCGCGCCGGAAATGTCCGAACGTCGTTGGACGGGATCGAGGGCAGCAAGGTGGATCGGCCGATGCGGAGTGCGCCTGCGCCGGAATGCTCGCATAATCGACGGATCGTGGAAAGTTGGCCCCGGGGCCTTTAGGAGCTCAGATGACGAATCCGCAACGATGGCTCTGCGCGATCCTCACCGCAGGCGCGCTGGTGATGGCTGCCCCAACCCGCGCCGAGGACATCGGCCGGATCAAGGTGTCGCGCGGCCAGGTCGCGATCGACCGGGCGGGCGCCACACTCCCGGCCGCCGTCGGCACGCGCGTGCAGGCCTCGGACACGATCCGCACGGGCGACGACGGCTCCGTCGGCATCACGATGGACGACGACTCGCTGCTGTCGGCCGGGCCCAACACGGTGCTCGTGCTCGATCGCTACGCGTTCGACCCGACGACCAACCAGGGACGCTTCGACACGGCGCTCAACAAAGGCACGCTCGCCGTCATCTCCGGCCGCATCGCGAAGCAGTCGCCCGACGCCATGACCGTGCGCACGCCGACGGCGATCCTCGGCGTGCGCGGCACGACGTTCGCGGTGCGCGCGAATGAGTGAGGGCATGCGGCGCGTACGTTGCCTCGCGGCGCTGCTTGCGATGGCGCTGGCCGGCGGCTGCGCCACGCGCGCCACCGTCGTCCTGCTCCCCGAGGCCGACGGCAAGGCCACGGCGGTCACGGTGCGTCAGGGAGACTCGCAGGTCGTGCTCGACAAGCCCTACGCGGCCGCGGACGTGAAGGCGCAGGGCGTGAGCGCGTTCGAGTCCAATCCGCAGGACGTGCAAGCGCGGTTCGGGCCGGCGTTGGCCGCGCAGCCGGCGCGCGCCGACACCTTCGTCCTCTATTTCGTCGAAAACAAGGACGAATTCACGGAGGAATCGAAGCAGCTCGTCGGCAAAGTGATCGCGGAGGTCGCAAAACGCCCCGTGCCGGACGTGCTGGTCGTGGGCCACACGGACGCCGTCGGCAACGACCAAGTCAACGATGCGCTGGGACTGCGCCGCGCCGAGACGGTGCGGGCGGGCCTGATCGCGGCGGGTGTCCCCGCCGACGACGTCAAGGCGATCTCGCGCGGCAAGCGCGCGCTGGCGGTGCCCACGCCCGACGGCGTCGCCGAGCCGCGCAATCGCAGGGTCGAGATCATCGTGCGCTGACGCCGTTCCAGCGCAACGCGAGCACGGTGAGGTCGTCGGCGGCCTCGGCGCCCGCGACGAAGGCCTCGACGTCGGCGCACACCGCATCGACCACACCAGCCGCGGTGACGCCGGGACGCGCAAGACGCGCTAGCAACGCGAGCAGCCGGGCCGTGCCGTAACGCGCCGCGCCGGGATCCTGCGCATCCGCCACGCCGTCGGTGATCACACAGATCACATCGCCCGGATGCAGCTGCCTTCGGCCGCTCGCGTAGGCAAAGCCGTCGACCGCGCACAGCGGCGGCCCGGCGCCGTCGGCAAGACGCGTGCACTCGCCGCGCGCCGGGCTCAGCACCACGGGGTTCTCGTGCCCCGCGTTGCAATACTCGAGCACGCCCGACGCAAGATCGAGAATCCCTGCGACCGCCGTGATGAAGAACATCTCGGGGTTGTCGCGCGAGATCTCGGCATTGGCCGAGCGCATCACGTCGTCGACCGCGGCCTCGCGGCTGCGCATGGTGATGCTCTTGTAGAGCGCCTTGCCCACCGCCATGAACAGGCTCGCCGACAATCCCTTGCCGGCGACGTCGCCCACGAGGAAGAACAGGCGGTCGGCGTCGCGCCGGAAGTAGTCGTAGAGGTCACCGCCGACCTCGCGCGCCGGCGTCATCCGTGCCGCGATGTCGGCACGCGGATCGTTCGCGAAGGCTTCCGGGCGCGGAAGGAAGCCGAGCTGGATTCGTTTCGCCGCCTGCAGCTCGCCCGCGATGTACGCGGCCTGCTCGCGCTGCGCCTGGATCGCGCGCTCGAGCGCGCTGCGCTGCCGCGTCGCCTCCGCCAGAGTGAGCACGAGCAGGACGCCGAACAGGAGCAGCAGGCCGGCCGCCGGAACGGCGGCGTCGAACACGAGGCTGCGCCACGCGAACGCCATTGCGCCCGCGGCGATCGGCAAGGCGACGCAGGCGAGCGCGAGCACGGCGGCGTACCCCGGCTTCCATCGCGGCGTCGCGTAGACGAGCGTCAGGCCGAGCACCGCGAATACTGCGGCTTCCAGCCAGGGCGCCCACCGCGGCCGCGTCAGCCATGCCTGGTCGTACAGGTTCTCGAGCAGCTGCGCATGGACCTCGCTGCCGGGGATGCGCTCACCGAGCGGCGTCTGCACGTAATCGACCAGCGCATCGCCGGTAACGCCGATCAGCACGAGCTTGCGCGCAAGCCGCGCCGGGTCGACGCTGCCGTCCAGCACGTCGGTCGAGGAGACGGCGCGGCGGGGATCGCGTTTCGCATAATGGAGTCGGACCTGGCCGTCGGCTTCGGTGGGCAAGGTGAGCGCGCCGAGGCCGACCGCCTCGACGTCGGGACCGCGGGCTTGCAGGCGGACATCTCTCGCGCCCAGGGCGACTCGCAGCATCTCGGTGGCGAGCGACGGCTCGAGACGATCGCCGATATGGACCACGAGCGGCACGCGGCGGGAGACTTCGTCCATGGAGCCCGCCGAGAAAACGCCGTGCCCGGCCGCCGCCCGATCGAGCTCGGGAACGTTCACGAGGGCGCCGGCGAAGCGCGGGATGCTCGACGCGACCTCGAGCGGCGCGGCGGCGTCATGCGCGCGATCCACGACCCGGAACGGCGGCGCCATCGGCTGCGCCTTGGTCGCCTCCGGCGTTCCCGCCAGCCCGACCACCACCGGCCCGGCGGCAATCGCGCTCGCCAGCACGCTGTCGTTCGACGGCAGCGCGTCGAGGCGGCTCGCAAGCACGGGATCGTCCTGCCGCGCCGATCGCAGCAGGCGCTCCGGCGAGAGCCGGTCGGGCTCGGGCATCAGGATGTCGATGCCAATGGCCAACGGACCGTGACGCTCGATGTCGCGCAGGAGCTCGGCGAGCAGGGTCCTCGGCCAAGGCCACTGGCCGTATCGCGCAAGGCTGCGCTCGTCGACCTCGACGACGATGGCCGGCATCGTCGCGGCCCGGCGCGGCATCGCCACCTGATAGGCATCGAACCACGCCGATTGCAGCCGGGCGATCCCGCGCGGCCCCCACGCGACCACGGCGGCGAGGACGATCAGCAGCGCAAGTCCGATGAGCGTGATCCGGCGGCGGTCGGGCGCCTCCGGCGGCGTCGCCGCGGGCGCCGTCACAGCGCGATTTCCATCCCGTCGTAGGCGGCCGACACCCGCAGCGCCGCCCGATCATCGCGCCGCGCGAGCGCCTCGTAGCGCTGCGTCTCGCCGAGCACGCGCGCAATTGCGTCGTCGCCGTGCACGGGCTCGTGGTGGAATAGGCACAGATGGCGCGCGCCGGCCATGTGGCAGAGGTCGACGCCTACGACGTTGCTCGAGTGTCCCCAGTCCGCCTTCACCGAGATCGAATCGGCGAGCGAGTACATCGCGTCGAACACCACGAGGTCCGCGCCGCGGAAGAACTCGACGAAGCGATGCGTCTCGGCAAGGTCAGCCAGCGTGTGCTCCGAGTCCGTGGAGTAGATCACGGTCTTGCCGGAGCCCGTGAAGCGATATCCGTAGGAGTCGCCCGCATGCCGCTGGAGCATCAATCGAACGACAAGCCCCGCGATGTCGTAATCGCGATCCGGCTCCAACCGGACGAACTCGATGCTCGCCCCGAGTGAGGCGAAGTCCACGGGAAACGACGGCGACGCCTGTTGCCGCCGCAGCGCCGCCTCGAGCACTTCGTGCGCGCCGTAGATGCGGATGCGATTGCCCGGCCGGTACGCCGGCGCGAAGAACGGGAACCCCATGATGTGGTCCCAGTGCACGTGGGACATGAAGACGTGGAACGTCTGCGGCGCCGCGCCGTGGCGGGCGAGCACGCTCTGGCCGAAAGGCCTTACGCCCGTGCCGAGATCGCACAGGACGTAGTCCGGACCGCCGGTGACCAGCTCTACGCATGGGCTGTGGCCGCCGAATGTTCCCGACGCGGCGAAGGGCAGGCCGTCGACATACGCGGCCAGATCGGAATCCGATGCGAAGCTTCGGCCGGCCGCGCCGCGCAGTGCGGCCATCACCTTCTCGCGGACGCCGCTCGCCGTGAGCGCGACGGGAAGGGATCCGCGCGTGCCCCAGAAGCGGACACGATCCACGTCTATTCCGCTGCGCCGTACGCCTTGGCAGCGTCAGGGGATATCGCGGCGAGCGCGTCGCGCACGGAGGGGAAGACGTCGACGACCATGCGGAAGCGTGCGATGTCGAAGATCTCCTCGACCGCCGGCTGCAGCCCGGCGATCGCCATGGCGGCGTTGCGGGCGCGCAGCGCCTTGGACGCCACCATCAGAACGCGCAGCCCCATGCTGCTGATGTATTCCACGCCCGTGAAATCCAGCACGAGCGGCGCACGCCCGGTGGAGGAGCCTTCGTCGACGAAGGGCGCCAGCGCCTGCTGCAGCTTCACCGCGTTGGGATGGTCGATCGACCCGGCGGGCACGGCCAGGACGACGTCGGCAAGCTTGCGACTCGTGAACTCCACGTTCTCCTCCCGGGGGTGTCGCGACGGCTTCGTCCTCGCTGCCGAATTATAGTGTTGGAAGCCCGTTATCGGGTCACAGGAACCCGACGACCGCCCCCAGCGGCGGGATCACGATGCCGAGGCCGCGCGTGACGAGCCAGCCGTTGACTTCGCAGCAGATGCGCACGAGCTTGTAGACGTTGAGGAGGTACCCCACGCCGCCCGCGAGCCACAGCAGCAGCCAGAACGCGACCAGCGCGTCGGTGAGTACGAATCCGCGTTGCGCCTTCATGCCGCCGCCTTCCTAACCGGTCCACCCGAGGTGGCTCAGGAAATCGCGCGTGCGCTCGGTGAGCGGCGCGTCGAAGATCTGCCCCGGCGGCCCCTCTTCGACGATGCGCCCCGCATCGAACACGGCGACCCAGTCGGCCACCCGCCGCGCGAACGTCATCTCGTGCGTGACGACGACCATCGTCATGCCCTCGTCGGCGAGCGCCTTCATGACGCCGAGCACTTCGCCGATCGTCTCCGGGTCGAGCGCCGACGTGGGCTCGTCGAACAGCATTACGTCCGGCTCCATGGCCAGCGCGCGAGCGATCGCTACCCGTTGCTGCTGCCCGCCCGACAGTGCGGACGGATAGCTGGCCGCCTTTTCCGCGAGGCCGACCTTGGCGAGCAGCGCTGCCGCGCGCCGATCGGCGGCCTCCGGCGCCAGGCGCAGCACCGTGCGCGGGCCCTCGGCGACGTTGGCAAGCGCCGTCAGGTGCGGAAAGAGTTCGAAGCTCTGGAACACCATCCCCATGCGCGCGCGCATCGCGCGCAAGCCGCGCTCATCGCGCGGCAGCGTGGTGCCCTCGAAGTCGATGGCACCGCCGTCGAGCGTTTCGAGACCGTTCGTGCAGCGGAGCAGCGTGGACTTGCCCGAGCCCGACGGTCCGATCAGGCACACGACCTCGCCCGCATGCACGTCGAGCGAGATGCCGTTCAACACCTGGAGCGCGCCGAAGCGCTTGATCACGTCGCGGTAGCGAAGGACCGGCGGGGCCGAAGCCATCTCACGCGGGGACGAGGACGCGCTCATTCGGTGACGGCGTAACGCCGCTGGATCCAGTCGACGAGCTTGGCCTGCGGATAGCCAAGGAGCCAGTAGATCGCGGCCATGGCGGTCAGCATCTCGAGCACGCGGAAGGTCTGCGCGCGGATCTGCATCGCGGTGTAGGCGAGCTCGCTCACCGCGATCACGGACACGAGCGACGTGTCCTTGAAAAGCGAGACCCAGGTGCTCGCGAGCACCGGCAGGATGCGCCGGCCCGCCTGCGGCAGCACGACGCGCCGCAGCGCCTGCGCGCGGCTCATGCCGAGCGCGACGGCGGCTTCCATCTGCCCGCGGCGGATCGAGTTGATGCCGGCGCGGAACGTCTCCGCGTTGTACGCCGTCACGTTGAGCGCGAGCGCCGCGAGCCCCGTCGCGAGCGGCGACAGTCCCACGCCGATGAGGATCGGCACGACGTAGAACGCCCAGAACACGACCAGAATCAGGGGCAGGTTGCGAAAGAGCTCGACGTACGCCGTGGCCACCGCGCGCACCGGCGCGATGGCGTAGAGGCGAAGCGCCGCCACCACGATGCCGCAGGGCAGGGCGATCGCCATCGTGGCGATCGTGAGCAGGAACGTCGTCGCCGTACCTGCGGCGAGCGCGTCGCGGTACTGCCAGACGACGGACCAGTCGAACGTCATGACCGGCCGAGATGGGCGACGCGGCGGTAGACGCGATCCACCCCGCGCGTCACCGGGAACAGGATCAGGAAATAGGCGAGCATCGCGAAGCTGTAGACCTCGATCGGCTCGAAGCTCTGCCCGGCGACGGTCTCGCTCTGCCGCATGAGCTCGGGCACGGCGATGACCGACGCGATCGCCGTGTCCTTGATGGTGACCGACAGGAGCGAGCCGAAGGCGGGCAGCATGCGCACGATCGCCTGCGGCATCACGATCCTGCGCAGGATCTGCGCGCGCGACATGCCGAGCGCGAGCGCCGCGCGCGTCTGCCCCCGCCGCACGGATTCCACGCCCGCGCGCACGATCTCCGCGGCATAGGCGGCGAGGTGCAGCGTGAGGCCGAGCAGCGCGGCCCAGAACGGCGGCAGGCTGATGCCGGCGACGATCGGCAGCGCGAAGAAGGTCCACACCAGCACGACCAGCACGGGGATCGCGCGCATCGAATCGACGTAGAACGCGATGAGCGGCCGCAGCCAGGACGGGCCGTACATGCGCAGGAGCGCGAGCACGAGCCCGACCGCCACGCTCGTGAGGCCCGACAGGCACGCGAGCGCAAGCGTGACCAGGATCCCGGATCCGAGGAAGCGCCAGTGATCGGTGATGACGGAGAGGTCGAACTCCATACGGGCGCGGCGGGCGGGCGGCGTTATTTCATCGTGTCGACGACCCGGGCCTCGTCGGCCCGAAGTCGCGGCTCGATCTCCTTCTCGACGGCGCGCGCCCAGGCGAGGAACGCCGCCTGGTTCTTGTCGATCGCCATGCCCACCGGCGCCGCCTTCTCGGTGCTGTTCTGGCAGTTGTTGTCCTTGGGCAGCACGGCGAGCTGCTTCAGCTTGCGGCCCATCGCGACCCACGGCACGCGGTTGATCGGGACCGCGTCGGCGCGGTTGGCCATCACCTCTTCGACCGGCGCGACACCGGAGCCCGCGACGCCGCGCAGCGTCGCCTGCGGGAAGCGCTCCTTCACCCAGCTCTCCTCGCCGCCGCCGGTGTAATACGCGATGGTGATGCCGGGCTTGTTGAGGTCGTCCACGGTCTTCGCCGTGGCGAACTTGGGATTGGAAGCGAGCCCGAACATGCACACGCTCGTGTTGGAGTAGATGATGAAGTCGACGACCTTGAGCCGGTCCGGCGTCTCGGCGAGCGGGGTCACGGAGATATCGACCTGGTTCGACGCGAGCACCGGGACCTTGGTCTCGTGGCTCACGGGCACCGCCTCCAGCTTGACGTTCAATCGCTTGGCATATTCGTTCGCGAGCAGCCACGCCGGCCCGCTCCACGCCTCGCCCGAGCCGGTGGTGTTCTCGACCAGCCACGGGGCGTTGGCGAGCACGCCGACGCGCAGCACGCCCGCCTTCTTGATCGCATCCACACGCGGGCTCGCGCCGGGTGCGGGCACCGCGACTTGCGCGAGCACCGGGCACGCGAGCACGAGCGTGAACACCGCCGCAACGGCGCGGCGCGCATAACTGATCATGTCTCCTCCCATGGGTCGTCGGCGGTCCGCCTGCCGTCCCGGCGACGATCCGGGAGCGACTCGTCGGGAAGAATAGCATCCCCAGCCGCGGCGGCCGCCGCGCCGGGATCGGGGCTCTCGGGTCCTCGTTGCTACGACGTGCTGCGCGCCGCGCCGTGCGTCGCGTGCTGGGCACGGCCGCAAACGGCGCGAAGGATCATGTCGGGCGCGTCGCGGCGCACGAGCCATTGCACGCCGCCGCCCGTGCGCGCAACGGCATAGCCGGCGCCGCACAGGATATCGAGGATGACGTGACTGCAGCGGCCCGCGTCGTTAAGGCGCGCGACGTACGCGAGCGCACCAGCGGGAGTCGCGAGCACTTCCCGGATCATCGCCGTGCCGTGGCCGCAGCCCCGCCAAGGCCTGTCGACTGCCACGAGCCACAGCTCGAAGCCAAGCGTGCCGAGCGATTTCATCAGCGCGAAACCGACGGGCGTGGATGCAGACGCGCCGCGCGCGTTCGCCGCGGAATAGACGTAGCCCAAGGCCCGCACCTCGATCGGCGAGCCCCCGCGCTCGCACAGGAACGATCCTGTCGAAAGCGCGCGATGCAGGTTCGAGAAGAAGATGCGTGCATCGAACGAACCGGTCGCAAGATCGGCCTCGAAGCTGCCCTCGCGCGCGCCGTCCTGCAGCAGCGAGCGCATCCAGGGGAAGTGGCTCGGCAGCGCAGGGGCGATCACGAGCTGCACCTCGTACGTGCGCGGTCCTTCGCACTGGGCATGCGCGACCCGCTCCATGCCGTGAAGTGCGCGTTCGACTGCGCGCCGATGCGCGTGTTGCACGCAGCAACAAACGGTCACAATTCGCCTTGCGGCGCTGGGGAAACAGCTTGCGGGATTACGCGGGGCGCGCGTTGAAACGCGCGAATCGGGCCGGGACCAACCCGGGCGTTTCGCTCGTTGCTCCACCGCGCGCAGGTCAGTGCTTGCCGGTCTTCGCGCCCGCTTTCTTGGCGGCGGCGTGGGCGACGGCGAAGGCCCGGCTTTCGTCGCCGCCGTACTCCTCGTAGGCACTGTTGAATGCCTTCCGGAAGGCCTCCTTTTGGTGCGCGCTGTATTGATCCGTCTGGGCCTTCGGCAAATCGGCGATCGTGCGGTAGGGCATGGCTTACCTCGTTGGCGTTCTATTCGAGCTCGGCTTCCGACGGCGGATCGAGCAGGCGCTCGAGCTCGCTCAGGTGATTGCCCATCGAGTCTGCGAGGCCGCGCGCGTATTGCGCCGTAGCGGGCTCGGCCGCGATGAGCTGCGCGAGCAGGTGATCGTAGTGGTCGCGCGCCTTGGATACGCACGCGCTGAAACGCTCGCCCGTCTCGCCTGCGTCATTCAGCGCGCGCGCCTCGGCCATCGCCTGCAGCATCGCACCGCTGAGGCGCGCAAGCTCCGCGGGGTTGAGGGGTTGTCGAGCCATGAATTTTTTCGACCGCGATTGCCTTGCTGTGTTCCACAATCAAGTCCAGTTGCGCGATCGCACGGCGCATGGCCGCTCACGCTGACCGGCAACAGCGTCGCGGGCGGCAGCGCGCCGTTCTCGATCATCTGCGCCGAGAACGGGGGCGAGCTCGCGTTCACGACCAATTCCGCGCCGAACATCACGCAGATTCTCACCGACACGCGCCGAACACGCCCGCAAATCCCCGAATTCGGCGCGCTCACCGACATCGCTACACCACCGATCGCGCCACGCGCGACGCGATGGTGGCGAAAGGCTGGCTTGCGGAGGGCGATGGGCCCGATACCGTCGTGATGTGCGCGCCACAGTGACGGCGACGTTAGCCGCGCGCGGCGGGAATCCCCTCGCCGCGCCCGCCCGTCGGCGCGAGTCGACCGACTCACTGCGGCTTCGACTCCGGACGGGCGGGCGCCACGATCTCCCACGCGGCGCAGCAGTCCGCGATGTCCTTGAGCTTCGCGATGAAGCGCGCCCGCACATAGCGGCCGCTCACCGGGTCGCGCAGCCGGAACGGATACGTCGCGTGCGTGATCCTGAGCTTGCTGGCAGCCATCGTGCTTTCCTCCGCCCCCATTTCACGCCGGCGCTCGCACCTGCGCGATCGGTCGGCGGCGGATTGACGCGTAGGACGGCGCCCGACGCCCGCGGGGCAATCGTGTAGGACGTGCGCGAGGCTTCGATTCCCCCTAGAATTCGCGCTTGCATGCGCCCCGCGAGCCCGGCATGAATCCCGAATTCCTCAAGGAACTCGAAGTCCAGCGCGGCTACCTCCTGCGCGTGGCTCGGCTGCAGCTTCGCGACCCGGCGCTCGCGGAAGACGTCGTCCAGGACACGCTCGCTGCGGCGCTCGCCGCGCAGGACGGCTTCACGGGCAAGTCGAGCGTGAAGACCTGGCTCACGGGCATCCTGAAGCATAAGATCGTCGACGCCATCCGTCGCAAGCAGCGCGAGCCGGTGGCCGTCAGCACCCTCGACGAGGAGGCCGACCTCGAGGATTTCGAGGGGCTGTTCAAGGAAAGCGGCGCCTGGAGCACGCCGCCCGCCGATTGGGGCGACCCCGAGCAGTCCCTGTCCCGCCAGCAGTTCTTCGACGTCATGCAGTTCTGCCTCGACAAGCTGCCACGCAACACCGCCCGCGTGTTCATGATGCGGGAAGTCATGGAGCTTACAAGCGACGAGATCTGTAAGGAATTGACGATTACCGCGAATAATCTCTGGGTGATCCTGTACCGGGCCCGGATGTCCCTGCGCGAGTGCCTCGAGATCAACTGGTTCGGGAAGCACGGGCAGGCCTGAATGGCGCCGCCGGCGCCAGCCCGCTGCCGGGTCCCCGAAACGACATGAACGGATTTCGCCACGCCATCGGCCACCTCGTCTCCTGCAAGGACGTCTCGCGCCTGCTTTCCCAGGAGCACGAGAAGCCGATGTCCCGGTGGGCGCGGGTCAGGGTGAACTGGCATCTGGCCGTATGCAGCATGTGCCGCGCCTTCGACAAGCAGCTTGGCTTCCTGCGTCAGGCGATGCGGCGCTACCGCGAGTGACTGTGATCCTCACCTTGAACGGGGCCACGACGCGCCTCGACCCGGCGCCGGCCACCGTGGCGGAGCTCGTGCGCGCGCTCGAACTCGACGGCAAGCGCATCGCGGTCGAGCGCAACGGCGAGATCGTGCCCAAGGGCCGTTACGCATCCACCGGCGTGGGCCCGGACGACCGGTTCGAAATCGTCGCCGCGGTCGGCGGCGGTTGACGCCCAAAGCGTAAAATGGGCGCATGAACGCGCCCGCCGACCCCGTAACCCTGGCCGATCCGCTCGTCGTCGCGGGCCGCGCCTACCGCTCGCGCCTGCTCGTGGGCACGGGCAAGTACCGCGATTTCGCGCAGACCCGCGAGGCGGTCGTCGCCTCCGGGGCGCAGATCGTCACGGTGGCGATTCGGCGCACCAACCTGGGTCAGGACGCGAACGCTCCGTCGCTCCTCGACGTGCTTCCGGCGTCGGAGTTCACGTACCTGCCCAACAGCGCCGGCTGCTACACCGCCGACGAGGCCGTTCGCACGTTGAGGCTCGCGCGCGAGCTTCTGGACGGCCACGCCCTGACCAAGCTCGAGGTGCTGGGCGATTCGAGCACGCTGTTCCCGAACGTGCGCGAGACGCTCAAGGCCGCCGAGCGCCTCGTGGCCGACGGCTTCCAGGTGATGGTGTACACCTCCGACGACCCGATCGTCGCCCGCGAGCTGGAGCAGATCGGCTGCGTCGCGATCATGCCGCTCGCGTCGCTCATCGGCTCCGGGATGGGCATCCTCAACCCCTGGAACCTGCGCCTCATCATCGAGCAGTCGAAGCTGCCGGTGCTGGTGGACGCCGGCGTGGGCACGGCCTCCGACGCCGCGATCGCCATGGAGCTCGGATGCTCGGGCGTGCTCATGAACACCGCCATCGCGCTCGCTCAGGATCCCGTGCGCATGGCGCGCGCGATGCGGCTTGCCGTGGAGGCGGGACGCGACGCGTTCCTCGCCGGGCGCATGCCGCGCAAGCTCTACGCGGCAAGCCCGAGCTCGCCGACCTCCGGTCTCATCTCGTAAACGGGCCCGGCAATGCGCGCGTGCATAGGAGGCGCGTGCCTGTTGCTCCTGTCGCTGGCCGCGCACGCGGAATCGCCTTCGCTCGAGCGGGTGCAGGCGCTGTGCGCAAACGTCGAAAGCCCCTCGCACTGCGGACGCGCCATCGAGGCGGAGCAGCTCAAGGCGCTGCCCGACCTCGCGAAGCGCGAGGGCGACACGCTGACCGTGAAGCTCTACCCCTCAGGCACGCGGCTTTTCGTCGACACGATCGCGAGCAGCAACGAGCGCAGCTACGCGCTGTGGGATTACTGGAGCCCGGTCAACGCGGTCGTGCTGTTCGTCACTTCGGGCGACGACATGAGCTACGCGATCCTGCAGCGCGCGACGGGGCAGCTCACGGCGCTGCCGGCCGAGCCCGTGCTCGCACCCGACCGGCAGCACGTCGCCGTGGCCGACTTCTGCAGCCGCAACTGCACGAACGAGCTCACGATATGGCGCGTGTCGCGCGACGGCGTGCGCAAGGAGCTGGGCTATCGCCCGGCCGCGGCGTGGGGCGACGTCACCGCGACGTGGAAGGATCCCGATACGCTCTCCCTGGAGTACACGCCGCCCGGCGCGAGCGAGGCGCGCAAGGTCGACCGCAAGCTCGCCGCGCCCGACTGGAAGCGCTATTGAAGTGGAGGCCTCGCCCCGGCATCGACCCGTGCGCAGCTTCGTGCTGCGCCAGGGCCGGATGTCGCCGGCGCAATCGCGCGCGCTGACCGAGCTGTGGCCGCGCTACGGCATCGAGTACGCCGCGAAGCCGCTCGATTTCGCGTCCGTCTTCGGACGGCGCGCGGCCGTGGTGCTCGAGATCGGCTTCGGCATGGGCGAGACGACCGCGGACATCGCCGCCGCGCACCCCGCGCTCGATTTCATCGGTGTGGAAGTGCACGCGCCGGGCGTGGGCGCGCTGCTCGGCAGGCTCGACGCGCAGCGGCTCACGAACGTCCGGGTGATCCGGCACGACGCAGTCGAGGTCGTGCGCGACATGATCGCGCCCGGATCGCTCGCCGCGACGCACGTGTTCTTTCCCGACCCGTGGCCGAAGAAGCGCCACCACAAGCGCCGGCTCCTTCAGCCCGCGTTCGTGCATGCGCTGGCCGAGCGGCTCGCACCGGGCGGCCGCCTGCACGCCGCCACCGACTGGGAGGACTACGCGCAGGACATGCTCGCGACACTGAGCGCGGAGCCGCTCCTGCGCAACACCGCAGAAGGCTTCGCGCCGCGCCCGCAGGCGCGGCCGCTCACGAAGTTCGAGGCGCGCGGACAGCGTTTGGGCCACCCCGTCTTCGACCTCGTGTTCGCCAGAACAAAGTAGGAGGGGACCGGCGTGCGCAGCGCTTGCCGTCCGAACCCCCTATCCGGCGGTTGCCTTCCCCCCGCCTTGCGCGAACGCGAGCAGGCGCGTGATCGCCGAGCGCGCGACGTCGCGCGAGAAGTGCGCGCGGATGTTCTCGCGCCCGCCCGCAGCGAGCCGCTCCCACAGCGCCTCGTCGTGGTACAGGCGCACGATCGCGTCGGCGAAGGCGCCGGCGTCGTCGGCCACGAGCACGTCCTGCCCGGGCGACAGGAACATGCCCTCGATCGACGGCGTGGTGGCGACCACCGGCAGGCCGTAGCTCATCGCGAGGTTGATCTTGCCTTTGACCCCGGCGCCGTAGCGCAGGGGCGCGATCGACACGCGGCAGCCGTTGAAGTACGGCGTGACGTCGGGCACGTAACCGGTGACCACGAAGTCCTCGGCGGCGAGCGCGCGCACGTTCGCCGGCACCTTGCTGCCGACGATGTACGTCGTCACCCCCGGCAGCGCGGCGCGCACGTGGGGCAGGATTTCCTCGGCGTACCAAAGCACGGCGTCGGTGTTGGGTGGATGCTGGAAGCCGCCGATGAACACGAGACCCTGCCGCTCCGCAAACGGCTTGCCGGGCGGGAAGAGCTCGTGGATGGTCGACAACACGAGCACGCGCGCGTCGGGCACGAGCTCGGCGAGAAGCGTCTGCTCGTACGTCGACACCACGACGGTGACGTCGGCCTTGCGGATGAGCGTGAGCTCCTCGTCGCGCTTGGCGCGGGCCGAAGTGCGGGCCAGGGCGTTGCCCTCGAGCTCGGCCTGCCGCTCGCTGCGCAGGAAATGCAGGTCGACCGTGTCGAACACCACGAGCGCCTTGGGCGCGAACGCGCGTACCGCGTCGATGTGCTTGACCGCGATGTAGTGGCGCGACATCACGATGATGTCGAACTCGGCGCCGCGCTTGGAAAGAACATCCGCGATCGAGCGGACGTAGGGATGGAACAGCACCTCCACACCGCGCTGCTGGAGCTGCGACACGTACGGCTGGCGGTGCTCGAGGTTGTCGGCGACAAACGTGACCTTGCAGCGCAAGGAGGTCAGGATCTCGAGGATCGCGAGCATGCGCACCGATCCCGCGTCGTGATCGGGTGTAAGCATGCAGGCGTCGATCACCAGCACGCGAAGCTTCGCCCAGCGGTCGCGCTCGAGCTCCACGGCCACGCCGTTGGCGCGATGGTTCGGAAGGGCGCTCGCCCACTTGAGCGCGAACGTTTCCTGGTTCACGACCTGGTGGCGCTTGACGCCGGAGCCGGTGTCCGTACCCGAAGTCTGGCCCTCGAAATGGACGATGGTGGCGGACGGCTGGTAGTAAACCTTGCGTCCGGCGGCGCGCACGGCGAAGGCAAGGTCGGCGTCCTCGTAGTATGCAGGGGTGTAGCGCGCGTCGAAGCCGCCGATTTCCTGGAAGAGATCCGCGGGGATGGCGAGGCACGCGCCCGAGCAGTAATCCACCTCGCGCAGGTAGTTGTACTCGGGACGGTCGGGATCGTCGTTGCGTCCGAAGTTCCACGCCGAGCCGTCGCGCCAGACGATGCCCCCCGCCTCCTGCAGGCGGCCTTCCGGGTAGATGAGCTTGGCGCCCACGAGCCCGGCGTCGCGATGCGTGTCGAACACGCGCAGCATCGCCTGCAGCCAGCCGTCGGTGACGATCGTGTCGTTGTTGAGGAAGACGACGTACTGCCCGCGGGCGAACTCGGCGCCGCGGTTGCAGGTGCCGATGAAGCCCAGGTTCTGCGGATTGCGCTCGAAGCGGACACCGGTGACGGTCGGCAGCGCATCGGTCACCGGCTCGGGAGAGGCGTCGTCGACGACGATCACCTCGAACAGATCGTGCGGCGTGTGCTCGTGGAGGCTCTTCAGGCAGGTGAACGTGAGCATCGGCTTGCCGTAGACCGGGATGACGATCGAGGCGAGCGGGGCCGCAGCCGGCGAGAACACGAGCGGCGAGGACGTCTGCTCGATCTCGAACTGCACGGTCGCGGCGGGCTTGAAGCGCTCCTCGGGCACGACCTTGGCGCGCACGCGCTGCGCGAGCGCCGCGGGCCCTTCGTTGCGCAGCACCGACATCGCCATGGCGGACAGCTGAGGCAGTCGCCGGATGCCGGCACGCCACGCCTGAAAGCGGGCACGCGCGAGCTTGACGCGGTGTCCCGTGTTGCGAAGCGGCGCGGTCATGCGCCAGGCCTTGGACGTCTCGAGCTCGTCGATGCGGTCGCGCGCCGCGGTGAGCGAGGACTCGAGATGGACCGCGTGCATGTGCATCTGCTCCGCCTGCATCTGCACCTGCCCGGCCTGCGCCTGCATCTCGGAGACCTGCAGCTGCGCGGTGTGGAAGCGCCGCTGGGTGGCGAGCAGCTCGCCCGCGAGCTGCTCGCGGTCTCCCTTGGCCCGCTCCTGCACCTCGCGAAAATGCTCGCGCAAGTGGTCGAGCTGCGCCGATACGGTGCCGATCTGGTGCTTCAACTCGCCGCGCGCGGCGGTATGCCCGCATTCCACGCCGGCCACAAACAGCTGCGGCAGCGACAGCGGCACCACTTCGACCTCGCCCTCCTTCAAATAGAAGTGGCGCTCGTCGAACGCCGGCAGCGCGTCCGGCAACTCGTGTGCGCGCGCCGCCGCCGGGATGGGCGTGAGGTAGAGCTTGCGGTAGCGCGCGGCGTCCATGGCATCCATTCAGCCGGCGACTTTCGTCAGCACGGGCGCGCCGCCGCGCGACTGCGCCGCGGCGAGCAGGGCCTCGTTCCACTTCGCGGGCGGCGCGTTCCACGGCACCGTGGTGCTGCGCGGGACGCCGCTCAGGCGCTCCGAGAACGCGCCGAGCGCGGACGCCACGATGGGCAGGCCGGATTGCAGCGCCACCGACAGCGTGTACGCGTAAGTCTCGGGCACCTGCGCCGCGAACAGCAGGACGTCGGGCTTCTCGGCGGCGATGAGCTGAGGCAGCTCGCTGTCGACGTATTGGCCGTAGATGGTGAGCGGCGCGTCGGGTGCCTGCGCGATCGGCTCGGTGGTCGAGCCCAGCACGCGGAAGATGAGCGGCAGCCCGCGGTCGCGCGCGTCGCGCGCGCAGGCGGCGACGACGTGCAGTCCCTTTTCCGGCGACAGATTGCCGAGGATGCCGACGCGGACGGTGCGCGGCACGGGCGGCGCGGCGCCCTCAGGATGCGGCCACACGTCGATCGCGAGCTCGGGGACGTAGCGCCGCATGCGGGCGGCAACGTCCTGCGACGGCGCGATGACGCGGCTCGCGCCGCGCAAGATGCGCGCGAACGCGCTGCGCCAGCTCGCGATATCCATGCCCCACTGGCCCGGACGGCGCGCGAGGCACGCGGCGCAGCCGGCGGCATCGGGCTCGCCGCAGTAACGGCCGTCCTCGGCCACGAGGTGGTACTGCGGGCAGATGGGATGGTAATCGTGCAGCGTGTAGTCGTAGGGCACGCCCAGCACCGCGGGCAGCTCGAGGATCGCGCGCGGCTGCAGGTGAACGTGATGGAAGTGCAGCCGCTCCACCCCTATGCCGCGCAGCGTTTCGGCCAGCATGGGCAGATCGCCGGGAAGCTCGAAGTAGAGCGCGAAGCTCTCGCCCGCCTTCGGCCACGACAGCTTCACCGTGTCGCGCACGGCGGGCTCGAGGAACAGCACTTCGCAACGATCCTCGGTCAGGCCGACGAGGTCGTTCATGTAGCGGCGGATGCCGCCGCCCCACGGGTGCGACACGAACACGAGGAGCCGCTTGCTCAAGCCCGCCAGGCGCAGCAGGTCCACACGCCGCGCGAAGGGCCGCATCGGGTCGCGCTCGGCCATGTCCTTGCGCTGCGCGACGTACGATGGATACAGCTTGGCGAGCGCGGCGTGGGCGCGTTCGGCGAGGAGCGGTCCGTCGCGCGCGCCGAAGGAGGCGTGGCCCTCGTGGCCGACGAACACGTCGCCCGCGGCGAGAGTGCGGAAGCCGGCGCTGCCGGCCCGCAGGCAGAAGTCGACTTCCACGCCGTAATCGCCGCCGAGCGGATTGGCGTCGAAGCCGCCGACCGTGCCCAGGCACGCGCGGCGGAAGTAGAGCGCCGGCCCGTCGACGAACGGCAGCGCGACCGAGCGGCCCGCATTCGCACGCGCGAAGAGGACGTCGAGCGTCGCGACGGTCTGTCCCGCGGGCAGAGCGTTGGCCACGCCCGGCAAGGGATACGTGGCCGCGCCCACGCTGTTCGTGAACGTGCCGACCACCCCGACGTCCTGCGCGTGGGCGTGCGCCGCCAGGCGGTCGAGCCAATCGTTGCCGACCTCCGCGTCGGCGTGCAGGACCACCACGTCCCGATCGCGATGCAGGTCGAAGCCGCGGTTGGCCGCGGCGGCGAATCCCTGCCGCACCGGTTGCTCGAGCACCGCGACCCGCGCCGACTCCGCGAGCTCGGTGAGGCATCGCGCCACCTCCGGTCCCGACGCGCCGTCGTTCACGACCACGATGTCGTACGGCGTGCGCACCTTCGCCCGGCGCACGCTCGCAACACAGCGCCGCAGGTGCTCCGGGCGGCTGTGGAACGGTATGACGATGTCGACCATCGGCATCAACGCTTCTCCGCGATCCGCTGCCGCATCGCCATCAGGGGAAAGCGCAGCCACCCGCGCGCCGATTCGCGGTAGGCGAGGCGCGTGCGCGTGTCCTCGTGCGCGGCGACCTCGCGCGCGTGCGCGTCACGGGCATGAGTGAGCTCGGCCTCGCGTGCGGCGAGCGCCGCCTCGAAGTGGTCGATCGCCGCCTGCGCGCGCGCCTGCGTCTGCGAAAGCGCCTGCTCGAGCTCGTCGATGCGGGCGGCTTGGGCCGTCGACCTCGCCTGCGCGCTGGCGAGCGCGTTGCGCGCTTCGACCAGCTCCGCCAAGCGATCCTCGGCGATCTTGCGCGCATCGATCTCGTCCCACGCAAGCTCGCGCTCGCGCACGAGCGCGCGGCTGTAATCGCGCCACAGCGACAGCTCGCCGTCGTCGAAGAGCGAGAGCGCCGGCAGCGCCGGCAGCGCAACGCCGCGCGCGGCAGCAACGACCAGGAAGTACATCGGCGCAGGACGGGTGAAGGTGGCGGCCCCCCGGCTGTCGCTCTCCGACCAGATGGCGGACTGCGCGATGACGCGCTGCGCGTACCACGCCTGCTCCGGGAAGTCGGCGGCGAGGAGCGCCGCGAGCTCCTCGCGGTCGAGCTCGCGCACGTGGAAGTGGTTGGCTACGCCGCCGCCCTCGTTGTACACGGGGCGGTTGGGCGACGAGACCACGAGCACGCCGTCGGGCGCCAGCACGCGGCGGAACTCGGCGAGCATTTCGCGTTGCGGGGACAGGTGCTCGATCGTCTCGAAGGAAACGACGACGTCGACACTGCGGTCGGCCATCGGCAGCGCCGTCACCGAGCCCGCCACGAATCGCAGGTTTTGGCACGCGTAGCGGGCGCTCGCGTGCGCAACGGTGTCCGGCGACAGGTCCACGCCGGTGACCGAGGCCGCCGAGCGCGACAGGAGGTGGGTTCCGTAACCCTCGCCGCAGGCGGCGTCCACCACGCGTTTGCCGGCAACGAGCGGCGCGGCGATCGCGTAGCGATGCCAATGCTCGTAGTAGATGGCGCCGCCGACCTCCGGCAGGAAGCGCTCGCCCGTGAAAGTGAGCGGCAAGTCGGCGAGTTCGGGCTTGGTCAAGGCGGGTTCTCTCGCGGCGGATTGGCCGCGGCGAACCTCTAATTGTAGCGGCCCGGGCGATCGCCGAGCCAATCCCGTGCAATGGACCTAGGCGAGCGTCAGCAGCACCGGCTGGTGGTCGGACACCTGCGTCTTCGTGTCCACGATGACGTCGGCGACGCGCTGCCGCAGGCCGGCGCTTACGAAAATGAAGTCGCAGTGCAGCTCGGGGTCGCCCGGCTTCTCCTTTTCGTGGATGCGGAACGTCGGAGGATGCCGCGCGCCGGGGTATTTCGCTTCCCAGGCGTCCACCAGCGGCGGCGTGCCGTCGTCGTAGCGGGCGCTCATGCGCGCGTGCAGCGGATCGTCGGGCTCGAGGTTGAAGTCGCCGGTGATCACGGTGGCGGCCGGCCGCGCGAACGCGATGTACGGGCCTTCGTCCGGCCAGCCGAGGCGCGGATTGTCGGCATAGCGGAAGCCTTCGGCGTAGATCGCGCGCAGCGCCTCGACTTGCGCCGATCGCTTCGCGAGCGAGTAGTACTCGAGGTGCGTGGTGATCACGCGCACGTCGCCGAACGACGCCCGCACGACCGCCTCGACGGCCACGCGCGGCATGCTCGGCACGTCGTGATCGGCGGGGTAGGGCAGAAGATGCCGGAACGCCTGCAGCACCGGCAGCCGCGACAGGATCATGTTGCCGAAGCGGCGGCGGCGGCCGTTGTCGCCGAGCTGGTCGACCGCCACGCCGGGCACGGCGGTGAATCCCGGCAGGTACGAAGCCAGCAGGGCGAACTGATCCTCGCCGCGACTGCCGCCCAACAGCGGATCCGCGAAGTTGTCGGCGACCTCCTGCAGGCACAGCACGTCGAAGTCCGCGATGCGCTTCGCTTCGGCGATCACCCGCGCCGGGTCCACGACCTTATCCACACCGCGGCACCACTGCACGTTCCAGGTAATGAGCTTCATCGTATTCCGGCACGCATGAAGGATTGCACGAATTGCTTTTGGAAAAGCAGGAACGCGACCAGAAGCGGCGCGGTCGTCAGCAGCGTCGCCGCCGTGATGACGGACCAGTCGAGTCCCTGGTCCGTGGCCGAGAATACCTGCAAGCCGACCGTGACAGGGCGCGACTCGACCGAGTTGGTGATGATGAGCGGCCACAGGAAGTTGTTCCAGTGGTAGCTCACGCTGACCAGCGCGTACGCGAGATACGTCGGGCGCGCCAGCGGAACATACACCCTCCACAGCACCCCGAGCGGCGTGCAGCCCTCCACGCGAGCCGCCTCGTCGAGCTCGCGCGGGACGGTCTTGAACGTCTGCCGCAGGAGGAAGATGCCGAACGCGCTCGCCATATAGGGCAGGCCGATCGACAGGATCGTGTCCTTGATGCCCAGCACCGTCATGGTGTGGTAGTTCTCCACGATGAGCACGTCGGGCATGATCATGAGCTGCACCAGCACGAGCGCGAACAGCGCGTTGCGGCCCGGGAACTCGAAGCGGGCGAACGAGTAGGCGGCGAGCGTCACGAGCACCAGCTGCGCGGCGAGCACCATCGTGACGAGGACGACCGTGTTGAGGAAGTAGCGCGCGAAAGGCGCCGCGGCCCAGGCGCGCACGAAGTTGTCCAGCGTGAGCGGCGCGGCGAGCGCGAAGCGCGTGGAGAATTCCGCGGGGTGGAACGCCGTCCAGAACGCGTAGAGCAGCGGCAGCACCCAAAGGAAGCCGAGGACCCAGGCGCCGGCGGTCTCGAGGCCGCGGACCGCGCCGCGTGGTTGGTAGACGAGCGCGCTCATTGGTAGTGGACGCGCCGTTCCAGGAAGACGAACTGCGCGAGCGCGACCAGGGCAAGGATCGTGACCAGCACGACCGTGAGCGCCGCCGCGTACGCCGTGTCCCAGAAGCGGAAGCCGATCTCGTAGACGTAGTAGAGCAGCAGCGCGGTTGCGTTATCCGGCCCGCCGCGCGTCATCACGACGATGTGGTCGATCAGGCGAAAGGCGTTGATGACGGCGTTGACGAGCACGAACAGCGTGGTCGGCATCAGCAGCGGGAAGGTCACGCGGCGGAAGAAATACCAGCGCGAGGCGCCCTCGATGGCCGCGGCCTCCGCGAGGTGCGGCGACATCGACTGCAGCGCCGCCAGGTAGAAGATCATGAAAAACCCCGCTTCCTTCCAGATGGTCACGGCCATCAGCGCCGGAAGGGCCGTGCTCTTGCTGCCGAGCCAGTTGTGATTCGGCGCACCGAACAGGCTCAGGAACTGCTGCAGCAACCCGTATTCGGGGGTGTAGAAGAACAGCCAGATGTTGGCCACGGCGATCATCGGCAGGATCGTCGGTGTGAAGTAGGCGAGGCGCAGGAAGCCGCGGCCCACGATGCGCTCGTTGACCCACAGCGCCATCAGGATCGCGATCACGATCGAGGCCGGGATCGTGCCGAGCGCGTACCAGAGGTTGTTCGACAGCGCCTGCCAGAAGATGGGGTCCGAGACGAGCTGCTCGTAGTTGTCGGCGCCGACGAACACCGACCCGCGGCTGCCCTTGGGAGTCGAGAAGAAGCTCTGCCAGAGGGTGGCGAGCGCAGGGTAGTGCGTGAAGAGCACGAGCAGCGCCATGGCGGGCAGGAGCAGGAGCCAGCCGTAGATCCACTGCGCGCTGCGGGTCATGGCCTCAGCGCTCCCTCTCCGCGCTCGCAGGGAGAGGGGGCCTGCGCGAAGCGCCTCGCCGCGCCATCGGTCGAAGCGCTTACTTCCTGTACGGCCGCAGCAACCGATCCGCCTCCCGCTGCGCGTCCTTCATCGCCGCCTCGGGCGTCTTCGTTCCCGTGAGCGCCGCCTGCAGGCCGTCGTTGAGCGCCTTGGTCACGCGCTGGTTGTCGTGGGTCGAAAGCTCCGCCTTGGCGTAGGGCAGCTGATCGCGCGCCACCGCGGCCGGCGGAAATCCCGCCACGTATTGCTTCATCACCGGCGTGTCCCAGGCGTCGGCCCGCACCGCGACGTAGCCCGTGTCGATGCCCCACTGCGCCGCGCGCTGCGGCGCGGTGACCCACTTGATGAACTTCATCGCCGCTTCGCGTTGCGCGGGTGTCGACTTCGCGAAGACGTAGAAGTTGCCGCCGCCGGTCGGGCTGCCACGCTGCTTCTTGGCCGGGAGCATCGCCACGCCGAAGTCGAACTTCGCGTTGTTCTTGACGTTGGTGAGGTTGCCGGTCGTGGTCCAGATCATCGCCACCTTCTTCTCGAAGAAGTCCTTCGGCGTCGTGCCCCAGTCGACGATGCCCTCCGGGTGCACCTTGTACTTGTTGACGAGGTCGACCCAATATTGCAACGCCTCGATCACCTCCGGCTTGTCGTAGTACGTCTCGGTGCCCGCCTGATTCATGAGATTGGCGCCGGCCTCTATGGCCAAGCCCTGGAACAGCCAGTAGGGAAAGCCCGACGACGGAATCTGCACGCCCCACTGCGTCACCTTGCCGGACGCGTCGCGCTTGGTGAGCTTCTGCGCATACTCGCGCATCTCGTCCCATGTCGCGGGCGGCTTGTTCGGGTCGAGCCCCGCCTCCTTGAACATGTCCTTGTTGTAATACAGCACGATCGTGGAGCGCTGGAACGGTATGCCCCACGTCTTGCCGCCCGTCTGGCTGTTCTCCATGAACGCGGGGTAGAACGACTTGAGCCAGGCCTGGTCCTCCGGCGTCTTGATCAGCGTGTCGAAGGGGACGATCGCGTCCTCGTCGATGAGCGTGAACATGTCGGTCGACAGCAGGATCGACATCACGGGCGGCTCGCCGCTCTTCACCGCCGTCAGCGCCTTGGTGATCGAGTCCTGGTAGCTGCCGGAGTAGATCGGCTTCAGCTTGATCCCGGGATTCTCTTTCTCGAAGTCCGCGGCGAAGCCGTCGATGATCTTGGTGATCGGCCCGCCGACGGCCACGGGGTAGTAGAACGAAACCTCGGTCTGCGCCCACGCCGCGCCGGCGGCAAGCCACACGCCCGCGAGCGCGGCCGCGAGCCCACGTATCCAACGTTGCATCATGATGACTGTCTCCTCCCTCGAAAAAGAATTACGCCAGCAGCGTCGCCGCGTCGCGGCGCGCGTTGGACTCCTCACGCGTCCCGTCCGCCGCGAAGAAATGCTGCGCGCCGGGCGCCCACGCGAGCCCCGTCGCATCGCCGGCGGAAAGCCCCACGCTGCCCGCCACGCGTACCGCGAGCGGCTGGGCGCCGATGCGGCACGCGAGCAGCGAATCGCCGCCCAGGTACTCGACCCCTTCCACGCGCGCCTGCACACCGCGCGTAAGGTCGATCGAGATGTGCTCCGGACGAATGCCGAGCCTGCCGCTCGCGCAGTCGGCGGGCAGCACCGCCGGGCCGTGCGTTCCCGCGATGACCGCGCCGCCCGCGCCGCGCTCCAGCGCGAGCAGGTTCATCGGCGGCGTGCCGATGAAGCGCGCGACGAACACGTTGGCGGGGCGCTCGTACAGATCGACCGGCGCGCCGTTCTGCTCGACGTGCCCGCTGTTCATGAGGATCACGCGGTCGGCCATCGACATCGCTTCGACCTGGTCGTGCGTGACGTAGACCATGGTGATGCCGAGCTTGCGCTGCAGCGCGCGGATCTCCTGCCGCATCTCCGCTCGAAGCTGCGCATCGAGGTTGCTCAGCGGCTCGTCCATGAGGCAGACCGGCGCCTGGTTGATGATCGCCCGCCCGAGCGCCACGCGCTGCTGCTGGCCGCCCGACAGCTGCGACGGCTTACGCGCTAGCAGCGGCGTGAGGCCGAGGAGATCGGCCACACGCGCGAGCCTGGATGCGCATTCGGAGGCCGGCACGCGCCGAACGCGCAGCCCGAACACGATGTTCTCGGCGACCGACAGATGTGGAAAGAGCGCGTAGCTCTGGAACACCATGGCGATGCTGCGCGCGGCCGGTGGCAGCTTCGTGACATCGCGGCCGCCGATGCTGATGCGGCCGCCGTCGGCGGCCTCCAGCCCAGCGATCAAGCGCAGCGTCGTCGACTTGCCGCAGCCCGAGGGGCCGAGGAGGACGTTGAGCGTGCCCTCGCCGAGCGCGAACGAGACGCCGTCGACCGCCCGCACGTTGCCTTCGGCAGTCGTCCAGTGCTTGCTGACGTTTTCGACGGCGATGGCGGACACTCGGAGGGTCCTTGCGGAAGCCGAGCGAAGTCTAGCCGAAAAGCGCGGTGAGCGCGGCCCCCGGGTCCGGCGCCCGCATGAACGCCTCGCCGACCAGGAAGGCGCTCACGCCGCGCGATCGCATCAGCGCGACGTCGCGCTGGGTGAGGATGCCGCTCTCGGTGACCACCAGCCGGTCGGGCGGAATGCGCGGCAGCAGGTTGAGCGTCGTGTCCAGCGTGACGCTGAAGTTGCGCAGGTTCCGGTTGTTGATGCCGAGCATCGCGGTGCGAAGCCGCAGCGCGCGTTCCAATTCCTGGCCGTCGTGGATCTCGACCAGGACGTCCATGCCGTAGTCGCGCGCGCACGCCTCGAGTGCTGCGAGCTGCTGGTCTTCGAGCGCGGCAACGATGAGCAGGATCGCGTCGGCGCCGAGCGCGCGCGATTCGGCGACCTGGTATTCGTCGACGATGAACTCCTTGCGCAGGGCCGGCAGGCTGCACGCCGCGCGCGCGGCCACCAGGTACTCGCCGGCGCCCTGGAAGAACGGCTTGTCGGTCAGCACCGACAGGCAGGCCGCGCCGGCGCGCTCGTAGGCGGCGGCGATCGCGGGCGGGTCGAAGGCCTCGCGCAGCACGCCCTTGCTCGGACTCGCCTTCTTGATCTCCGCGATGACCGCGGGACGATGCTGCGCGATGCGCTCGCGCAGCGCACGCTCGAAGCCGCGGGGCGTCGGGGCCGAGCGCGCTTGCGCCTCCACGGCGGCAAACGGCCGCGACACCTGCGCCGCGATGACCTCTGCGGCCTTCGCGGCGATGATCGTGTCGAGAATGTCGCTCTTGCTCATCGAATTACGCGGGCGGCATCGTCAGGCCGAGGTAGCGCGCCGTGAACCCCGCGCGCTTCCAGAACGCGGTGCCCGCTTCGTTCCACACCAGGACCTCGACGATGACCCGTTTGTCCGGCGGGAACGATTCCCGCCTCAGCGCCTCGAACGCGCGCCGGCCCAGCCCCTGCCGCCGCAAGCCCGGCGCCACGAAGAAGTGGCGCAGATGGACGCATTCGGGCAGCTCGCGGTAGAGCGCGTAGCCGAACGGCGCGCCGTCGACCTCGAACACCGACGCGCGGTACTCCTTCGCGAGCCATTCCGTAAGGCGCGAGCCGAGCTCGTCCGTCCGCGCGGGACCGTCGTTGCGCTCGTCGCGGATGAGCTGCGCGTTCCATTCGGCCAGTCGACAGATGTCCTCCGTCCGCGCGCGGCGCACCGTGACGTTGCCGGCCACCGCTCACGCGGCGCGGGCGCCGGAGCCGAGCTTCTGCGTCGTAGCGACGAAGGCGTCGAGCTTGCGCTTCGCCGCACCGCTCGCGATCGCCGCGCGCGCGCGCTCGATGCCGTCTCCGATGGAGCGTGCGACGTTCGCGGCGTAGAGTGCGGTGGCCGCGTTGAGCGTGACGATCTCGCGCGGCGTGCCCTCGACGTTGGAGAGCGCTTCGAGCACCATCTCCTTCGACTCCGCGGCGCCCGTAACCTTGAGCCCGCGGTTCGATTTCATCGTCAGCCCGAAATCCTCGGGATGGATCTCGTATTCATGCACGTCCCCGTCGCGCAGCTCGCCCACCATGGTCGCCGCGCCGAGCGAGACCTCGTCCATGCCGTCCTTGCCGTAAACGACCAAGACGTGGTCCGCCCCGAGCCGCTGCAGCACCCGCACGTGGATGCCCACCAGATCCGGGTGGAAGACGCCGATCAGCTGGTTGGGCGCACCGGCGGGGTTCGTGAGCGGGCCCAGGATGTTGAAGATGGTGCGCACGCCCAGCTCGCGGCGCACGGGGGCCGCGTGCTTCATCGCCGCGTGATGGTTCGGCGCGAACATGAAGCCCATTCCCGTCTCCGCGATGCAGGCGGCCACCGCTTCGGGCTTGAGCATGATGTTGGCGCCGAGCGCTTCCAGCACGTCGGCGCTTCCCGATTTCGACGAAACGGAGCGGTTGCCGTGCTTGGCCACGCGCGCGCCGGCAGCCGCCGCGACGAACATTGCCGCGGTCGAGATGTTGAAGGTGTGCGAGGCATCGCCCCCGGTGCCGACGATGTCGACCAGGTGCGAGTGATCGGCGACATCGACCTTCGTCGACAGCTCGCGCATGACCTGTGCCGCCGCCGCGATCTCGCCGATCGTCTCCTTCTTCACTCGGAGGCCGACGGTCAACGCGGCGATCATCACCGGCGAGACCTCGCCGCTCATGATCTGGCGCATGAGCGCCAGCATCTCGTCGTGGAAGATCTCGCGGTGCTCGATCGTTCGCTGCAGCGCTTCCTGGAGGGAGATCGACATTGACATTCCTAGTGGACTGTAACGGCGGAAGCGGTAGTGAACGATAGTGCTATGGCGACGCTATTCGCCCCGAGTGCGAGGCGCCGTTGCGAAGCAATGGCCAGACCCCTTGCATGCAAGGGTAACGAAGCAATTGGGGCGACGAGCAAGCCAGACACTATCGATTCCCCCGTTACAGTCCACTAGTTTGGCAGAAGGTCGCGCACGCGGCGGCGGTTGAGGTCGACGACGCAGGCGAGCTGCGCCTGGTCCGCGCCGGCGCCGCTGCCGTAGATCGATCGGACATAGTCGCATTGCACCTTACGGTAGTCGGCGAAGGCCCGCATCGACTTCGCCAGCGCAGCCGCGGTGCCGGAGTGGCCGGTCGCGATGTCGATGTCGCGCGCCTTCTTGCCGGCGTCGCCTTCGGCCTTGATGAGCGACGCCTGCGCCTCCTTGTCGGCATCGATGAGGCAGTGCGTGACCGCGGGCGTGTCGCCTCTGATCATGCACTCCTCCAGCGCGCCGGCGCTCGCCGCCGTCGCGAGCGAAACCGCGAGGACACCCGCCGTGAGCTTCATCGCCGGCCCTCCAGGAAGTTCTCGAGCATCTTCTTGCCGTGCTCGGTAAGAATCGCTTCGGGGTGGAACTGTACGCCTTCGACCGCCCATTGCCGGTGCCGCACGCCCATGATCTCGCCGTCGTCGGAGGTCGCCGTGACCAAGAGCTGCGCGGGCACCCCGTCGCGCTCGATGGCCAGCGAATGGTACCGCGTGACGGCGAACGGAGACGGGACATCCGTAAATACGCCACGGCCGTCGTGCGACACCGGCGAGAGCTTGCCGTGCATCACGCGCTGCGCGCGCACGATGCGGCCGCCGAACGCCTGGCCGATCGCCTGATGCCCGAGGCATACCCCGAGGATGGGAACGCGGCCGGCGAAGCGCTGGATGAGCGGCACGCAGACGCCGGCCTCGCTCGGCGTGCAGGGGCCGGGCGAGACGACGATCTGCGACGGCGCCATCGCCGCGACCTCGTCGAGCGTGATCGCGTCGTTGCGGTACACGCGCACGTCGGCGCCGAGCTCGCCCAGGTACTGTACGAGGTTGTAGGTGAAGCTGTCGTAGTTGTCGATCATGAGCAGCATGGTGCGTCCTAATCCGCCAGCGCGGCCGCGAGCGCGGTCCTGATGTCGCGCCGCTGCATGACCCGGTAGCCGGCCTCTTCCAGCGCCGAGCGGGCCGAATCGTCGCCGATGAGCATTTTGCAGTCGCCGACGAGCTCGGCCAGCGACGTGATCTTGACCGCGGAGCGCATGTCATCGTCGATCGCGGTGTCCGCGTCGACCACGGCCACGACCGCCTTGCGGTTGGCCAGCAGGTACGAGACGCGGACGATCTCGAAGACTTTCGACTTGTCGAGCCAGCTGACGTTCGCGACCAGCTTCGATCGCGCGATGAGCTCGTCGCGGCGATCGCCGTACATCCCGCATACGAACATCGTCGTGAGCCCGGAATGGGCCAGGCTGTGGAACGCGGACAGCCTGTCCTGGCTCGTCAACCCGTAGAGCAGCACGTCGATGTCCTGCGTGGGCGGCTTGACGATTCGCTGGAGGACAGGTGAATAGCCGACCGGCACGAGGCGAACGTCTTTCGCGCCGAGCTCGCGCCATACCGCAAGGTTCGCCTCGCTGTACTCCCAGATGCGGAACCGCTTCGCGGCCTCGAGTACCTGGGGCTTCATCGCCGCCGCGTCGTGCCCCCGGATCTGTTCGAGGTTGCAGACGATGGTGTCGGAGGGCAGCCCGTCGATCAGCGGCATCGACATGACCTGCACCCCGAAAACGACGTTGACCCCGGTCGTCGAGATGCAGTTCTGCCCGTATTCGACCGTGTGGCCCAGCTGCCCGAGCCCCCATTGGATCGTGTCGATGACCTCCTTGTAGCCATGCATGCCGTGCATCGGGTTCGACGCGTGAAGCGGCTGCGGCGCGACGACGTGGGTCAGATGGAAGTGCATCGACTACTCCTGGTCCAGCCCCTGCTGCACCATCTCGGCCGCGCGCAGCACCGCGCGCAGCTTGTTGAGCGTCTCCTGCCATTCGCCCTCGGGCGAGGAATCGTGCACGATGCCCCCACCCGCCTGCGCGTAGAGCACCCCGCCCTTGAGCACCGCGGTGCGCAGCACGATCGCGGTGTCCATGTCGTCCTGGAAGCTTATGTAGCCGGCGGCGCCCGAATAGATGCCGCGCTTGGTCGGCTCGAGTTCGTCGATGATCTCCATGGCGCGCACCTTCGGTGCCCCGCTGACCGTGCCGGCCGGGAACGCCGCGCGCAGGACGTCCACGCTCGTAAGCTCCGGCCGCAGCTTCCCTTCCACGTTGCTCACGATATGCATCACGTGCGAGTAGCGCTCGATCACCATGCGGTCGGCCACGTGAACGGAGCCGATCTGCGCCACCCGCCCGACGTCGTTGCGTCCGAGGTCGAGCAGCATCACGTGCTCGGCGATCTCCTTGGGATCGGCCGCGAGCTCCGCGGCGAGCGCCTCGTCGGCCTCGCGCGTCACCCCGCGCGGCCGCGTGCCGGCGATGGGCCGAAGCGTGACCGTCGAGCCTTCCTTGCGCACCAGGATCTCCGGCGACGCGCCCACGACGTGGAAGTCGCCGAAGTCGTAGTAGAACATGTAAGGCGACGGATTGAGCGAGCGCAGCGCGCGGTACAGCGACAGCGGCGAGGCGCCGAAGGGCATCGCCATGCGCTGCGAGATCACCACCTGCATGATGTCGCCGGCCGCGATGTACTCCTTCGCGCGCGCAACCGCCGACTTGTAGCCCTCCTCGCCGAACTCGCTTTGCGCGCGCGCCGCGGGCGCGCCGGTCGACAGCGGAATGTCGACCTGCTCGCGAAGCTTCCGCCGCAGCGACGTGAGCCGCTCCCGCGTGCGCGCATACGCCTCGGACCGGGCGGGATCGGCGTACGCGATGAGCGAGATGCGTCCCTTGAGATTGTCGACGACCGCGAGCTCCTCGGTGAGCAGCAGCAGGAGGTCGGGCACATCGGCAAGGCCGGGGGTGGGCGGCTTGCCCGTGTGCGCGAGCTTCGGCTCGATGTTGCGCACGACGTCGTAGCCGAATAGGCCGGCGAGGCCGCCGCAGAAGCGCGGCAGGTCCGGCAGCGGCGCGGCGCGGAAGCGCGCACGGTACGTCTCGACGAACGCGAGCGGATCGCCGTCGAACGTCTCGCGCACGCCGCCGTCTTCGATGACCTCGACGCGGCGGCCGCGCGCCTGCACGCGCACGCTCGCCGGCAACCCGATGAACGAATAGCGGCCGAATCGCTCGCCACCGACGACCGATTCGAGCAGGAACGAGTCGCGCGCGTTGGCGAGCTTCAAGAACAGGGACAGGGGCGTGTCGAGGTCGGCGAAGACTTCCTCGACGAGCGGGATGCGGTTGAAGCCCTGGGCGGCGAGCGCCCGGAATTCCGCTTCGGTGATCATGCTTCGACCTCGTAGGGCTTGCTGAGACTTGGGGCGTCGCTGGATTCGGGTGCGCGCGACGCGGACGCGAGGGCTCTTAAGAGGGGCGCCGCCAGCGCCACTCGCCCGCGCGCCACCACACCGCGGAGGCGATGTGCAGCAGGAAGGTCGAAACGTCGAAAGTCATGTCGGGCCGCCGGCCGGAGGCCCGGCAGGCATCGCGACTATACCACTTTGGCGAGCTCGGCACGCATGACGGCTATCGTCTCCCGGTAGTCGAGCGAGTCGAAGATCGCGCTGCCCGCAACGAAAGTGTCCGCGCCCGCCTCGGCGATCGCGCGGATGTTGTCCGCCTTCACCCCGCCGTCGACCTCGAGGTGGATAGCACGCCCGGTTCGCTGCATCGCCGTGTCGATGAGCTTGCGTGCGGCCTTGAGCTTCTCGAGCGCATGCGGGATGAACGACTGCCCGCCGAAGCCGGGGTTGACCGACATGATGAGCACGAGGTCGAGCTTGTCGATGACGTGCATGAGCCAGTCGAGCGGTGTGGCCGGATTGAACACGAGGCCGGCCGTGCAGCCGTGCTCGTGGATGAGGCCGATCGTGCGGTCGACGTGCTCGCTCGCTTCGGGATGAAAGCTGATGTTGGCGGCGCCGGCGCGCGCGAAGTCCGGCACGATGCGGTCGACCGGCTTCACCATGAGGTGCACGTCGATCGGCACGCGCGAGTGCGGCTTGATGGCCGCGCACACGAGCGGTCCGAGCGTGAGGTTGGGACCGTAATGGTTGTCCATCACGTCGAAGTGGATCAGGTCGGCGCCGGCGTCGACCACCTTGCGCACTTCCTCGCCGAGGCGTGCACAGTCGGCGGACAGGATCGACGGGGCGATGCGGAACGGGGCGGGCATGCGGGCTATAATCGGCTCAAGGGTTGCAGGCAGGCCGGAATCCCCAACGCATGGCGCAGAGCAAGCGATACGAGATCACGGTCGTTCCGAAGGCGTCGTTCCTCGCGGATCAATCCGATCCGGGCAGCGACAAGTACGTCTTTTCTTACACCATCACCATCACCAATACGGGCGAGGTCGCAGCGCAGCTCGTGAGCCGGCACTGGATCATCACCGACGCCGAGCACCGGGTCCAGGAGGTCAAGGGACTGGGCGTGGTCGGCCAGCAGCCGCTGCTGAAGCCGGGTGAAAGCTTCGAGTATACGAGCGGCGCGTCGATCCCGACGTCCGTCGGCACGATGCACGGGAGCTACCAGATGCGCGCGGAGGATGGGCAGACGTTCGATGCGCCCATCCCGCCGTTCACGCTCTCGGTGCCGCGGACGCTTCACTGAGGTCGCCCCCGGTCGGGATCGTCCGGACCCGGCTTGCGCCGGGCGCGCGCCGTCCACCACACGATCGCGATCGCGACGAGCAGCGCGAACAGCATCTCGATGATGAACCATTCCATGCGTCGGCGTTGGCAAGCGATGCGTCGATGCGGTCTCGCGTTCCTCGCGCTCGCGGCGGGCTGCCAGACGGTGCCGCCGACCGCGCCGCCCGCCGCCACACCGCCCGCCGCGCACGCGCGCTTCGTGCCCGCAGCCTGGAGCGATCTGCCAGGCTGGAGCGACGACCCGGTCGCCGCGGCGTGGCCTGCCTTCGTCGTCGGTTGCCGGGCGCTCGTGGCGCGGCCGCAATCGAAAGTATGGCAGGCGGCGTGCGCCGCCGGCGAGCGCGTCGACGGCACGAGCGATAGCGCCGTTCGCGCGTTCTTCGCGGAGCATTTTAGCCCATACCGAATCGTCGCCGAAGATGGCAGCGAGGTCGGGCTCGTGACGGGCTACTACGAGCCGCTGCTCGCGGGCTCGCGCACGCCGACCGCCGAGTACGTGACCGCGCTCTACGGCACACCCGACGACCTCCTCGTCGTCGACCTCGCATCGCTTTATCCCGAGCTCAAGGACAAGCGCGTGCGCGGCCGCCTCGACGGGCGCCGGGTGGTGCCGTATTGGTCGCGCTCGGAGCTCGAGCGAAATCCCGCCCCGCTCGCGGGCAAGGCGCTCGCCTACGTCGCGGACCCGGTCGAGGCGTTCTTCCTCGAGATCCAGGGCTCGGGGCGCATCGCGCTCACCGACGGCACCGTGATGCGCCTCGGCTATGCCGACCAAAACGGGCATCCGTATCGCTCGGTCGCGCGCGTGCTGATCGACCGCGGCGAGCTCACGCGCGACACGGCGTCGATGCAGGCGATCAGCAACTGGGTCAAGGCGCACCCCGGGGAGGCGCGCGCGCTGCTCGACGAGAACCCGAGCTACGTGTTCTTCCGCGAATTGCCGCAGCCGCCTGCAGGCTCGCTCGAAGCGGCCATCGACGGACCGCTGGGATCGCTCGGCGTGCCGCTGCTCGCGCAGCGCACCATCGCCGTGGACCCGCGGTTCGTTCCGCTCGGGGCGCCGGTGTATCTCGCCACCACCATGCCTTCGTCGAACGCGCCGCTCACCCGGCTCACGCTCGCGCAGGACACGGGCGGCGCGATACGCGGCCCGGTGCGCGCGGACTTCTTCTGGGGCTTCGGCACCGCGGCCGGGCGCGAAGCCGGGCGGATGAAGCAGGAGGGCCGGATGTGGATCTTGTGGCCGAAGGGCGCGCGGCTTCCCTCCGGCTAGGCGCTCAAGCGAGCACGCCCTCGGCCTGCTTGTCGGCGTGGTACGACGAGCGCACGAGCGCGCCGACCGCGGCGTGACGGAAGCCCATCGCGTAGGCCTCGCGCTCGAATTGCGCGAAGGCATCCGGGTGCACGTAGCGCAGGACCGGCAAGTGATCCTTCGACGGCTGCAGGTACTGGCCGAGTGTGAGCATGTCGATGTCGTGCGCGCGCATGTCGCGCATGGCCGCGCGGATTTCCTCGTCGGTCTCGCCCAATCCCACCATCAGCCCGGACTTGGTCGGCACGCCCGGCGCGCGCGCCTTGAACTCACCGAGAAGGCGCAGCGAGTGCGCGTAGTCGGAGCCCGGCCTCACCTGCCTGTACAGCCTCGGCACCGACTCGAGGTTGTGGTTCATCACGTCGGGCGGGGACGCCTCGAGGATGTCGAGCGCGCGGTCGAGGCGGCCGCGGAAATCGGGCACGAGCACCTCGATCTGTGTTGCGGGCGAGTGCTCGCGTACGGCGCGGATGCAATCGACGAAGTGCTGCGCACCGCCGTCGCGCAGGTCGTCGCGGTCCACACTGGTGATCACGACGTACCTGAGCTTCAGCGCGGCGATGGTCTTGGCGAGATTGACAGGCTCCTCGGCGTCGAGCGGCAACGGGCGGCCGTGGCCGACGTCGCAGAACGGGCAGCGCCGCGTGCAGATGTCGCCCATGATCATGAACGTCGCGGTGCCCTTGCCGAAGCACTCGCCGATGTTCGGGCATGAGGCTTCCTCGCACACCGTATGCAGGCGGTGCTCGCGCAGGATGCGCTTGATCTCGAAAAAGCGCGCCGATCCGCCCGCGCGCACGCGGATCCACTCGGGCTTGCGCAGCGTCTCGGCCGCGACGACCTTGATGGGAATGCGCGCGGTCTTGCCCTCGCCCTTGTGCTTCACGCCCGCACGGTTGTCGGCGCTCATGACAGGCGACTCGCAAGCAACGGCGCGATCTCCTCGCCGGCCTGCACGACCGTGCGCGTCACGCCGAGGTCGCGCAGCTGGGTGACCGCGAGGCCGGGATAGCCGCAGGGATCGATGTCGCCGAAAGGCGTGAGGTCCATGGCGACGTTCACTGCGAGCCCGTGATAAGTACAGTGGTTGCGCACCTTGAGTCCGAGTGCCGCGATCTTCGCCTCGCGGCCGTCGCGCGCCACATAAACGCCCGGCGCGCTCGGCTTGCCGCACGCCGCGATGCGATGCGATGCGAGCCATTCTATCACCGCGGCCTCGAGCCTCCGGACCATGTCGCGGATGCCCAGGCGAGCGCGGCGCAAGTCGACGAGCGTATACGCCACGAGCTGCCCAGGGCCGTGGTACGTGACCTGCCCGCCGCGGTCGACCTTGATCACCGGGATGCCGTTGTCGCGCAACAGATGCTCGCGGCGCCCGGCGAGCCCGAGCGTGTACACCGGTGGATGCTCGGTGAGCCACAGCTCGTCCTCCGAGGACGCGCTGCGAGCGTCGGTGAAGCGCTGCATCGCGCGCCAGGTCGCGACGTATTCCGTCCGGCCGAGGCCTTTCACGATCATGCGAGCGAGGCGGCGGGAAACTCGAATGCTTCGGGCTGCACCGGGTCCGTGCGCTGCCACACGACGCGTTCGCGCGTCACCGACAGCGTCCACGTCTGCGACTCCACCGGCGCGGGCTTCGCGAACGCGCGGAGCGTGAGAACGGCGCAGCAACCCGCATGCTGCGGGTCGCGCACCGATTCGTAGCGGAGGGCGCCGACGCCCGCCTCGCGCGCGACGGCGCCGAAGCGCTGGCAGTCCGCATAGTCGGCCGGATTCGTCCATGCCGCGCGCTCGCGCGCGAACGGCGGCTCGCGCAGGTCCACCGTATCGGCCGCGATGCGCGCGCGAAAGACCGTCTGCGGACGCGCGGGCATCGCCGCGAGTGCGGGTGTGTCGAGCAAGTGCCGCCAGCGCCAGTAGCCCAATTCGGCGCACGCCGTGCGCACTTGGTCGGCACCGTAGAACACGCCGGGGTCGCTGGGGCCGCGAAAGCGCGACCCCCCGGGCGGCGGCGCATAGCGGAACGGCGTGAACAGAAGGTAGTGCAGGCGCGCCGCGCTTTCGGGCACCGGCGGCTTGCTCGCCTCGATGAGCCGCTCGAGCACGTGCTGCTCGTCGAGGGAGTCGACCAGCGCCATGGTCGCGACCACGTGCTGGGCCTCCACCGCGCGCCAGAGCGCGAAGCGGCTCGCCCGGGCGTTAGACGCGACTGCGCGCGGCGTCCAAGTACGCGACGACACGGACGAGGCCCTCGACGCTGCGCAGGAGCTCGGACGGCGGCGCCCCCAGCGCGAGGTTGGGGCTTCCTAGCCAGCGGCGCGCCGTCTCCTCGTGGCCCCACAGCGCGTCGAGCGAGCGGTACAGGCGCACCAGCAGGAGTGCCAGCTCCCACTCCTTGGCGCGCTCGGGGGACAGCACGTACCTGCCGGCGAACAGGCGCGAGGCGGTGGCCTCGGAGACGCCGAGCGCCGCGGCCACGTCGCGCTGGGTGAGCGCGAGCAGCCGCGCGGCGCGCACGACGGCCTTGCTGAGCACCGCGGCGGGCGCCGGCGCGGTGCGGGGGGAGATGCGGGTCGCGTTCACGAGGAAAATTTGCTATTGAAATCTTCCTCTGGAAAGGACGGCACCGTCAAGCGCCGCCGGCGTTCGCTCTTTAGAGGACCATCTTCACCATCGGGTGCGCGACGAGCTCGCGGTACAGGTCGTCGAGCTGCTCGCGGGAGGTCGCGTTGACGGTCGCCGTCACGGACAGCCAGTTGCCTTCCTTGGAAGCGCGCATCTCGAGGGTGGCTGGGTCGAAGTCGGGCGCGTGCTTGCGCACGACCTCGGTCACCGACTGGGCGAAGCCGTCCTGCGTGCGGCCCATGATCTTGATGGGGAACACGCACGGAAACGTGAGACCGGCCTCCTTCTCTTCGGTGTGCAGGGCGGTCAGGGGATCGGGCTTGCTCATGGCGCTCTCCGTCGGTTCATCGATTCAATATGCGGACGGCGGGCGCGCTATGCAACCCGCCTAGCCGGGATACATGTACCGCCTGGTGAGCGGGTGCGGCAGCCGCCCGTCGGGAAGCGCCTTCCCGGCCAGGAGCTGCCAGAGCGACAGCCAGCCGCGGTCGAAGGCGTGGGCGGAGCCCGCCATGTAGATGCGCCAGACCCGGAAGCGCTCCTCGCCGACCTCGCGCCGCGCCTCGTCGGTGTGCGCCTCCAGGTTGTCCACCCAGTGCCACAGCGTCTTCGCGTAGTGCTCGCGCAGCGCTTCGGCGTCGACGCATTCGAGGCCCTCGCGCGCCATGCCTTCGATGACCTTCGACACGTGCGTGAGCTCGCCACCCGGGAACACGTATTCCTCGACGAACTCGCCGATGCCGCTGCCAAGGCTCGATGCGGCGAGCGGGTTGTGCGTGATGCCGTGGTTGAGCACCATGCCGCCCGGCTTGAGGATGCGGTAGATCTTGCCGAAGTAGCGCGGGAAGCGTGCCACGCCGACGTGCTCGAACATCCCCACGCTCGCGACCTTGTCGTAGACCGCGTCCTCGGGCAGGTCCTGGTAGTCTCGCAAGTCGACGTGCACGCGGGAGGCCAGCCCGCGCGCCGCGATCTCTCGCGTGACGTGCTCGTATTGGTTCTGCGACAGCGTGATGCCGTAGGCGCGCACGCCGTAGTTCTCGGCGGCGTGGAAGAGGAGCCCGCCCCAGCCGCATCCGATGTCGAGGAACTGCTCGCCCGGCGCGAGCCGCAGCTTGCGGCAGATGTGGTCGAGCTTCGCGGCCTGCGCGTCGTCGAGCGATTGCGCCTCGTCCTGAAAGTACGCGCACGAGTAGACCATCCGCCGGTCGAGCCACATGCGGTAGAACGCGTTGCTGACGTCGTAGTGGTGCGAGATGTTGCGGCGGTTGCCGCGCCGCTGGTGCAGGAATGCCTTCCAGCGCGTGCCCAGCTTCTCGCGGCCGTGCTCGACCGCGCCCACCATCGCCTCCGCGACGCCGAGCGCCTTGCGCGCGCTCCCGCTGAAGTCGAGGTCGCCGTGGACGTACGCTCGGGCGAGCGAGCCCAGCGCCGGTTTGGCCAGCGCGCGCAGGCCCTTCCACGTGCGCGCCACGACCTCGACGGCGGGCGATGGAGACAGGGGCACGCGCGCCCCGTCGGGCAGCACGAGCGTGATGGGAAGGTCGCGTCCGCCGTAGCGGTCGGCGATGATGCGTTGGAGCGCGGGCATGCGGTTTGGACTCCGGAGTTACGCCGTAGCGAGCGTTCGAGGCTTCTTCGACTGGAAGACCGCCCACAGCTTGCGGAACACGGGGCCGGGCTTGCCGCCGGCAAACGGACGGCCGTCGATCGTCGTGATCGCGAGCACTTCCTTGGTGGAGGACGACAGCCACATCTCGTCGGCGGAAAGCGCTTCCGCCTTGGGCACGGGGCGCACCTCGAGCGGCACGCCGGCGTCGCGCGCGAACTCCATGGCCGCGTCGTAGGTGATGCCGGGCAGGATGTGGTTGTCCTTCGGCGGCACGACGATCGTCCCGCGCCTCACGACGAGGACATTCGAGGCCGACGCCTCGGTCAGGTAGCCGTCACGGAACATCACGGTCTCGACAGCGCCGCGGTCGGTCGCGAGCTGGCGCATCAGCACGTTGCCGAGGAGCGAGATCGTCTTCAGGTCGCAGCGATGCCAGCGGTTGTCCTCGGCGGTGACCACCGCCACGCCCTCGTCCACCTGCTCGCGCGTGGGGATGGGCAGCGGGTTGCTCATCATGAACACCGTCGGCGGCACGCCCTTCGGGAACGAATGGTCGCGCTTGGCCGCGCCGCGCGTGACCTGGAGATACACGCCCTGGTCGTCGAACGGCTGGCGGGCGATCAGCTCGCGGAGGATCGCCTCCCACTGCGCATCGGCGTGCGGATTGGGCAGGCCGATGCCGTCCAGGCTTCGCGACAGGCGCGCAAGATGCTGCGCAAGGCGGAAAGGCTCGCGCCCGTACGCCGGCACGAGCTCGTACACGCCGTCCCCATAGATGAAGCCGCGGTCGAGCACCGAGACGTGCGCCTCGGAGATCGGCAGGTACCTGCCGTTGAGGTAGACGATTTGTTCGCCTTCCGCCATGGACTTCCCCTTGGGCGGCTAACCCTTCCGGAACCACAAGCGTACCGTATCCCATGCGCGTCCGAAAAGGCTGGCGGGCGGCACCTCCTCGAGCGCGATCATCGGGAACTCCGCCACCGGCTTGCCCTCGAGCGCGATTTTCACGGTGCCCACCCGCTGCGCGCGCGCGACCGGCGCCACCAGCGGCTCCTCCGCCTGCATGGTCACGGCGAGCTTGTCCGCCATGCCCTTCGGCAACGTCAGGTAGCGGTCGGCGAGGAAGCCCGCCGGCACCTCGGGGGACGCCCCCTTCCACACCCTAAGCGTGGTGACCTGCTTGCCCGATTGATAGAGCTGCACCGTGTCGAAGGCCTGGAAGCCCCAGTTGAGGAGCCTTTGCGCTTCGGAGGCACGCGCGGCATCGGAGCTCGCGCCCAGCACGACCGCGAGCACCCGGCGGTCGCCCCGCAACGCGGTCGCGACGATGCACCAGCCCGCCGCCTCCGTGTGGCCCGTCTTCATCCCGTCGACATGAGGGTCGGTCCACAGCAGCCGATTGCGGTTGGGCTGCGTGATGTTGTTGTAGCGGAACTCCTTCTGCGAATACAAGGGGTAGTACTCCGGGTAGTCGCGGATCAGCGCCGCCGCCACCTTGGCGAGGTCGGACGCGGTCGAATAGTGCCGCGGATTGGACAGGCCCGTAACGTTGGTGAAGTGCGTGTTGGTCATGGAAAGCCGCGCCGCCTCGTCATTCATCCGCACGACGAGCGCGTCCTCGCTCCCGGCGACGAGCTCGGCGAGCGCGATCGAAGCGTCGTTGCCGGACTGCACGATCATCCCACGCAGGAGCTCGTCGACCGACACCGCGCGGCGCGGCTCGATGAACATGCGCGAGCCCTCGGCGCGCCACGCGCGCTCGGAGACTGCCACCCTCTGCGACGGCACGATCGTCTTCGCGCGCAGCGCCGCGAAGACGATGTACGCCGTCATGAGCTTGGTAAGGGATGCCGGGTCGCGCCGCTCCTCTGCGTTGCCGCCCGTGAGCGTCTGTCCGCTCGTGACGTCGGTGAGCAGCCACGCCGCGGCTGCCACGGCGGGCGCCGGAGGCACGCTTGGGGCAATCGCCTGCGCGACGGCGGCGGTCGCGCCGAAGGCGAGAGCGGCGGCCGCAAGGAACCTCGTGAAGCGAACCATGAACGATGCGCGAAAAAGCGCACCATTATACGGCGAGGCTGATTCCTACCAGGGATTGAGCTCGAGATAACCGACGATCTCGCCGGTCTTGCGATCGACGACCGCCGCAAAATCCCGGTTGCGCGCGCGCACGGGAACGTACCCCAGGCTGCGTGAGCCGTTGCCGTGCGCCGTCACGAAATCGCTCACCACCATCGCAGATTCGCGTCCCCGCTGCGCGAGCTGGACCAGCGGCCGCGCGGCCTGGGCGGCTTTGGCCGCCGCCTGCGCATAGGGGATGTACAGGTGCGGCAGATTCGCGAGGTCGGCGCCGCCGGCCGTGGCGGACAGGGTGATGGATGCCTGCTCGTCCGGGTCGGACGGCTGCTCCGCGGCAACGACGCGCGGCCCTGCGAGCGGCAGCGGTCGGTACTGCGGCTGCGCCTTGGCGAGCGAGCCCCGATCGACCCCCGCGGCGGGCACGGTCTCGAAGCGGTCCTTCACGAACACGTTGTACACCGGTCGCGACTCGAACATCACCCACCCGCCGTAGGCCAGCGCCGCGAGCTGCAACACCGCGATCGTCGCGAGATCGTATTTCAGGCGCGGCTTCGCTGGGTCGAAGATGATGAGCGTGATCACCGGGCCGATCACGACGTCGACGCCGATGAGGAGCCGCAGCAGGATTTCGCCGCCCATGCCGTAGAAGTACGGCTCCGGATACCAGACCAGCACGACGAGGACGACGATGGTCGCCGCGAGCAGCGCACTGATCGCGAGGTGGATGCCGAAGGCCGTCCAGCGCGTGAGGGACTGCAGCGTCAAAGTTTGTGCCGGCGACAGGGCCGCCGGGCCGGAAATCATGCCGCCGCAGTAAATGCAAAATCCACGCCAGGCTTGCGCCCGGCGACGACGTCCGCCAGGGCGCGGCCGGAGCCGCAGGCCATCGTCCACCCGAGGGTTCCGTGCCCCGTATCGAGGAACAGGTTGCGGTAGCGCGTGGCGCCCACCAGGGGCACGTTCGAGGGGGTCGCCGGGCGCAGGCCCGTCCAGAATTGCGCGCTCTCCCGCTCGCCCGCGTCAGGAAACAGATCGAACGTGCGGTTGACCAGCGCCTCGCAGCGGACGAGGTTCAACTCCTTGCCGTAGCCCGAGAGCTCGGCCGTGCCGGCCACGCGCAAGCGGTCGCCGAGGCGGGTGAACACGATCTTGTACGCGAGGTCGGTGAGCGAGACCGTCGGCGCGCCACGGTGCGCATCGATGGCGATGGTCGCCGAGTAGCCCTTGGCCGGGTAGATGAGGCAGGGCACGCGGAGCGGCGCGAGCAGGAAGGGGCTGTAGCTTCCCAGCGCCACGACGTACGCATCCGCGCGCAGCACCTCCTTGCGATGCTCCTCGTTCACGCAGCGCACGCTCGCAACCGCATCGCCCTCGGCGAGGATGCGCTCGATCTGCATGTTCCAGCGGAACGCGACACCGCGCTCGGCGGCCATGCGTGCAAGCTCCTGGGTGAAGCGCTGCGCGTCGCCGGACTCGTCGCTCGCGGTGAAGATGCCGCCCGCCAGCTTGTCGCGGCAGGACGCGAGCGCGGGCTCGATCGCGATGCATTCGTCCACGGTCTTCACGTCGCGGTCGCAGCCGAATTCGCGCATCAGCGCCGCGGCCCGCACGCCGTGCGCGAACTCGTGCGGATCCGTGTAGAAGGAAAGGATCCCGCGCTCGAGGTGGTCGTACTGGATGCCCGTGCTCGCGCGGAGCTCCTTCAGGCAATCGCGCGAGTACAGCGCGAGATGCAGGCACTGGACCGTATTGCGGCGCGTGCGCGAAGGCAGGCACTCGAGCAGGAACGAAAGGCCCCATCGCCATTGCCGCGGGTCGAGGCGCAAGCGAAAGAGCAGCGGCGCGTCTTCCTGCCCGAGCCACTTCACGATCTTGGCCGGCGCCTCGGGATTCGCCCACGGCTCGGCGTAGGAGGCGGAGATCTGCCCGCCGTTGGCGAACGAGGTCTCGAGCGCGGCACCTTCGTGACGATCGACGACCGTCACCTCGTGGCCATCCTGGCGCATGTACCAGGCGGCCGTGACGCCGACCACGCCGGCGCCGAGGACGATGACCTTCATCTGTAGGCCCTACGCGGGCGCCGCCGCGGTCTCGTCGTCGGTGATGGGAATGCAGCTGCAGAAGAGGTGGCGATCGCCGTAGACGTTGTCCACGCGCGCGACCGCCGGCCAGTACTTGGCGGAGGCTTCCGCGGCCGCCGGGTAGGCCGCGAGGCTGCGCGAGTAGCGATGCGTCCACGCGTCCGCCGTCACGGCCGCGGCCGTGTGCGGCGCGTGCTTCAACGGGTTGTCGGCGCGGTCGAGGTCGCCTTCCTCGATGGCGCGGATCTCGCCGCGAATGGCGATCATCGCGGCGATGAAGCGGTCGAGCTCGTATTTCGATTCCGACTCCGTGGGCTCGACCATCAGCGTGCCCGGCACCGGGAAGCTCATGGTCGGCGCGTGGAAGCCGTAGTCGATGAGGCGCTTCGCGACGTCCTCGGCCTCGACGCCGGACGTCGCCTTGAGCGGGCGCAGGTCGAGGATGCATTCGTGCGCCACGAGCCCGCCCGGTCCCGCGTAGAGCACGGGATAGTGCGGCGAGAGCTTTCGCGCGATGTAGTTGGCGTGCAGGATCGCGCTCTCGGTCGCCGCGCGCAGCCCCTCGCCGCCCATCATCGTGACGTACATCCAGGAGATGGGCAGGATCGACGCGCTGCCGTAGGGCGCTGCCGAGACCGGACCGATGGCGTCGGCCGCGCGATCCTCCGCCGGCAGGTCGCCGTGCCCCGGGAGGAAGCGCGCGAGATGCGACTTCACCGCGACCGGCCCCACCCCGGGTCCGCCCCCGCCGTGCGGAATGCAGAACGTCTTGTGCAGATTCAGATGCGAGACGTCGGCGCCGAAGTGCCCCGGCGCGGCGAGCCCGACCAGCGCATTGAGGTTGGCGCCGTCGACGTACACCTGCCCGCCGTGCGCGTGCACGATCTCGCAGACCTGCTTGATCCCCGTCTCGAACACGCCGTGCGTCGACGGATACGTCACCATGATCGCCGCGAGCTCGAGTGCGTGCAGCTTGGCCTTCGCCTCGAGGTCGGCGAGATCGACGTTGCCGTTGTCGTCGCACGCCACCACGATCACCTGCATCCCTGCCATCTGCGCCGAGGCCGGGTTGGTGCCGTGCGCCGAAGACGGGATCAGGCAGACGTTGCGATGCGACTCGCCGCGACTCGCGTGGTAGGCGCGGATCATGAGCAGGCCCGCGTACTCGCCCTGCGAGCCGGCGTTGGGCTGCAGCGAAACGGCGTCGTAGCCGGTGACCGCGCAAAGCATCCGCTCGAGCTCGCGCACCATCGTGCGATAGCCCGCCGCCTGGTCGGCCGGCGCGGCCGGATGCAGCGCGCCGAACTCGGGCCACGTCACGGGGATCATCTCGGACGTGGCGTTGAGCTTCATCGTGCAGGAGCCGAGCGGGATCATGGCGCGGTCGAGCGCGAGATCGCGGTCGGCGAGCCTGCGCAGGTAGCGCAGCATCTCGGTTTCCGAGCGATGGCGGCGGAACACCGGATGCGTGAGGAACGCGGAGGTGCGCGCGAGCCCGGCGGGCAGGTCGTCCGTGACGGCCGCGTCGATCTCGTCCACCGTGAACGGCACCGGCGCGCCGGCAAACGTGCGCCAGATCGTGTCGATGTCCTCGCGCGTGGTCGTCTCGTCGAGCGACAGGCCCAGCCAGGCTTCGCCCGCGCGCCGGAAGTTGACGCGGGCGGCGCTGCTGCGCGCCACGATCTGCGTCGTGCGCTCGCCGGTCTCCACGGTGATCGTATCGAAATGCGCGCCCGGGGGGGCCATGAAGCCGAGCCTGCGAAGGCCTTCCTTGACGATCGACGTCATGCGCCGCACGCGGCGCGCGACGCGCGTCAGTCCTTCCGCGCCGTGATACACCGCGTACATGCTGGCGATCACCGCCAGCAGCACCTGCGCGGTGCATATGTTCGACGTCGCCTTCTCGCGGCGGATGTGCTGCTCGCGAGTCTGCAGGGCAAGCCGATAGGCAGGCTCGCCGCGCGCATCCACCGTCACGCCGACCAGGCGGCCGGGCAGCGAGCGCTTGTGCTCATCGCGTGTGGCGAGGAACCCCGCGTGCGGACCGCCGTAGCCCATCGGCACGCCGAAGCGCTGAGACGAGCCGACGACGGCGTCCGCGCCCCACTCGCCCGGCGGGACGAGCAGCGCGAGCGCCAGCAGGTCGGCGGCGACGATGACGAGCACGCCCCGGGCGCGCAGGTCGGCGGCGAGCGCCCGGTAGTCGCGCACGTCGCCGTTCGCGCCGGGATATTGCAGGAGGGCCGCGAACGCGCCGGCGGAGGCTGCTTCGCTCGCGGCTCCCACGGCCACCGTCACGCCGAGCGGCGCGGCGCGCGTGCGCACGACATCGAGCGTCTGCGCGAACACGTCGTCGGCCACGAAGAAGGTACGGCTCGCGCCCTTGCCAACGCGCAGGGCGAGCGCCATCGCCTCCGCCGCCGCCGTGGCCTCGTCGAGCATCGACGCGTTGGAGATCGCCATGCCGGTCAGGTCGCACACCATCGTCTGGAAATTGACGAGCGCCTCCAGGCGGCCCTGCGAGATTTCCGGCTGATAGGGCGTGTAGGCCGTGTACCACGCGGGATTCTCGAGGATATTGCGCAGGATGACAGCAGGCGTGTGCGTCCCGTAATAGCCCTGGCCGATGAACGACTTGGCGATGCGGTTGCCCGCGGCGATGGCCCCGAGCTTCGCGAGCGCCGCGGCTTCGGTCATCGGCCCGGGAAGGGGGATCGGCGCGCGCTCGCGGATGGCGTCCGGCACGATGGCGTCCATCATCGCGGCGCGCGAGCCGTACCCGAGCTCCTCGAGCATCGCCGCCTGCTCTTGCGGCGTGGTGCCGATGTGGCGCGCAGCGAAGGCGGCCGCGTCCTCCAGCGGCGCGAGGCCCGCCGCGATCGTGGCTTCCCGATTCATTCCGCGATGAGCTTCTCGTAGGCCGCAGCGTCGAGCATCGAGTCGAGCGCGCCCGCGTCGAGCGGCTTCAGCCGGAACAGCCACGCGGCGTAGGCGTCTTCGTTGACCGATTCCGGTTCCGACGTGACCGGCGTGTTGACCGCGATCACCTCGCCCGCGATCGGCGCGTACACGTCGCTCGCGGCCTTCACCGATTCCACCACGGCGCACGCCTCGCCGACCTTGAGCTTGCGCCCCACGGCCGGCAGCTCGATGAAGACGAGGTCGCCGAGCGCCTCCTGCGCGTGGTCGGTGATGCCGATCGTCACCGTGCCGTCGGGCTCGGCGCGCATCCACTCGTGACTGTCGGCGTACTTGAGTTCCTTGGGCACGTTCATTGTTTGGCAGCTCCGTTTTTCAACTCACCAATGCCTTGCCGTGGCGCGCGAACGGCGGCTTCACGACGCGCGCCGCGAGACTCTTGTCACGCACCGCGACGCTGACCACTTCGCCGGCGGGCACGCCGGCGGGCAAGCGCGCGAGCGCGATCGATAGGCCGAGCGTCGGGCTGAACGTTCCGCTCGTGATCTCCCCGTCGCCGCGCGACGTGTGCACCTTCTGGTGCGCACGCAGAACGCCGCCCGCGCCCTGCAGGATGAGGCCCGCGAGCTGCTCGTGCACGGGATTCGCGACGAGCGCCGCCTTGCCGACGAAGTCGCGCGGGCTCGCGAGGTCGACCGTCCACGCGAGGCCTGCGCAGAGAGGGGACACGCTCTCGTCCATGTCCTGGCCGTAGAGATTCATGCCGGCTTCCAGGCGCAGCGTGTCGCGCGCGCCGAGCCCCGCCGGCTTGACCCCGGCGGCCGCGAGCGCGTCCCACACGGCCTGCGCGCGCGCGGCGGGCACGATGATCTCGAAGCCGTCCTCGCCGGTGTACCCCGTGCGCGCGACGAAGACGTCGCCGAACGACGTCTTGGCCGCCGCCCCCTGGAACGGCTTGAGGCCGGCGCTCGCGCCCTCGCTGCCCGGCAGCGCCTGCCATACCTTCGCGCGCGCGTTCGGACCCTGCACGGCGATCATCGCGAGATCGTCGCGCGGCACGAGCGAAAGGGAAGGCGCGCGCTCGGCAAGGAGCGTGCGAAACCATGCGACGTCCTTGTCGGTCGTGGCGGCGTTGACGACGATGCGGAACCAGTCCTCGCGCAGGAAGTAGACGATCAAGTCGTCGAGCACGCCGCCGTCGGGACGCAGCAGGCACGAGTACAGCGCCTTGCCGGGTTCCTTCAGCTTGTCGACGTTATTGGCGAGCGCGTAGCGCAGGAAGTCGCGCGCGCCGGCGCCCGTGAGGTCGAGGGCGCGCATGTGCGAGACGTCGAACATGCCGGCGTCGCGGCGCACGGCGTGGTGCTCGTCGATCTGCGAGCCGTAGTTGACCGGCATGTCCCAGCCGCCGAAGTCGACCATGCGCGCGCCGGCGGCGCGGTGAGCGGCGTTGAGCGGGGTCTGCTTGGGCAAGGTCGAAAGTCTCCCGGCAAAAACGATAGGGCGAAGCAATGCTGCCTTACACCTTGCTTCGCCCCGTCTGTCCTTTTACCTGAGAGATTGGGCCGCCTTCATGTTGCGGCGGGCGGCCGATGCCCCTTCGGTGGGCCGCGCGAAGAAAACGCGCGGCCGCTCTCCAGATTGCGATTACCTCGCGTGCAGTCCTCGGTGCCTGAGCGGTTTTCGGGATTACGCCTTCGGCGGCCGCGCCCGTGAATCGGCGCGGCGCTCTTCTGCACGGAACACCTGCGATTCTACCTAAAAACGGCTACTTCTTGAGCGTGAGGATCCAGTTCACGAGCTCGGTGATGTCGCCTGCCGGAACGGCGGAGTTGGGCGGCATCGGGATCTGCCCCCACGTGCCCACGCCGCCGTCCTTCACCTTCTTCATGAGCATGGCGGCGGCGTTCTTGTCGCCCTTGTACTTGGCGGCGACTTCCACATAAGCCGGCCCGACGATCTTCTTGTCGATGGAGTGGCAGGCGGCGCAGCCGTCCTTCTTCATCATGGCCTCGGCGGCGGCGTTGTCCAGTACGGCGTGCGCGGGCGCGGCGAGGACGAGGGCCGCGCCGGCGAGCGCGGCGGCGAGCGTTCCGTTCTTCATGGGCGAGCTCCTGTTCTTCGTTGAAAAGCGCGATTTTACCGCACGCATCATCCGATCGCGGCGAGGGCGGCTTGCAGCGAGTCGATGCGCGGCAGGCAGGTCGCGCCGCGGCACACGAAGGCGGCCGCGCCCGACGGCGGCGGCGCCCCTTTACGCAGCGCAGGCGGCACATCGGCGGACGCCGACAGGTCGATCACGAGCGTGCGCGGGCGGTAGCGTGCGGCGAGCGTACGCTGCCACTGCGCGCAGGCCTCGGGGTCGCCCACCAGGAATACCGTCGTGGGCGGCGCGGCCAGCGCTGCCGCCGCTTCGAGCAGCGTGCAATGCCCGCCCGGCGATTCGGCGATGCCCGCGGCGAACAGCTTCACCGCGCGCTGCGCCGCCTCGACGTAGCGCGCGTCGCCCGCGAGATGCCCGAACAGCACGAGCGAGCGAGCGGCCACGCCGTTGCCGGAAGGTGTCGCGTTGTCGTGGCCGGGCTTGGTGCGATGGAAGAGCACTTCGTGGTCGTGGCTCGTGAAGAAGAAGCCGCCGCGGCGCGGATCCTCGAAGCGCGCGAGCAGTGCGTCGGCCAGGTCGCGCGCCCATTCGAAATCGTCGCGCCGGAAGCGGACCTGCATGAGCTCGAGCAGCGCGGCGAGCAGGAAGGCGTGATCGTCGAGATAGGCGTTCAAATCGGCGCGCTCGCCGCGCCGTGTGGCAAGAAGCCGTCCGCCGCGCCACGCCGTGCGCTTGAGCGCATCCGTCGCGGCGAACGCGAGGTCCGCCCAGCGCGGCATGTCGAGCGCGCCTGCCGCCCGGGCGAGGCCGGCGATGGCGAGCGCGTTCCAGGCGGTGAGGATCTTGTCGTCGCGGCCCGGACGCACGCGCTTGTCGCGCGCGGCGAAGAGGCCCGCGCGCGCTCCCGCCTGGCGCGTCTGCGCATCGGGCAGCGCGAGCTGCAGACGGCCGGCGATGCTTTCGAGCGACTCGTCGAGGCGGAGGTTCCACGCGTGGCCTTCGAAGTTCGGAGGCCCGTCGAGGCCGTAGTAGGGCTCCGCGACGACCCACTCCTCGCCGCTGACCGCTTCGCGAGCCTCCTCGCGCGTCCACACGTAGAACTTGCCTTCCTCACCCTCGCTGTCGGCGTCGAGGCTCGAGTAGAACGCGCCGTCGTCGGCACGCATCTCGCGCACGAGCCAGCCGACGATGTCGCGCGCGACGTCGGCGTAGCACCGCTCGCCCGTGACGCGCGAAAAATCGGCGTAAAGCCCAAGCAGCGGCCCGTTGTCGTAGAGCATCTTCTCGAAGTGCGGGATGGTCCACTGCGCGTCGACCGAATAGCGGCAGAAGCCGCCTCCCAGCTGGTCGTGGATGCCGCCGTCGGCCATGCGGTCGAGCGTGGTGCGCACGATCGCGAGCGCCTGCTCGTCGGCGTCGTCGGCCCACGCACGCAAGCAGAAATCGAGTTCCGCCGGATGCGGGAACTTCGGTGCACCGCCGAAACCGCCGTGGGCAGGATCGAACGTGCGCTTCAGCCCGGCGAGCGCGGCCTTGCTTGCGGCTTCGAGCGGCGGCGCGGCGCTCTCTTCGGGCTCGAGGCTCTGCAGCGCCTCGGCGAGCCTGCGGTTCTGCTCGGCGAGCCGGTCGCCCTGCTCGCGGTACGCGGCCGCCACTTTCGGCAGGAGCTCGAGAAAGCCCGGCAAGCCGTAGCGGCCCTCCTTGGGGAAATAGGTGCCGCCGAAGAAGGGCGCGCCCTGTGGCGTGAGAAACATCGTGAGCGGCCACCCGCCCGAGCGCCGGGTCAGGAGCGCATGCGCCGTCTGGTAGATCTGGTCGAGATCCGGCCGCTCCTCGCGGTCGACCTTGATGTTGACGAAGGCGTCGTTCATCGCGGACGCCACCGCGGGGTCCTCGAACGACTCGTGCGCCATGACGTGACACCAGTGGCACGCCGAGTAGCCGATGGACAGGAGGATCGGCTTGCCTTCGGTGCGCGCCTTGGCGAGCGCCTCCTCGCCCCAGGGGTACCAGTCGACCGGATTGTCGGCGTGCTGCTGGAGGTACGGGCTCGTCGCGCCCGCGAGTCGATTGGCCATCCGGCCATTTTAGGCGCGCCCGCGGATCGGGCCGCCGCTACGACTCTTCGAACGCCACGCGCTCGAAGTCGCCGCCGCGCTGCAGGAGCCTGGTGAGGCGGAAACGGCGCTCCGGGCCGGTGTCCATCGAGCGCAGCACGCGTCCCGCGTTGAACGTCCGCGGCGGCACGATCAGCGACGCCGGTTCGTCTTCCGTCGCCGACAGCATGAGCGCGGGCACGGGAAGCTCCTCGGCGAACGCGATGGAGGTCGGGCGCACCGGTACCGAGCGCGGCTGGCCGGGCCACAGCGCGAGGGACATCGCGAGCTCGTTCGGCATGGTGAAGGCGACGCGCGTCACGTGACCGAGGCGCGTGCGCTCGTCGTCGCGCACGACCACGAGCTGGTCGAGGAACCAGCGGTAGCGCGTCTCCTCGCGGCGCAGGAGCCTCGCGCCCCGCCAGCCGTAGTCGCCCTGCCATTGCTCCCACGGCCAGTTGCGCTCGGCTTCTTCCTTGTAGCGGTCGTAGTCGGTGAGCGCGCCGAGCGTCTGCAGGTGCTGCGCGCCTTGGAACGTGAGCCGGCCGAGCGGGTCCTGGCGATCGAACGTGCGGCCTCCCACCCGGAAGTACGCCGCCTGGACGCCGCCCGACGCGAGCTGGATCGACGCGTGCGCAGCATCGGGTTCCCTCTCCGGCATCTGGTACCAGTGTGCATCGAGGTGAGCGAGCAGCGCCGCGGAGCCTTCCGCCGAGGTGTCGTGGCCGAGCTGAAGCTCGGCGGGTGTGGCGCCCGCCGCCAGGCGCTTCATGCGGCCGCGCACGGACGTCGCGAGCTTGCCCGGGTACCCATAGCGCATCGAGGGTGGCGGGGTGTTGGGCACCGTGGCGGCGAGCCAGCCCGCCACCGCGGAGTCGAGGTCCATCAGGATCACCGGGCCTTCGGTCTCGCGCTGCTGCGCGTAAGGGAAGATCTTGCGTGCCCACTGGCCGAGCCAGCGGTCGGCAAGCTCGATCTGGCGCACCGACAGCGAGCAGGGATCGGCGAGACCGAGCAGGATCGCGTGGCAATAGGTCGAGTAGCACGAGATGCCGACGGCGTGCGGCTGCAGGTCGTCGGACACCGCCGTGACCGCGCAATCCAGGAGCTCCGCCAGGCGGTAGTACGCGTGCAGCTCCTGCCACAGCGTGGGCGGCGGAATCCGGCGCGCGAGGCCGTAGACGATCACGAGCTGCTTGCCGACGTACAGGCCCCGCTGCAGGAGCTTCGCCTTCACGCCCTGAAGCTCGATGTCGCCCTCGAGCAGCGGCTTGAGGCACGCCGAGTACTGCTCCCACAGGCCTTGCCACAACGAGACGGCCTGCTCGGCGGCACCGTGCTCGCGCTCGGCGGCGGGCTGCGGCTTGCCGGCGTAGCGGCGCGCAAGCTCGGTGTGCAGGTGAGCGACCTGATCGCGCATCACCTCGGCGATCGTCGCGCGCTCGCGCGGCGAGAAGTCGGCATGCGACAGCGCGCGCAACTGGCCGCGCACCGCTTCATAGAGCGGCGTGACGCCGGTGATGAGCAGCGACTTGACCCAGCGCTTGGCGCTGTCGGCGTCCGCGAAGGCCAGGGAAGGCACCGTGTCGGCCGCTTCGGGCTTGGGCTTGGGCGACCGTGTGGCCTGGGAGGCGGTGTCCTGCATGGCGTCGTCGGCGCTTTAGGGCCGCGCCGAGGCGGTTTAGCTACCCGCTTATAGCACAAACCATCCCTGCCTGACCCCGGCGGCAGGCCCGCGTTCCGATGGATGGCCGAAGCGGCGCGTCCGAGCGGCGGTGGCAATGCGAATTTTCCGCTTCCCTGGTGCCGAATCTTCGGACGCGCGGTGCTTTGCCCCGACGTAGATTGGCGCCAGTAGCGAAGATAGACGCGATCCCATGATCCCTGAACCAGCGCTTGCACCGGTTGCCTCCACCCGCGAGGGCGCGCTGCTCGTCCCAAGGCGCGTCCGCGAACGTGATGAAGCCGCCTTCGCGGGAATTTTTTGTGCGAACCACGAAGAGGACACGCCGATGGATGCCACGTACACGCCGGAAGCGCCGGCGCGCAGGCCCGCGTGGCGCTGGGCCCGGCCGCGGGGCACGCTGAGCGCCATCGCCGTCGCCGCCCTGTGGTTCTCGCTGCTGCTCGGCGCCCCGCTGATCCTCCGCTATGGCCCACCGCCGGAGGTAACGGCCGCGGTGGCCCGCGTGCCGATCAACGAAGTCGCCATACCTCGCTGCGCCTACGCGCCGGAATTCGGCCGCTCCTGCGCGGCGAAATAGGGTCAGACCCCATTACAAGGCCTGTCCCTCTTTTTTCGGCGCCGGAAATCGTGCCAGGCCTTGTAATGGGGTCTGACCCTATTTCATAGCAGCACGCGCTCCACGCCGCCGCTGTTCGCCTTCGCGACGTAATCGGCCATCCAGCGCTCGCCGAGCACGCGGCGGGCGATCTCCACGACGACGTAGTCCGCCTGCGTCCCGGCGTCGTCCGCGAAGCGCGACAGCCCCTGCAGGCAGGACGGGCACGACGTCAGCACCTTGACCTCGCCGGCGAAGCCGTCGCCGCGCAGCTTCGCCGCGCCCCTGCGCATCTCCTCTTCCTTGCGGAAGCGCACCTGGGTCGATACGTCGGGGCGGGTGACCGCGAGCGTGCCCGACTCCCCGCAACAGCGGTCGTTCAACGCCACTTTCGTCCCCATGAGCTTGCCGACGACCGCGAGCGGCGCGTACTGCTTGATCGGCGTGTGGCAGGGGTCGTGGTACATGTAGCGCACGCCCTCCGCACCGGCGAGCCCCACGCCCTTCTCCATCAGGTACTCGTGGATGTCGAGCAGGCGGCACCCCGGGAATATCTTTTCGAACTCGTACTTCTGAAGCTGGTCCATGCACGTGCCGCACGACACGATCACGGTCCGGATGTCGAGGTAGTTGAGCGTGTTGGCCACGCGATGGAAGAGCACGCGGTTCGCGGTCGTGATGCGCTGCCCGTCGTCGTGGTTGCCCGCCGACGTCTGCGGATAGCCGCAGCACAGGTAGCCCGGCGGCAGCACGGTTTGCGCGCCGACGTGGAACAGCATCGCCTGCGTGGCGAGCCCCACTTGCGAGAACAGGCGCTCCGATCCGCACCCGGGGAAGTAGAAGACGGCCTCGCCCTCGTCGGCCGGTCTCGAAGGATCGCGGATCACCGGCACGATCGCCGCGTCCTCGATGTCGAGCAGTGCGCGTGAAGTGCGCTTCGGCAGGTTGCCCGGCATCGGCTTGTTGATGAAGTGGATAACCTGCGGCATCACGGCGCGCTTGCCGGCGGTGGGCGGCGGGTGCCGCGTCTGCGCCCGCGCTACACCCGTCGCCCTGGCGAGGCCGTACGCGAAGCGCTGCAGCTTGTAGCCCCAGTCGACCATCACTTTCTTCGTGAGCTTGATCGTGGCCGGGTTCGTGGCGCTCAGGAAGAACATCGACGCCGCGGTGCCGGGGTTGAAGTTGCGCGTGCCGAGCTTGCGCAGCAGGTTGCGCATCGCGATCGAGACGTCGCCGAAGTCGATGTCCACGGGACACGGCGTCACGCACTTGTGGCACACCGTGCAGTGGTCGGCGACGTCCCCGAAGGCGTTGAAATGCTTGATGCTGATGCCGCGCCGCGTCTGCTCCTCGTACAGGAACGCCTCGATCAGGAGCGAGGTCGCGAGGATCTTGTTGCGCGGGCTGTAGAGAAGGTTCGCGCGCGGCACGTGCGTGGCGCACACCGGCTTGCACTTGCCGCAGCGAAGGCAGTCCTTGATCGAGTCGGCCACCTCGCCGATGTCGCTCTGCTCGAGGATCAGGCTCTCGTGGCCGATGAGCGAGAAGCTCGGCGTGTAGGCACGCGAAAGGTCCGCAGGAAGGTCGGCGTTGCGCAGGAGCTTGCCGCGGTTGAAGCGGCCCTGCGGATCGACCCTCGCCTTGTAATGCGCGAAGGGAGCCAACTCCTCGTCGGTCAGGTACTCGAGCTTGGTCATGCCGATGCCGTGCTCGCCGGAGATCACGCCGTTCAGACCGCGCGCAAGAAGCATGATGCGCGCGACTGCGGCGTTGGCCTCCTGCAGCATCGCGTAGTCGTCGGAGTTGACCGGGATGTTGGTGTGCACGTTGCCGTCGCCCGCATGCATGTGCAGCGCGACGAACACTCTGCTGCGAAGCACGCGTGCGTGAATGTCGTTGACCTGCTTCATCACCGGCGCGAACGCAAGGCCGCTCCAGATCTGCGCAAGCGGCGCCTGCAGCTCGCGCTTCCACGACGCGACCACCGAATGGTTCTGCAGGGCGGGGAACGTCTCGTCGATGCGGTCGAGGTAGTCCTGCCATAACGCGCGCACGCCCGCCACCAGCGCCCTCGCCTCTGCGACCTTCCCGTCGACGATCTCCTGCGCCGGGCGCGCGTCGCTGTCCGGCGGCCACGCCTGCCCGAGCAGCGGGCTCGCGAAGAACTGCGCGAGCTCGTCGGCGAGCCGGATCTTGTTCTTCAACGAGAGCTCGATGTTGATGCGCTCGATGCCGTCGGTGTAGTCCCCGAGGCGCGGCAGCGGGATCACCACGTCCTCGTTGATCTTGAACGCGTTCGTGTGTCGCGCGATGGCCGCGGTGCGCGCGCGGTCGAGCCAGAAGCGCTTTCGGGTGTCGGCGGACACCGCGATGAACCCTTCCGCGCCGCGCAGGTTGGCGAGGCGCACGACCTCGGAGGCCGCCTTCGCCACCACGTTCTCGTCGTCGCCGACGATGTCGCCCAAGAGCACCATCTTCGGCCGGCCATGGCGCTTCGCCTTCGTCGCGTAGCCCACCGCCTTGACGTATTTCTCGTCGAGGTGCTCGAGCCCCGCGAGCATCACGCGGGCATCGCCTTCCTTCGGCAGGCCATCCAGGTAGTCCTTGATCTCGACGATCGACGGGGTGGAATCGCGCACCTGCCCGAAGAACTCGAGGCACACCGTGCGGATCGCCGGCGGCATCTTGTGCAGGATGAAGCGCGCGCTCGTGATGACGCCGTCGCAGCCTTCCTTCTGCACGCCGGGGACACCGGCCAGGAACTTGTCGGTGACGTCCTTGCCGAGACCGACCTTGCGGAACGTCGCGCCGGGCACCGTGAGCGTCTCGCGGCGCAGGAGTGTCGTGCCGTCTGACTTGTAATACGCACACTCGAACGTAGCGTGCGCCGCATCGTGGATCTTGCCCAGGTTGTGGTCGACGCGCGTGACCTCGAGCCATTCCGCCGACGGCGTGACCATCCTCCACGACGCGAGATTGTCGAGCGCGGTGCCCCACAGCACCGCCTTCTTGCCGCCGGCGTTCATCGCGACGTTGCCGCCGATGCAGGAGGCATCCGCCGACGTGGGATCGCACGCGAAGACCAGGCCCGCGGCTTCGGCCGCGTCCATCACGCGCCGCGTGACGACGCCGGCGCCGGCCTCGATCGTCGGGGTCGGCGCCGCGTGGCCGGGAAGCACGAGCGGTTCGACGACGCCGAGCCGCTCGAGCTTTTCCGTATTGATGACCGCCGAGCGCGCGTCGAGCGGAATCGCGCCGCCCGTGTAGCCCGTGCCGCCGCCGCGCGGGATGATGGTGAGGCCGAGCTCGATGCAGCCCTCCACGAGGCCGCGCACTTCCTCCTCGCTGTCCGGATGCAGGACGACCAGCGGATACTCCACGCGCCAGTCGGTGGCATCAGTGACATGCGAGACGCGCGACAGGCCGTCGAAGGCGATGTTGCCCTTGTCGGTGTAGCGCGAAAGGACGCGCTTCGTGCGCCTGCGTAAGTCGGCGGTGATGCCGAACGAGGCGGAGAAGCGATCCACGGCGGCGTCGGCCGCGGCGATGAGGCGCGCGACCTTGGCGTCGCGCTCCGCGTCCTCGCCGCTCGTCAGACGCCGCTTGTCGATCTCGCGCAGGCGATGGCGCATCGCCTCCACCAGCAAGCGCTGCCGCCTGGGATCCTCGAGGAGGTCGTCCTGCAGGTACGGGTTGCGGTCGACGACCCAGATGTCGCCCAGCACCTCGAACAGCATGCGCGCGGAGCGGCCTGTCCGGCGCTCGCCGCGCAACTGCGCCAGCAACGCCCACATCTGCGCCCCGAGCAGGCGGATCACGATCTCGCGATCGGAGAACGACGTGTAGTTGTACGGGATCTCGCGCAGGCGCGGCGCGTCCGCGGCGGCATCCTGGTCGACGAAGGCGTCGGTGACGGTGTTCATGGGGACGTCAAGTTTACCGCGGCGCAACAAGCCGGCGCGACTGCCCGCGGCCGGGCGTACAATTTCCGGCTCCACAGCACGTATCGCCGATACTCATGAACACGCCTCGATTCGCCGCCTTGCTAACCCTCGCGCTCGCCGCGGCATCGGCGATCGCAGCCGCCGCGGACCCCGCGTATCTGGACGATCTCGCCAAGTTCCGCACCCGCGCCGACCAGAGCCTGACACGCGAGCGCGGCTGGCTGTCGATCGTCACGCGCGACGAGCTCACGCCGGGCACGTACACGATCGGCTCGGCGCCGGACAACAAGATCGTGCTGCCGAAGGGGCTCGCGCCCGCGCACCTCGGCACGGTCATCGCGAGCAAGGAGAACGCGCGCCTCGTGCTCGCCAAGGGCGAGAAGATGCAGCTCGTGAGCAAGGACGATCCGCCGCTCGAGTTCACCGAGCGCGATCTCGTCACCGGCGCGACCAACCTCGAATGGGTGACGTCGGGACGGCTCTCGCTGCAGTTCGTCAAGCGCGAGGACGGCAAGATCGTGGTGCGCGCCGCCGATCGCGACTCGCCGCGGCGCAAGAGCTTCGCCGGCCGCGTGTGGTACGAGCCCAAGCCCGGCTTCAAAGTCCCCGCGAAGTTCGTCCCGGTCGCCGACGGCGCGACCATCCCCATTGCCAACGTGCGCGGAGAGATCAGCTACGAGAAGGTCGCCGGCACGCTCGAGTTCACGGTCGACGGCCGGAAGATGACGCTCGACGCGCTGGACGACGACGGCGATCTTTTCATCATCTTTCGCGACGGCACGAGCAACTCCACGACGTATCCGCCCGGCCGTTTCCTCGTCGTCGAGAAGCCAACGGACGGCGCCTGGTCCGTCGACTTCAACAAGGCGTACAACCCACCCTGCGCCTTCTCCGCCTACACGACGTGCCCGCTGCCGCCGCCGCAGAACTGGTTGAGGGGCGACATGTCCGCGGGCGAGAAGTACGCCGGGCGCAAGTCCTAGGGCGGATTCAGTGGGCCGACACCACGTCGGCCAGCGACTCGAAGATCTCCTGCGCGAAGTTCAGGTCGGCCGGACCGCCGCTCGGCGTCGCGTTCACCAGCACCGCGATGGTCGCAAGCGTGACCGGGTCGTAGAACGTCGCCGCCTGGAAGCCGATGCCGTCGCCGGTGTGCCCGAGCCAGCCGCGCAAGATGCCTAGCCCGAGTCCGTAACGATCGTACTGGGGGCCGCCGGTGACCTCGCGTGACCGATTGATCCTCGCCAGCTGCAGCTCGGCGCCGATCAACCGCCCGTCGCCCAGCGCCGCTCCCCACGACTGCATGTCGTCGAGGGTCGATTCCATCGCCCCGGCCGCGCCCAGCGCCGTCGGGTTGATGTACGGTTGCACTTGCGGGTTGCCGCCGGCGATCGGGACGGAGTACGGCGTGGGATGCGGCACGGGCAGCGGCACGGCGCCGGGGTAGCTTGTCGAGGCGAGCCCGAGCGGCGTCAGGATCCTCCACGCGAGCGCCTGCGCCATCGGCTGGTGGGTGACGGCCTCCACGATGTTGCCGAGCAGCACCGTGTTGGTGTTGCTGTATTCGTACCGCGCGCCGGGCGCAAACCGCGGCGACAGCGGAACCGCGTAGGCCACGAGATCCTGCGGCGTGAACGGCCTCGTGACGTCGGCCTGGAAGTCGGCGAGGAACATCGGCGCGGTCGCGTAATCCGCGAGGCCGCTTTGCATGCCCGCGAGATCGGCGATCGAGATGAGCGAACCGTTCGGCAGGCCGGGAACGTACCTGTCGAGCGTATCGTCGAGCGAAATCGCCGCTTCGCGCACGAGCTGCAGGACCACCGTGACCGTGTACGACTTCGTCACGCTGCGGATCGAGAAGTGGTTCGCGAGGTCCATCGGCGCACCCGACGCGATGTCGGAGCGGCCGAAGGCCTGCTTCCACTCCGCGGCGCCCGGGACGCGCACGCTCGCGGCCGCCCCGGGAATGTGGTACTGGTCGATAACCTTCTGCACGGCGCCCTGGTAGCGCAGCGGCAAGGGAACGTTATCGTCGCCGCAGGCCGCAAGCGCAAGCGCGGGGACGCACATCGCGGAGCGCAGGAAGGCGCGTCGAGTTTTGTTCATGCCGAAGCATACTTCACGCCGCGGCGCGCCCACGCGCCGACCCTAAGTGGCCGTCGCGTATCCGCGCCGATAGCCGATCGCCTCGGCGAGATGCCGCGGGGCAATTGCGCCGTCGCCCGCGAGGTCGGCGATGGTGCGCGCCATCTTGAGCACGCGGTGATATCCGCGCGCCGACAGCGCTAGGCGATCCACCGCCTGCGCGAGGAGCGCCGAGCCTGCGGCGTCCGTCCCGCAATGCCTCCGCACCTCGGGCGAGGTGAGCCGCGCATTGGGCTTGCCCTGGCGATCGCGCTGGCGCTCGCGCGCCGCGATGACGCGCGAGCGCACGTCCTCCGACGTCGTCGCATCTCCCGGAGCGGCGAGCTCCGTCGCGGGTAGCGACGGCACGTCGAGCGTAAGGTCGATGCGGTCCATGAGGGGACCCGACACGCGGGCGCGATAGCGCGCGATCTGGTCCGGCGTGCACCGGCAGCGGCCGCTCGCGTCTCCGAGCCAGCCGCATGGACACGGGTTCATTGCCGCCACGAGCTGGAACTGCGCCGGAAACATCGTTTGACGGGCGGCGCGTGCGACATGGATGACGCCCGATTCGAGCGGCTCGCGCAGCACCTCGAGCACGCGGCGGTCCCACTCGGGCAGCTCGTCCAAGAAGAGCACGCCGTGATGCGCGAGCGAGATCTCGCCGGGGCGCGGGTTGCCGCCGCCGCCGACGAGCGCCACGCCGCTCGCGGTGTGATGCGGCGCGCGGAACGGGCGCAGTCCCCAGCGGCTCGGCGCGAAGCTGCCGGCGACCGACGCGATGGCCGCGACCTCGAGCGACTCGGCTTCGCTGAGCGGCGGCAGCAGCGTGGGCAAGCGTTGCGCGAGCATCGACTTGCCTGTGCCCGGCGGCCCCTGCATCAGCAGCGAATGGCCCCCCGCGGCGGCGATCTCGAGCGCGCGCTTGGCGTGCGCCTGCCCGCGGACGTCGGCGAGGTCGCACGCATTCGGACAGGATTGCGCAGGCGACGGCGCCGATGCCGCGAGAGGCTCACGCGCCGCAAGATGCGCGCATACGGCGAGCAGCGTGCGCGCGCCGTAGACCTTGGCGTCCTGCACCAGCGCCGCCTCGCTCGCCGAGGATTCCGGCAGCACGAACGCACGGCCCTGGCGCCGCGCCGATAGCGCCATGGCAAGCGCCCCACGCACGGCGCGCAGCTCGCCCGTCAGCGCGAGCTCGCCCGCGAACTCGTAGCGGCCGAGCTCGTCTGCGGGGATCTGTCCCGTTGCGGCGAGGATGCCGAGCGCGATCGGAAGATCGTAGCGGCCCGACTCCTTCGGCAGGTCCGCCGGAGCGAGATTGATCGTGACCTTGCGCGCGGGCACCTCGAACTGCGCGTTTTGCAGCGCCGCGCGGACGCGGTCGCGCGCTTCGCGCACCTCCGTGTCCGGCAATCCGACAAGATTGATGCCCGGCAGTCCGCCGGCGATGTGCACTTCCACGGTGACCCCGGGCGCGTCGACGCCGACCAGGGCGCGGGTGTGAACGATGGCGACGGGCATGGCCCGAGCGTGACGCACGGGGCGCGATCGCGCATTCGGCCGTCCGGTCGAGGGGCTTGACGCTCGGAGGCGGCCGTTATATCGTAAGATGTATCTTGTGTTCGTATAAGGAGCATTCCCATGCACGTTTTCTTCTGGGACCGCCGGGGCTGCACCGGCCGCCACGCTCGCCGGCGCGGCTTCGCCGGTCTTTTCGGTGCGATGGGCGGGGAGGGCCCGGGATGGCACGGGCTCGGCGCCGGCCGCAAGCTGGGCGCCGAGGATCTGCAGCTTCTCATCCTCGCCCTCCTGGCGGAGCGGCCGGCGCACGGCTACGAGCTCATCAAGGCGATCGGCGAGCAGTCCGGCGGCTTCTACAGCCCGAGTCCGGGCATGGTGTACCCGGCACTCACCTATCTCGAGGAGATCGGCTATGCCTCCGTGCAAGCCGAAGGCACGCGAAAGCTCTACGAGATCACCGACACTGGCCGCGCCCATCTCGAGCAAAACCGCCGCCTCGCCGACACGATCATGGCGCAGATGAAGTGGATGGGCACGCGAATGGAGCACCTGCGCCACGCGTTCGCGACCGGTGAAAGCGATCGCCCGCACGGGTGGAGCGACGAGCTGCACGACGCGAGAAACGCGCTGCGGCGCGCGCTCTCGGGCGCGGGCGGCGAAGACGCCGAAGAGCAGCAACGGATCGCGGAGATCCTGGCGCGCGCGGCGAAAGAAATTCGCGGTGACTAGGAGTTACAAGCCCTAGAACTGAATCGCGCCGACCCCCAGCGCCACCAAGAAGATGTTGTACGGGAGGACGTGCACGCTATAGCCGGTTCCGTGCAGCGTGATCGTGCCCGGCCCTGCGGAATTGCCGAAGCCCATTAAGCGCGTGCTCTGCATCTGCACGTCGCCGGTCACGAGCGCCCCGCCGCCGCCCGTACCGGGCGCGCGCCCCTGGTCCCTCGCAATCGCGTTGCCGTTCAGTCGCAGCTCCATGCTCCAGTTCTGGTCGTCGGTGTCTTGGTTCCCGAAGCCGACCGAGGCCAGTACAAAATAACTTCCCGCGGGCACGGGCAGGCTCGCGATGTCATTCCCGCCCGATCCCAAGTTGATGTCGTCCTGGTTTTGGGGTGGCGCCCACGCGTACAGCGTCGAGGCAGCGCCCGCGGCTCCAGGCGGTCCCGCGGCGCCCGGCGGCCCGGTGACTCCGACCGGTCCGGCAGGGCCCGTCGCGCCTTTCTCGGCGATGGCGGCCCAGTTGCCGCTCGGCGGCGGATCGTTCTGGTTCCAGTGGATCGCTACGTAGCTCGAGCCCTGGTAGGGCACGGCGTCGCCGGGGCGGTAGATGCTTCCCGGCGTCCACGATTCCCGGAAGTGGAGGCAGTGGCATTCGCGATGTTCGCACTTCGACAATTCGTCGGGGCCCATGGCCGCCCTTCATCGTGCCGATCGAGATCGGCATGCTAACCGCGCACGTTCGCGGCGAAAACGCGGGCTAGCCCGCAGGCCCGGACCTTTCGCGACGGGCGCGAATCAGCCGCCCGAATGTGGCCCGAATCGCACCTCGAGCTCCGCCACGCGGGCTTCCAGCTTCTCGAGCTTCTCGCGCGTCTTCGCGAGAACCGCGGCCTGGGTGTCGAACTCCGAGCGCGGGACGACGTCGAGTCGCGCCAGCCCGCTCTGGAGCATCGTCTTGACCGTCTTTTCGATGTCTTTCGCGGGGCTCGCCTCGACCGCCTTGCCGATGCGCGCGGCGAGATCGTCGAGCGTCTTGCTGCTGAAGTTGAGCATCACGGCTCCTCGCTGAATCGCCCCGGAAAGTCTAGCAAAAGCCGCTCGGCGAAGCCCCACGGCGGGACACCAGGCCCGCCGCTCCAGCTCAGTGCGGTTTTCCGCCGGCAAGCACCGCAATGGTGCTGGCGCCTGCGGCCGATCTTCGCGTCAGGTCCGCGAAATCGACGTAAGACAATGATTACAAGCGACTTTAAGTCGTGGCACACGAAATGCTGACGGTGGACAGGAAGTCTTCGTTTCTCCCAACCACTAAGGATTTCGACATGAATCAGAAGCTTCGCCTTCGCACCTCGGTGGCGGCGGCCGCCATGGCCGCGCTGTTCGCGGGAAGCGCGCTGGCCCAAACCCCTCCGCCTGCCGCGCCCGCGCCGGCACCGGCAGCACCCGCGGCACCCGCTCCCGAGCCGGACTGGACATTCTCCGCCAACGTCGGCCTCTTCAGCCAGTACGTCTTCCGCGGCATCTCGCAGACCAACGAGAAGCCGGCCGTCCAGGGCGGCTTCGACCTGAGCCATAAGAGCGGGTTCTACGTCGGCACCTGGGCGTCGAACATCTCGTGGGTCTCCGACGGCGCGCCCGATGTGTCCGCGCCGCTCGAATGGGACTTCTACGGCGGCTACAAGTGGTCGCTGCCGGAGGACTTCGTGGCCGACTTCGGCGTCCTCTACTACTACTACCCTGGCAGCTACCCCTCGGGCTTCACCAAACCCAACACCACCGAGCTCTACGCGGCGCTCAACTGGAAGATGCTGCAGGTCAAGTACAGCTACAGCATCAACGACACGTTCGGCTTCCCCGATTCCGACGGCTCGTACTACGTCGAGGGCAACCTCAACTGGGATGCGGTCGACAAAGTCAACGACTACATCGGCAAGGTCACGCTCATCGGTCATGTCGGCCACCAGTCGTACCACAACTGGGGCGACTACTCCTACACGGACTGGAAGGGTGGCTTTTCGTTCGAGTTCCTGGCCGTGACCCTCGGCGTAGCGGTCACCGGCACCAACGGCGACAGCAACCTGTACACGAACCGCTTCGGGAACAACATCGCCAGCACCCAAGTCGTCGGCTGGGCGCAGAAGACTTTCTGAAGGCGGCGACAGGTCAGGCCGTGCGTGCTGCGAGCCCGGTGATCCCGCTCTGGATGAAGCGCAGCGCGCGTTCGACGTCGTCGTCGCGGTAGCCGCGCGGCCGACAGGCGCCTCCGGTCTTGTCGCAGCGAAAGAGCAGGATCTCCGCGAAGAGGCTCCAGCCGTAGCGGAATCCGGCTTCGAGGTCCTCCCGCGCGGCGCCCGGAAGCGCCTCGGCGAGCGCCTGGTGGAAATCGCAGTCGGCCACGCCGAAATAGCGCTGGTACCACGCCTCGCCGTCGGGCGCCGTGGCGAGCCGCGCGAAGGTGCAGAGGTAGTTGACCCAAGGCAGGTCCTTCTGCGCGTCGATCTCGTGGAACGGACGCCACCATGCATGGAGCACATCGCCGACGCCCCAGTTGGCCGACTCGCGCACGTCCGCGAGCGCCCGTCGCCACTGCTGGTTCAGGCGCGGCGCGCGTCGCTCGACCACGGCCTCGAACAGCATCTCCTTGCTGCCGAAGTGATAGTTGACGAGCGCGACGTGCGTGTGCGCTTCCGCCGAGATCATCCGGTGTGAAGGTGTCGTGAACCCGTGACCCGCAACAAGCGTTTCGGCGGCGTCCAGCAACGCGTCGCGGGTCGCAGCGCCGCGTAGCGCAGGCGGCCGCAAGGCCATGGCATCCATGGTTCCCTCTTGGGCCGGCATGTGCCGGTTGCCCAGCGATTCTCGGCCAGGCGCAACTGGCGCCGTATCGGCCGATTCCGCAATACGCTGTCGGCCTTGGGCCGACTTGGCAGGCCCTCAGACAGGAGGATCGGCCGTCACGGGCGTGGGGGCACCTGCGCCCGGCTCGGCCTCGGGCAACAGCATGCAAGCGCCCACGAGGCCGACGACGAAGCCCTGGCCGTCGCGGCACACGACGAGGTTGTCGCGTACGCGGCGGAACCTGCCGTCGGCTTGCCGCAGGCGGTAGTCGACCGCGATCTCCGCGTTGCGCAGGAAGGCTTCCGCGAATGCTTCGCGGCGAAGCGCGAGGTCCTCCGGGTGGACGCCCTCCCACCAACCGTGGCCAAGCTCCTGCGTGAGGGTCCGGCCGCGCATCGCGAGCCACGCCGGGTTGCAGTACGTGCAGGCGAACTGGCGATCGGTGAGGAACAGGGCGGCGGGCGCGGTCTGCACCAGCAGGCGCAGGCGATTGTCCGTCGCCGCCTTGCGCGCGGCGTCGAGCCCGGATCCGCCCGTGGCGTGCTGGGCGCGCGCAAGCGCCTCCTGCAGGGTGGACGTGATCGCCGTGATGCCGAGCCCCACCAGGACGAAAAGCCCGATCAGCACGTAGCGGCCGACGTCCGGCGACGGCGACGCGAGATCGGGCTTGACGTAGAAGTACCCCGCGACGATCGCGCTGCCGAAGGTCGCGAGCGCGGCGGGTCCGAAGCCTCCTATCCAACCGGACACCGCGACGGCCAGGTAGAACGTGATGAACGGAACCTGGTCCGGGACGTAGGCGTCGAGGCCCGCGCGTGCGGCCCACGCGACGAGCACGGCGGCCCCCGCGATCGCGTAACGCCGAAGCGGTTCGCGGAAAGGATTGTGATGCGCCAACGGCTTGGCCACCGCCCGCTTCCTGCGCTCCGCGCGGACGGCGGTGAAGTCGAGCCAGGAAGCGAGCCCGAACGCAGCAGCGCCGGGGCATCCGAAGGCGATAACCGCGATCGCCGCGGCCGTTTGCAGGGCCTCGATCGACTTCGTGAAGCCGATGCCCGCGATCACGACGAGCGCGCCGGCGACGAGCAGACCGAGGCCGATCCATCGCAAGCCTCGGGTAACGCGCTCGGTCGCAAGCCTAGCCATGCATCAGGCCGTTCTCGGAACGCCGAAAGCGCCTTCGCAAACCCACCGGCGTGTCCGGCTCTTGTAGGACGCGGCGGGCGCTCCCGCTGCGTCGGCGTGTAGGATGAGTCCGACAGGCGTTTCGGGCTGGCGCCGATGCGGGGGTCCCGGCGCTTTCCCTACGATGGCTGCACTCAAATGATCGAGGCGAGGCGCGGCATGCATCCGGATTCCCCTAGGAACATCGTGAGCCTACCGTTCCTCGCGGCGGCGCGCGCGGCGTCGGCGCCCGCCCTCGGGCGGTTCGGCGCCCTGTACGGCGGTTCGCCGCCGATGCAGGAGGTGTACCGGCACATCGACAAGGTCGCGCCGACCTCGGCCACGGTGCTTATTGTCGGTGAATCGGGCAGCGGCAAGGAAGTGGTCGCGCGCACGATTCACCAGCGCAGCGATCGGGCGCGCGCCGCGTTCATCGCGGTCAATTGCGGCGCCATCCCGGGCAACCTCATCGAGGCGGAGCTGTTCGGCCACGAGAAGGGCGCCTTCACAGGCGCTGCGCGCATGCATCGCGGCTGCTTCGAACGGGCCGAGGGCGGCACGCTGTTCCTGGACGAGATCACCGAGATGGCGCCGGAGATGCAGGTGAGGCTGCTGCGCGTCCTGGAAACCGGCCGCTTCACGCGCGTCGGCGGCGAAGAGGAGCTGCGCGCGCGGGTGCGGGTGATCGCAGCCACCAATCGCGAACCGCGGCGCGCGGTGAGCGAAGGGCGCTTGCGGGAGGACCTCATGTACCGGCTGGCGGTATTTCCCATCGCGATCCCGCCGCTGCGAGAGCGCGAGGGCGACGCCGAGCTCCTCGCCGAACGCTTCTTGGCCGAGCTCAACGAGGCCGAAGGCAGTCGCAAGTCATTCTCGCGGCAGGCGATCACGACGATTCGCGCGCATCGCTGGCCGGGCAACGTTCGCGAGCTCAAGAACGCAGTGCAGCGCGCGTTCATCATGGCCGAGTCCGAGGTCACTCTCGATTTCGCCGGCCTCGACTGCGCGACACCCGTGGAGAATTGCCTGCGCGTGCCGGTGGGCACGCCGCTCGCCGAGATCGAGCGCAAGGCGATCTATGCGACGCTCGACCTATGCGAGGGCAACAAGCGGCGCTGCGCCGGCATGCTCGGCGTCAGCCTGAAGACCCTCTACAACCGGCTCGCCGAATACCAGTCGGGCGACGCCGAAATCGCATCGGTGTGAACGTGAACATCGCGACCGCTACCGTCCCCTTCGGCCAACCACGGACGTCCCCCACGACCATGATCCGTATCCTCATCGCGGACGATCACGCCATCGTCCGCGCAGGCTTGAAGCAGTTCATCGCCGACCAGCCCGACATGCAGGTCGCGGGCGAAGCCGCCACCGGCAGCGAAGCCATCGCCCTTGTTCGCGCGTCCGAGTTCGACGTCGTGCTGCTCGACATCTCGATGCCGGACAAGAACGGCATCGATACCCTGAAGACCCTGAAGCAGGTGCGCCCCGAGCTGCCGATCCTCATGCTCTCGGGATACGCCGAGGACCAGTACGCTGTGAACCTGCTGCGCGCCGGCGCCTCGGGCTACCTCAACAAGGAGGCCGCTTCGACGCAGCTCGTCGGAGCCATTCGCACGGTCGTGCGGGGGCGCAAGTTCGTGAGCCCGGCCCTGGCCCAGATCCTCGCCGACGGCGTCACCGGCGACGCCGACAAGCCGCTGCACGGCGAGCTGTCGCAGCGCGAGTTCCAGATCTTCTGCAAGATCGCCGCGGGGGCTGCGGTGTCCAAGATCGCCGACGAGCTCCACTTGTCGGTGAAGACCGTCAGCACGTACCGGACGCGCGTTCTCGAGAAGATGGGGATGAAGTCCAACGCCGACCTCACGTACTACGCCATCAAGAACGGATTGATCGATTGATCGCCGCTGCGCACACCGGCCGCAGGCGACGCCCCGCCCCGCCGATGTCGGACAAACGCCGACAGTCAAGGCCGGGGGCTCCTGCTAACGTCTGCGCTCTCGCAAACACGGGAGCGGCCGCCCGGCGTTGAAGGGGACGCGATGGAAAATGTCCAACCTTCACACGCCATCCGCGCACGTTCCGCTGCACAAGACCACGTCCGGCGTGTCCAAGCTGCGCATCATCATCGTAGAGGACTCCGCGCTCATCCGGGCGCGACTTGCGGAGTCGCTCGCCGAGATCCCGAACGTCGAGATCGTCGACCAGGTGGAGACCGAGGCCGCTGCGCTCGTCGCGATGCGGGAGGCGAGCTGGGACGCGGCCGTGCTCGACCTGCAGCTGAAGCAGGGCACCGGGCTCGGGTTGCTCAAGGCGCTGGCGCAAGGCGTACGGCCCTCGAATACGAAGATCATCGTGTTCACCAACTACGCGTTCCCGCAGTACCGCGATCGCAGCCTGGCGCTGGGCGCCGACTTCTTCTTCGACAAGGCGCGCGAGTTCCACCGCGTGCGCGAAGTCCTGCAAAGCTTGGCCGGCGGCGAGTCCGCAGCGACGCATTGATGAGCGAACGGGCCACCGCGAAGCGCGCGCCGGCGAGCGACTCGGTCGCGGGCCGTAGCGCGTCGGCGCGCGGCAAGGAGCTCCCCGCAGCAGCGGCGCCGGTGCTTGCCCCCAAGCTGACGGTCATCGAGGTCACGGCGATCGCCGTCGCTGCGATAGCGATCATCGCCGCCGCGCGGGTGGCGGAGTCGTTCTTTGTACCTGTCGTCGCGGGAATCCTGCTGAGCTACGCGCTGCGACCTCTCGTGTCCGCGATCGAGCGCTGGCGGTTGCCGCGCCTTGCGGCGGCGGCGCTCGTGATGACGGTGCTCGTCGGCGTGGCCTCGGGTATCGCGTACGCGATCCATGACGATGTCAATGCGGCGGTAGCGGAATTACCCGGCGCAGCGCGCAAGCTGCGTATGGCGATCGCCGACTCGGAGCGCCAGTCGCCTGGTCCGATCAGCCACGTCAAGGCCGCGGCGGAGGAGCTCGACCGCGCTGCCGCCGAGGCGACCGGCAAGCCTGCCACGATCAAGCCGCCCTCCGATGCCGTGGCGGCGCAGTTCCAGACCTTCGTCGAGCAGCAGTCGGCGATGGCGCTGTCGGTGCTCACCGAGATCCTGTTCGCGATGCTGCTCGCGTTCTTCCTCCTGGCGGCGGGCGACACGTTCCGGCGCAAGGTCGCGAAGCTCGCCGGCGAATCGCTGGCGCGGCGCCGAGTCACCGTCGAGGTCCTTAACGAGATCGACGCGCAGATCCAGAAATACCTTGTCACTCTGCTCTTCGCCAATACCCTCATTGGCCTCACGGCCTGGGGGAGCCTCGCGCTTCTCGGCCTGCCGAACGCCGGCATGTGGGGCGCGATCACCGGCGTGCTCCACGTGATCCCGTACGCCGGCGCGTTCGTGGCGGCCGTGGGCGTCGGAGTCGCCATGTTCCTGCATTCGGGCAGCCTCGCGCCTGCAGCGATGGCCATGGGCGCGGTGGCCGTCATCTCGACGCTGATCGGCATCGGTTATTCGAGCTGGCTGCAGGGCCGCGCGTCGAGGATGAACGCGGTCGCGGTATTCATCGGGGTGCTGTTCTTCGGATGGCTGTGGGGCGGCTGGGGACTTCTCCTGGGCCTGCCGATCATCGCGGTCGTGAAGAGCATCGGCGACCGCGTCGAGCCGCTGCATCCGCTGAGCGAGCTCCTGGGAGTCTAGATGAAGCGGTAAGCGGAACTTTAGCCTCGCGGCAAACCACCAAACCATTTCCGAAGCGGTTCGGACCATGACCCTCATCGACGAGATCAAGTTGTTGCTGGAAGCCCCCACCATGAACGCCCGTGATATCAGGACCATGCTTCGCCAGGACCACGACGAAGCGATCAAACTCGCGCGCGACATGTACGAATCGGAGAGCGGCGATGAGCGCCGCGCGCTCCTGCGGCAGCTGAAGCCCGCGCTTGTCGTCCATTCGCGCGCCGAGGAGAAGGAGGTCTACGACGTGCTGCTCAAGTTCGCCGAGCCCGAGCTGCGCGACATGGCCTGGGAAGGCTACGTCGAGCACGGCGTCCTCGACGATCTCCTCGAGAAGCTCCTCAAGAGCCGCAAGACGGAGACCGACGAGTGGAAGGCTCACGCGAAGGTCCTCCTCGAGTTCCTCGAGCATCACATGGAGGATGAGAACGAGCGCATGCTTCCGGCCCTCGAGGAACATTTCAACGACGACGAGCGCGAGGCCCTGGGCCGGCGCTTCACGGCCGCCAAGTCCCGCCTGACCATGAAGCTGCGGGCCGCATAGCGAGCGCACAGGAGCCGATCGCCATGGCGCAGATCCTGGTGGCCCAGTTCGACGACTTCGAAGGCGCGGAAGCGGTCGCCCACGAGCTGCGCTCGATCGGCGTCGCGAAGGGCGACACGGAGATCTTCGCGCTCAACCCCCCGGGTCAGCACGCGCAATATCCCATCGGAGGCGACGAGGATGCCGATCGCGGCGCGCGCGAGGGCGACACCGGCGCGGTCGCGGGGGCGGCGCTCGGCGGCGCCGCCGGACTCGCGCTCGGTGCGGTGGCGGTCCCGGTCGTCGGCCCGCTGGCCGTGGCCGCCGGCGCCGCCGTAGGCGCTTATACCGGCGCGTTGGCCGGCGCGGTGAAGACCCTGGGCGACGACAAGGCGGCGCCGGCGCCTCGCCCGGCGGGCGTGCGCCTCGCCGTCAACGTTTTGACGCCCGCCCATCGCGAGCACGTCCTCTCCGCGTTCAGGCGCCACGCAGCGCGGTCGATCGAGGAGGCGCAGGGCATCTGGCGCGACGCCGGATGGTCCGATTTCGATCCCGTGAGCGTGCCTCACTGGATCGAGCCGCCCGCGCAGTATCTGTCTTGAGCAGGGCGGGCCGTTTACCGGCCCGGGCCCCGCCTCAAGCAGAGGCGCTTACCGCAGTAGCCTTCCCACCAGGTAGCCGACGGCGAACGCGCCCGCGATCGCGACGATCGGCCGCTCTCTCACGTAGCCGGTCGCGGTCTGCGTCACCTCGCTGCCCTTGCGGGCGATCGCCTTGCTGTTCTCGGCTGCCCAGTCGACTCCTGATGAGGCGCTGTCGGCGACTTTGTCGATCGTCGAATGCAGATTGCCGCGAAGGCGATCGACCGCGGGGGTGGCCTTATCGGCGGCGCGATCGACGGCCTGGTGTGCGCGCTCGGCAATGCCGGGGACGGGATTTTGGGAGGTGATCGTGCTGGACGTGGTCATGGTGTGCTCCTATCGGGGAATAACGGTAGAGCGACCCGCCTCGCATGAAGCGCGGTGGCAGCGCGGGGGCGCGGCGGGTGCAACCGCCATTGTTCGCCAAAGGCGCCGGGCCTGCGTTCGGCGGCACGCCGATTCGATTGTCGGAGCGCGCCTGACGGCACGGTGGCGCTGTTACCGGCGCAAGCCCTCGTCGTTGAGCTTCGCGATCAACTTGGCGCTGCGCAACACCTCGGCTTCGACGTAGAGCCTGGTGCCGGACCCCGAAAGCCCCATGAAGGCGAGGCCCGCGGCGCGCATGCTGTCGGCGTGGCGTGTCTCGCTCAGCAGCACGCTGACCGCCGAAGCGATCCGCACGTACGTTTCGGTCGGCACGCCCTTGGGCAGCACGAGCCCGATCCACACCACGAACGACTGCTGCCACATTTCGCCGAAGGACGGCACGTCGGGCAGCGATGGCGTGCGCGCCGCCGACGTCACGGCGATGATGCGGTGTCCCGTGCGCGCGATCTTCGCGACGGCGTTCGGAACGCCGTCGAACAGCACGTCGAGCCGGCCGTCGGCGAGCATTGCGTAGCCTTCGTCGGTGGACGCGAGCGTGACGTGCGCGAGGTTCGCGCCCTGTTCGTAGCGAAGGTAGGCGCCGGCGAGGTGCCCGGCCGTGCCGGTGCCGAGCGTGCCGTACGTCATCGGGACAGGCACCTTACGCGCGGCCTCGAGCCACTGCTCGATCGTCGTGTTGTTGGAGCGCGAGGGCACCACCATCGCGTTCGGATAGCTCCCGAGAATCGCGAGCCAGTCGAAGTCCTCGCTCGGGTTGTACTGCGCGCTGCGCGACAGCAGGCGGCCGCCGATGACGGCGGAGCTCACGGCGAGCCCGAGAACCGAGCCGTCATGCGGCGCGTTGACGATCGCGTTGGTGCCGGTGACGCCGCCGTTGCCCGCGATGTTCTCGATGCGAAACGTCGTTTCCGTGATCGCCGCGAGCGCGTCGGCGACGAGACGCCCGAGGGCGTCGCTCGAGCTGCCGGGCGGTTCGGGAATGATAAGCGTGACGACCGCGGGCACGGGTTGCGCCGGCAGCGTCCTCGCATAGGGCAGCGCCGCCAACGCGGCGAGAAGCCGCCGGCGGCGCAGGTCAAACGGAAACGCGACCACCGGTGCCTGCGCTTTGATGGATGAGCGGGCTCGATTCTACGCGGCGTGATCGACGCCAACAACGCGAAATGCAATTGCGAACCTGCTCCTGGAGCACCGCAGGCGCGTGCGGCGTGCGTCTCGCATGGGTGCATGACGATCAGTGGACGTCCGATTCGCCAACCCGCGGCATTCCTACAGCGCTCGCCGTTTTTACAGCGCGCAACGCGCGGACTTGCCCGCGGTGCCGTACCCTCGCGGCGCAACGTGCTGTTCGACAAGGGTTTCGCGTGGTGGCACGGGCGTTGCGAAGTTCGCGCTGGTCGGGCCGCAACGGCGGCCGACTGTCCGTTCAAGAGGAGTCGACATGAATTGGGATCGCATCGAAGGCAACTGGAAGCAGTTCAAGGGCCGCGTCAAGGAGCAGTGGGGCAAGCTGACCGACGACGACATCGACGTCATCGCCGGCAAGCGCGACCAGCTCGTCGGCAAGATCCAGGAGCAATACGGGGTCAGCAAGGACGAGGCCGAAATGCAGGTGGATCGCTTCGGCAAAGGCTTCCGCGACGAAGACCTGCGCCGCTACCAGTAGACGGGAGGACACGATGGAGATAGCGAGAACCACCATGGCGCTTGTCGCCGCGGCGGGGCTGTGCCTCGCGACCGGCGCGTCGGCCGCCGCGTCGCCGATGTCGGCGCCGCCTGCGATGAGCAAGGAGGCGCGCGACCAGGCGATCA
>DATJXV010000213.1:0-42064 GCA_035499955.1 Casimicrobiaceae bacterium
GGCGAGTTCGTGAAGGTCGACTACGAGGAAGAAGGTTCCGGCGGCGGCGGCTACGCCAAGGTGATGAGCGAGGGCTTCCAGAAGGCCCAGCGCGAGATGTACGCGAAGCAGGCGCGCGAGGTCGACATCATCATCACGACGGCGCTGATCCCCGGCAAGCCCGCGCCCAAGCTCATCACCGCGGAGATGGTGCAGACGATGAAGCCCGGAAGCGTCATCGTCGACATGGCGGCCGAGCAGGGCGGCAACTGCGAGCTGACCGAGCCGGGCAAGGCGGTGGTCAAGCACGGCGTGACCATCATCGGCTACACCGATCTCGCGAGCCGTCTTGCGACCCAGGCGTCCACGCTCTACTCGAACAACCTGCTGCGCCTCACCGAGGAGCTCGCCAAGACCAAGGACGGTACGGTCGACGTCAACATGGACGACGACGCGATCCGAGGGTTGACGGTCATCAAGGACGGTGCCGTCACCTGGCCGGCGCCGCCGCCCAAGTTGCCGGCCGCGCCGCCCCCCAAGCCCGCGGCCGTCGCGGCGATGCCCCCGAAGCCGAAGGGCCACGGCGAGGCCTCGGGTCCGATGTCGCCCACGAAGACCGCCGTCCTGTTCGGCGGCGGCGCGCTCCTCTTTCTGCTGATCGGCCTCTTCGCCCCGGGCAGCTTCCTCGGCCACTTCACCGTGTTCGTGCTCGGATGCTTCGTCGGCTACATGGTGGTGTGGAACGTGAAGCCCGCGCTGCACACGCCGCTCATGAGCGTGACCAACGCGGTGTCGTCGATCATCGCGATCGGGGCCCTGGTTCAGCTCGCGCCGGATCTCACCAAGATATCGGCCGACATCACGCGTCCCAACGAATGGATACGCTGGCTGGCGGTGGGCGGCATCGGACTTGCCACCATCAACATGTTCGGCGGCTTCGCCGTGACGCAGCGCATGCTGCAGATGTTCCGCAAGTAGAGGGGGCCGCGATGATTTCTCCCAGCCTTGCGACCGTCGCCTATCTCGCGGCAACCATACTGTTCATCCTGTGCCTGGGCGGCCTGTCCGACCAGGAGACCTCGCGCCGCGGCAACCTGTACGGGATCACCGGGATGGCGATCGCCGTGATCGCCACGGTGTTCGGCCCGCACGTCACGCCCGCCGGCTACCCGTACATCGTGGCCGCGATGGTCGTCGGCGCGGCGATCGGGCTCTACGCCGCGCGCATCGTCAAGATGACGCAGATGCCCGAGCTCGTGGCACTCATGCACAGCCTGGTCGGGCTTGCCGCGATGCTCGTCGGCTACGCCAATTTCATCGACCCCGCCGTGGCGGCCACCATGACGCCCGCCGAGAACACGATCCACGAGATCGAGATGTACCTCGGCGTGCTGATCGGCGCCGTCACCTTCTCGGGCTCGGTGATCGCGTTCGGCAAGCTCTCGGCGCGGATCAGCGGCAAGCCGGTCCTGCTGCCTGCGCGGCACTGGATCAACCTCGCGGGCCTCCTCGTCGTGATCTACATGGGCTACCGGTTCGTGAACGCGCACGGCATCGCGGACGCGATGATGCCGATGGCGGTGATGACGGTCATCGCGCTCCTCTTCGGCGTGCACATGGTGATGGCGATCGGCGGCGCCGACATGCCGGTCGTCGTGTCGATGCTCAACAGCTACTCGGGGTGGGCGGCGGCGGCCACGGGCTTCATGCTCAACAACGACCTCCTGATCGTCGTGGGCGCGCTGGTCGGCAGCAGCGGCGCGATCCTCTCCTACATCATGTGCCGCGCGATGAACCGCAACTTCATCAGCGTGATCGCCGGCGGATTCGGCACGGGCGAAGGCGCGCCGGCGGCCAAGTCCGGCGACGTGCAGCCCGCGGGCGAGGTGACCCCGATTACGGCGGCCGAGACGGCCGAGATGCTGAAGGAGGCGAAGAACGTCATCATCGTCCCCGGATACGGCATGGCGGTGGCGCAGGCGCAGCACACCGTGTACGAGATCACCAAGGCACTGCGCGAGCGCGGCGTCAACGTGCGCTTCGGCATCCACCCGGTGGCGGGCCGCATGCCAGGCCACATGAACGTCCTGCTCGCGGAAGCCAAGGTGCCGTACGACATCGTGTTCGAGATGGACGAGCTGAACGAGGACTTCCCCGTCACCGACGTGTCGATGGTGATCGGCGCCAACGACATCGTGAACCCGGCGGCGCAGGAGGATCCGACGAGCCCGATCGCCGGCATGCCGGTGCTCGAGGTGTGGAAGGCGAAGAACTCGGTGGTCATGAAGCGCAGCATGGCCTCCGGCTACGCGGGCGTGGACAACCCGCTCTTCTACAAGGACAACAACCGGATGCTGTTCGGCGACGCGAAGAAGATGCTCGACGAGGTCCTGGTGGCCCTGAAGGCTGCGTAGTCTTGCCGGGACCGCTTGCCCATCTGACCGTCCTCGACCTGTCGCGCGTCCTCGCGGGGCCGTGGTGCACGCAGCTTCTGGCCGACCTCGGCGCGACCGTCATCAAGATCGAGAAGCCGGGCAGCGGCGACGACACGCGGGCCTGGGCGCCGCCCTACCTGCGGGACGCGCAGGGCCGCGACACGACGGAGTCGGCCTACTATCTGGCGTGCAACCGCGGCAAGCGGTCGGTCGCCATCGACTTCACCAAGCCCGCGGGCCGCGACCTCGTGCGCTCGCTCGCGCGTGACGCCGACGCGCTGATCGAGAACTTCAAACGTGGCGGCCTCGCACGCTACGGGCTCGACTACGCGAGTGTCGCGGCGATCAACCCGCGGCTCGTGTACGCGTCGATCACCGGGTTCGGCCAGGACGGCCCGTACGCGGACCGCGCGGGCTACGACTTCATCATCCAGGGCATGAGCGGCTTCATGAGCGTCACCGGCGAGCGCGACGACGCGCCGGGGGGCGGGCCGCAGAAAGCGGGTGTCGCCATCACCGATCTTTTCACGGGGATGTATGCGGCGGTCGCGATCCTCGCCGCACTCGCCTCGCGCGACCGCACGGGAGAGGGCCAGCACGTCGACCTCGCCCTGCTCGACTCGGCGGTGGCCATGATGGCTGTGATGAACATGAACTATCTCGTCACCGGCACGCCGCCCGAGCGTGCCGGCAACGCGCACCAGAACATCGTGCCGTACCAGGCATTCGCCTGCGCCGACGGTCATCTCATCCTCGCGGTGGGCAACGACGGCCAGTTCGCGCGCTTCTGCGACGTCGCCGCCGTGCCGCAGTGGGCGCAGGACGCGCGCTTTGCGCGCAATGCGGATCGCGTGCGCAACCGCGACACGCTGGTGCCGATGATCGCCGCCGTCGTTGCCTCGCGGCGGCAGCGCGACTGGCTCGACGCGCTCGAGACCGCCGGCGTGCCGTGCGGCCCGATCAACAAGCTCGACGCCGTGTTCGCCGATCCGCAGGTGGTCGCGCGCGGCATGCGCTTCGACCTTCCGCACGCCCTCGCCGGCATCGTGCCGCAGGTCGCAACCCCCGTGCGCATGTCGGGCGCGCCGCTCGCCGGCGAGCTTCCGCCGCCGCTCCTGGGCGAGCACACGATGGAAGTGCTGCGCGATCGCCTGCACTTGAGCGAGGCGGCGATCCGCAGGCTCGCCGACGACGGCGTGGCGGAAGTGCGATGAGCTTCGACCGCAGGCCGGCCTTCTGGATCGCCTACGTCGTCCTCGCGGCCGCCTCGCTCGCAGCCGCGGTGCATCTCGCGCCGATCGCGATTCCCATCGTGCATCTGGACATTACGATGCCGCGCGAGGCCGCGGTTGGCCAGGCGCAGGGGCTCGCGGCGAAATACGGCCTCGCACCGGCCGATGCGCGCGCCGCCGCGGTGTTCAACCAGGACGAGCAGACGCAGAACTACGTCGAGCTCGAGGGCGGCGGGAAGGCGGCGTTCGCCGACCTCGTCGCCGGCAAGGCGTACGCCCCGTATTGGTGGGACGTGCGCCTGTTCAAGCCCGGCGTGCTCGAGGAGACGACGATCCGCTTCCGGCCCGACGGCGGCCGCTACGGCTTCTCGCGCAAGGTCGCCGAGACGTACGTGCGCGACGAGGGCGCGAAGGCGCTCGCGCCCTCGGCGGCGCTGGAGCTCGCGAAGGCGCGTGCGCACGAGGACTGGGACATCGACTTCGCACCCTACCGCCTGCTCGACCAGTCGCAGCAGACGGGTCCTTCGGGCCGCGTGGATCACCGCTTTGTGTTCGAGCGCGAAGGCGCGCTCGGGCAGGCGCGTATCCGGCTCTCGCTCGTCGTGAGCGGCGACGAGCTCACCGAGGTGGAGCCCTTCGTCTACGTGCCCGAGAGCTTCGAGCGCCGCTTCGAGGAGATGCGCAGCGCGAACGACGTGATCGCCTTCGTCGCATCGATCGCGGCCGGCGTGCTGTACGGCCTCGTCGGGTGCGTCCTCGGCACGCTCTGGCTCCTGCGCCAGCATTACCTGCTCGTGCGGCAGTCGCTTTGCGCGGGGTTCGCGGTCGGCGCGCTTCTGGGCGCCGTCGTGCTCGCCAACGCGCCCGCGGCCTGGTACACGTTTTCCACGACGCAAGACGCTTCCACGTTCTGGATCCGCGAGATCGGCCTCGCGCTCGCCGCGCTCGTCGGCGCGGGCCTTTTGCTCGGCCTCATCTTCATGGCTGCGGAAGGCCTGACCCGCCGCGCGTTCGGGCACCAGCCGCAGCTGTGGCGCGTATGGTCGCGCGATGCCGCGGGCACGCGCGAGATCGCCGGACGAACCTTCGGCGGCTATCTGTTCGTGCCGGTCGAGCTCGGGCTCGTCGCGCTGTTCTACGCGCTCACCAACCGCTACCTTGGATGGTGGCAGCCGTCCGAGCAGCTCACCGACCCGAACATCCTCGCCTCGGCGGTCCCCGCGCTCGCGCCGATCGCCACCGCGCTGCAGGCCGGCACGATGGAGGAGTGCCTCTTCCGCGCGATTCCGCTCGCGCTCGGCGCGCTGATCGGCGAGCGCTTCGGCCATCGCCGCGCCGGCATCGCGGCGGCCTTCGTGCTGCAGGCGCTGGTCTTCGGCGCCGCGCACGCCAACTATCCCGGCTTCCCGTCCTATTCGCGGATGGTGGAGCTCGTCGTGCCGTCGATGATCTGGGCGGCGATCTTCCTGCGCTACGGGCTCGTCCCGACGATCCTCCTGCACGCGCTGTTCGACCTGACGCTGATGTCCGTCCCGCTGTTCCTCATCGATGCGCCCGGCGCCGGCGTGCAGCGGGCGCTCGTGATCGTCGCCGCCGCGATCCCGCTGCTCGTGGTGCTCGCGCGTCGGGCGCAATCGGGCGCGTGGACCGCGCTGCCCGACGCTTGGCGCAACGCGGCGTGGCGGCCCGACGTGCCGCCGGCGACAGCCGTCGAGCGGGCGCCCGCCCCGGCAACCACGCTCGAACGTCGCGCCGAGCTCCTTCAGCGGACCTTGCCTGCGATCGGCCTCGCGGGGCTCGCCGCCTGGTTCGCGTTCACGCCGCTGCGCGCCGATGCGCCCACCCTGCGGATCGATCGCGACGCCGCGGTGGCCGCGGCCGTCGACGAGCTCGCGCGGCGCGGCGTCACGCTCGGACCGGAATGGGTGCGCCTCGCGACCACGCGGTCGGCGCTCGAAGACGCGAACCAGCGCGTCTGGCACGCGTTCGTTTGGCGCGAGGCGGGTGCCGCCGCCTACCGCTCGCTGATCGGCAACGTGCTCGCCCCGCCGCTATGGGAGGTGCGCTTCGCGCGCTTTTCCGGCGACGTGGCCGACCGCGCGGAAGAGTGGCGCGTCACCGTGACGGGAGACGGCAAGGTGCGCCAGGTCGCGCACGCCATGCCCGAGGACCGCCCCGGCGCGTCGCTCTCGCGCACGGACGCACAAGCGATCGCCGAGCGCGCGCTGCGCTCGCAGCTTCAAAGCGATACGGCCGCGCTCGCCGAACGGGCCGCCAACGAGGTGAAGCGGCCGAATCGAGTCGACTGGGTCTTCGCGTATGCCGACCCGCGTGTGGACGTCGGCAAGGGTGGGGAAGCGCGCGTCCAGGTGGCGATCGCGGGCGACGAGGTTGCCACGGCGGGGCGCTCGCTGTTCGTGCCGGAGGCCTGGCAGCGCGCGGAGGCCGAGCGCGCGGGCCAGCGGCAGCTCCTGCGCATCCTGTCCGTCGGCCTCATCGCGACGGTCTCGGTGGCGGCGCTCGTCTTCGCGGTGGTTGCATGGAGCCGGCACCGCAGCGATCGCCGCGCCCTCGTCGGCATGGCGCTCGTCGTCGCCTTGATGACGCTCGCCGGCAGCGCGAACAACTGGCCGCAGCACGCGTTCGATTTGAAGACCGCCGAGCCGGTGGCCAACCAGCTCCTGGTCGTCGTGCTCACGGGCACGGCGGGCGCGGCGCTCTTCGGCCTGCTCACCGGGCTCCTGGCCGGTGTGGGCGCCTATTACGCGAGGCGTCAGACGCCCGTCCCCATCGCGGGCCGCCTTCCGCCCTGGGTGTGCGGCATGCTCGCCGCATTCGCCACGGCCGGTATCGGGGCCGCGCTGGCGTCGTGGGTGCCGCCGTCGCTTCCGGAGTGGCCCGACCTCAAGGAGGCGGACGCGTGGTCGCCGTGGATCGCGGCGGCGCTGGCCGGGGTTTCCGTGCTGCCCGCGGCGGCCGTGACGCTGTTCCTGCTGTCGATCTTCGATCGCGTCACCCTCGGATGGTCGCGGCGCGTGGGCACGGTCGCGGCCCTGCTCGTGCTGCTCGGCGTGGCGGTCGCCCTGGTGTCCGGCGAGGATCTCGCGCACGCCGTCGTGAAGGGCGCGATCGAGGGCGGGACGACGTTCGCGTTCGCGTGGCTCCTTCTGCGCTACGATCTTCGCACCGTGCCCGCCTTCGTCGCGGCCGGCCTCGTCCTCGACGCGGTTCGCGCCGCGGCGCTTTCGATGACGCCCACGGCTTGGATCGCGTGCGGCGTCACGGCGGTCGTCGCCGCACTGCTCGCGTGGCGGGCCACCGTGCTGCTTGCGACTCGGCAGCGATCGTGAGCGCGATGAAACGGTGGTTCCGCAAGACGGTGCTCAGGCGCCGCACGACGACGTTCGTCGTGATGGGCGTCGCGTTCCTCGCATTCGGCGTCGGCACGCTCAATCTCTTCCTGGTCCTCAAGAGCAATCTCGTCCTGCTGTCCGACTACGGATGGCAGGCGGTCATGGACGGCGGCGCCGCGCAGCTGGTCGAGATCGTGGTGACGGGCTACCTGAGCCTCGCGGCGTACGTCGTGTTCAAGGCGTGCGAGCACGCGCTCGTGCATCATCTGACGGATGAGGAGTGAACGTGCGCGTGCGAACGGCGGCGCGGAGTCCGCGGTATCGTCACTTCACGGTCGTCCAGTAGGGGGTGACGTAGTTGTTGGCACGATGCACGGTCGTCACGTTGCTGCGCGACGCCCACGGAATCACCTGCCGATGCAGAGGAATCAGGTTCACCTCCGCGTTCTGCGCGAGCAGGGCGTCGTGGATGTAGCCGATCCGTGCCTCCGTCATCTCGACCTTGACCTTGGCGGTCAGCTCGTCGACCTTCTTGTTGCTGTAGCGGCCGTAGTTGAAGTCGCCGTCGCCCTTGCCGTTCCAGGTCGACAGCACCGGCTGCAGCGTGAAGATGGCGTCGGTCGACGCGCCACCCCAGCCCAGCATGAACATGCTGGTGTCGGTCTTTTCCAGCTTCGGGAAGTACACCGCGCGCGGCATCGTGTTGACCTTGGTCATGACGCCGACCTGCGACCACATGGCGGCGAGCGCCTGGCAGATGCGCTCGTCATTGATGTAGCGGTTGTTCGGGCAGTCGAGCGTCACCTCGAAGCCGTTCGGGTATCCGGCTTCGGCAAGCAGCTTCTTCGCCTTCTCCTTGTCGAACGGCAGGCGCTTCTCGATCTCGGGCGTGGAGGTCACAGGCGACGGCAGGATGGCTCCGGTCGGCTTCGACAGCCCGCGCATCGTGTTTTTCTGGATGGCGTCGATGTCCACAGCGTAGTACAGCGCCTGGCGCACGCGGATGTCCTTGAACGGGTTCTTGCCCTTCACGTTCGAGTACAGGAGCTCGTCGCGCGCCTGGTCCATACCGATGAAGACGATGCGGTTCTCCACCCCTTCGATGACCTTGATGTTGGGCGTCTGCGAAAGGCGCGGCACGTCCTGAGGCGGCGGGTCGTTGATCAAGTCGACCTCGCCGGAGATGAGCGCGGCCACGCGTGTGGCGTCCGACACGATCGGCGTGTAGATCACCTCGTCGACGTTGCCGTCGAAGACGCCGGCCTTGATGCCCCACCAGTTGGGGTTCTTCTTGAGCACGGTCTTGACGTCGGGCTGCCTCGACACCAGCGAATACGGCCCGGTGCCGTTGGCTTCGCGCGCCGTGATCATGTCCTCCTTGGCCGCGAAGTTCTGCGGCTTCTGGCAGCGGTTCTTCTCGCACCAGGCCTTCGACATGATGTTGATGGTCGCGATGTGCTCGAGCTCGATCGGGTTGGGGCCGCTGGTCGTGAACTCGACCGTCAGGTCGTCGATCTTCTTCGGAATGCCGGCGGCGTTCGAGTAGGCGCGAAGCTGCGAGGTGTCGGCGCGCGCGCGCTCGAAGCTGAACACGACGTCGTCGGCGGTGAACGGCGTGCCGTCGTGGAACTTGACGCCCGGCCGCAGCTTGAAGCGCCACGTCGTGTCGTTGACCTTGGTCCACGATTCGGCGAGCCCGGGCATGAGCCCGAGCTTCTTGTCGCGCATGACCAGGAATTCGTACACGAGCTCGTTGATGTTGTTGGTGAGGTTCTCGTTCTGCGAGTGCGGGTCGGTCGTCTGCATGTCGCCGCGCCCGGCCCAGCGCAGCGTCACGGCGTCGGCGGCGACGGCGCCGAGGCCAAGCACCGCGGCCAGGAAAACGGCGGCGAGAGTCGGATAACGCATGGCTTCCTCCGGAGGGCGGGCGCCTGCATGGCACCTCGACGGCGGCATCATACGCATGGACGGTAGAATTCGCGATGCCTCGTGTTGCCCTCGACCTTCGCCAGCGGCTGCCGCTCGCGATGGCCGCCGACGCGGCGCGGCTCGCGCGGCGCATCGACCTGGCGCGCACGCCCGCGGAGTGGGCGCGTATCGCCGAGGATCTCGCGCGCTCCGAAGCCAGGCGCGCTGCCCGGGCGGCGGCCAAGCCCGCGTTCAGCTATCCTGCGCAGCTGCCGGTGTCGCAGCGCGCGAACGAGATCGAGCGCGCCATCCGCGATCACCCCGTCGTGATCGTGTGCGGCGAGACGGGCTCGGGCAAGACCACGCAGCTGCCCAAGATATGCCTTCGCGCCGGTCGCGGCGAACGGGGCATGATCGGCCATACGCAGCCGCGGCGCATCGCGGCGCGCGCCGTGGCTGCGCGGATCGCGCACGAGCTCGGCCAGCCGTTGGGCGAGGCCGTCGGCTACAAGGTCCGCTTCACTGATCACACGAAGCCCGACGCCTTCGTCAAGCTCATGACCGACGGCATCCTGCTCGCCGAGACGCAAGGCGACCGCGAGCTTTTGGCGTACGACACGATCATCGTCGACGAGGCGCACGAGCGCAGCCTCAACATCGACTTCCTGCTGGGCTATCTCGAGCGACTGCGCGCGGGCCGGCCCGACCTCAAGGTGATCGTGACCTCGGCCACCCTCGATGCCGAACGCCTCGCGCGCCACTTCGCAACATCGCAGCGGCCCGCACCCGTGATCGAGGTCTCCGGCCGTACGTATCCCGTCGAGATCCGCTATCGCCCGCCGGCCGGCGAGCGCGACGTCGGCGCCGCCGACGCCGAGCACGAGGCCGACGACGAGGAAGACCTCGAGCAGGCCATCGTCAACGCGGCCGAGGACCTGTGGCGCGGCGGCCCGGGCGACATCCTCGTCTTTCTCCCCGGCGAGCGCGAGATCCGCGAGACCGGGGACCTCCTGCGGGCGAGCCTCGCCCGCCGCCCGTACGCGCGCGACGTCGAGATCCTCCCGCTCTACGCGCGTCTGTCGGTCGCCGACCAGCAGCGCGTGTTCGCGCCGAGCAACGGGCGCCGCGTCGTGCTCGCGACGAACGTCGCGGAGACCTCGCTCACCGTGCCGGGCATCCGCTACGTGATCGACGCGGGACTGGCGCGCGTGAAGCGCTACAGCGTGCGCAACAAGACCACGCTGCTGCAGATCGAGAAGGTATCGCAGGCGGCGGCGCAGCAGCGCGCGGGGCGTTGCGGGCGCGTGGCGGAAGGCATCTGCGTGCGCCTATACGGCGAGGAGGACTTCGCGAAGCGGCCGCGCTATACGGATCCCGAGATCCTGCGCTCTTCGCTCGCCTCGGTCATCCTGCGCATGGCGGCGCTCGAGCTCGGCACGGTCGACGAATTTCCCTTCCTCGAAGCGCCGCCGCCGCGCGCGATCGCCGACGGGTACCAGCTCCTGCAGGAATTGGGCGCGGTGGACGGCGACCGCACGCTGACGCCCCTCGGGCGCGAGCTCGCGCGGCTGCCGCTCGACCCGAGAGTCGGCCGCATCGTGCTCGCCGCCCGCGACGCGGGCTGCCTCGCCGAGGCGCTCGTGATCGCGAGCGCGCTCGCGGTGCCCGACCCGCGCGAGCGCCCGCTCGAGCGGCAGCAGGCGGCGGATCAGGCGCACCTACGCTTCCGCGACGACCGCTCCGACTTTCTCTCGCTCGTCGCGCTGTGGGAGTTCTTCGCGGATCTCGCCGCGCAGAAGCTGTCGCATCGCCGGATGGTGGACGCCTGCCGCGGCCAGTTCGTCTCCTACCTGCGGCTCATCGAATGGCGCGACGTACATCGCCAGCTCGAAGCCACGCTCGAGGAAGCCGGGTTCAAGTGGACGCGGGCGCTTCCGAAGGCCTTCGATGCCGCCCGCTACGCGCTGCTGCACAAGGCCGTCCTCGCGGGGCTGCTCGGCAACGTCGGCGTCAAGGCGGATGCCGAGGAGCACTACCTGGGTGCGCGTGGCCTCAAGTTCTTCCTGCATCCGGGCTCGGGGCTTGCGCGCATGAGCGCGACGGGCCGCTCCCGGGCGCGAACCGGCCCCGAAGCGCGCAGCGCGGAGGGTAAGACCCGCGCGAAATGGATCCTCGCCGCCGAACTGACGGAGACGACGCGCCTTTTCGCGCGCTGCGCGGCAAAGGTCGAGCCGGAGTGGATCGAGGAGGTTGCCGGCGAACGCGTCACGCGCGACTACTTCGAGCCGCATTGGGAGGAGCGGCGCGGAGAGGTCGTCGCGAGCGAGCGCGTGCAGCTCTACGGCCTGACGCTGGTCGCGCGCCGCCCGGTCTCGTTCGGCGCCCTCGACCCCGCCGGCGCGCGCGAGGTCTTCGTTCGCGAAGCGCTCGTCCCCGGCGCGGTGCGCACGAAGGGCGCGTTTCTCGCGCACAACCAGGCGCTCATCGAGGAAGTGGCCGGGCTCGAGCACAAGGCGCGGCGGCAGGACGTGCTGGTCGACGACGAGGCGCTCGCCGCCTTCTACGCGCAACGCATTCCGCCCAACGTGCATTCGGCGGCCTCGTTCGAGCGCTGGCGTGCGGAGGCAGAGCGCAAGCAGCCGCGCCTTCTCTACATGCGCCGCGACGACCTCATGCGGCATGCCGCCGCCGCGGTGACGGTCGATCTTTTTCCCGAGCAGTTCGCGATCGCCGGTGCGGTCCTGCCGCTTGCGTACCGCTTTTCGCCCGGCCACCCGCTCGACGGCCTCACGCTCACCGTGCCGCTTCGCCTTCTTAACCAGCTGCCCGACGCGCGCCTGACCTGGCTCGTCCCAGGGATGGTCCGGGAGAAGGTGACGCACTACCTGAAGTCGCTTCCCAAGGCGTGGCGCAATCGCGTGATCCCGCTGCCCGAGGTCGTGACGGCGTTCCTCGAGACCGCCCCCGCGGAGGACGTGCCGCTGCCGGACCAGCTGCGCTCGTTTCTGGAAGCGAGGCTGGGCGAATCGCTCCCCGCATCACTTTTTCGCGACGTCGAAGTCCCGCCGCATCTTCTGGTCAACGTCGGGGTCGTCGACGAAAGCGGGACCGAGCTTGCCGCCGGCCGCGACCTGACCTCGCTTCGGGCGAGCCTGGGCGAGGCGGCACAGCTGTCCTTCGCCGCGGCAGACCCGGCGTTCGAGCGCAGGGGCTTGCGCCAGTGGGACTTCGGCGACCTCCCGCCCACTCTGACGGTCGGGCGCGGCGGCGCGCGCGTCACCGGCTACCCGGCGCTGGTCGACGACGGCGATTCGGTCTCGCTTGCGCTCCTCGACACGGCCGAGTCGGCGGAGCAGTCCACCCGCGCGGGATTGGTGCGCCTTCTCGGCATTGCCCTGCGGGAACCCCTGCGTGCCTACGAGAAGGGTGGGCCGGGGTTTGCCGACGCTGCGCTCAAGCTGAAGGCGGTCATCGCGACCGACCGTCTGCTGTCCGACGTCCTCGAAGCGGCACGAAAGCGAGCCTTTCTCGCCGACGACCCCCTGCCGCGTACCGAACGTGCGTTCGCCGAGCAGGTCCAGCGTGCCCGCGCGCGCCTGCCTGCGGTCATGGAGGGCGCGTTCCGGCTACTTGCGGAGATCGCGGACCGGCACCAGGCCTTGTCGCAGCGGCTCGCCTCGGCGCCCAAGGCGTGGGCGCGGCTGACCGCCGAGGTGCGCGCCGCCCGCGACGCGCTCGTGTACACGGGCTTCCTGGCGAGCACGCCCTGGGAGCAGCTCGTTCACCTGCCGCGCTACCTCGCGGCGCTCGACCGTCGGGTGGCGAAGTATGCGGAGCGGCCCGACCGCGACGCCCGCCACGGCGAGCAGGTCGCGACGTGGTGGCGGCGCTACGAGGAGCGAGCCGACGCCGACCGCAGGGCCGCGCGAGCCGACCCGCGGCTTTCGGCCTTCCGCTGGCTCCTCGAGGAGCTTCGCGTGTCGCTGTTCGCCCAGGAGCTTCGGACGCCCTACCCGGTATCGTTCAAGCGGATCGAGAAGGCCTGGGCGGAGCTTTCGCGCTGATCCGGCACGCGGTTATGCCCGGGCTACGCGCTGTGCTACAGTAAGTTCGCGGTAATGTTGCCTAACACCTTGACACCAAAGCGGCCCACCGACTGACTTGAGCGCCACCACGACCGAGGCACGCACCAGGCAGCCGAGCCGCGAGCTCACGCGCGTTCTGAACGAATGCCGCGACCTCGCCATCGTCCGGCTGACGACCGCGTTCGCCCAGATTCTCGATCGCGTCGGCGACCTCCTCATGGACCGTGCGGCCAAAAGCGTCGTGCGCGAGGAGCAGCAGATGTTCCTCGACGCCCGCGGCACGCTCAAGAGCGAGCGGCCGGCGCTCATGGCCGAGTTCGAGCGCCAGCTCCGGAAGCTCATCGACGATCGCATCGCGGGGCGCAACGAGCCCAAGGCGGACTTCTCGAAGGTCGACGCCTCGAATCTCACGCTCGTCGAGACGACGTCCATGGACGAGGAAGTCTTGACCGGCAACATCACGCGAGTGGTGGAGAACCTGTGCCACGACGAGCTCGCCGCGCTCAACCGCGGTGTCGGATACCTGCTTGGGCAACCCGACCTGCCCACGGATCGCAATCCACTCGGACCGTCCACGATCGTCGGCGCGTTCACGAAGGCGGTCGACTCGCTCAAGACCGACCGCAAGACGAAGTTCCAGATCATGAAGGATCTGAACCAGGCGCAGCTCGGCGACATCAACGCGATCTACGCCCACCTCAACCAGCATCTGACGCGCCTCAACATGATGCCGTCACAATCGCGCGGCGTGATCAACCGCGGCGGGGCCGCCGATCGCGCGGCCGCGAAGGCGGCGGCGCAGGCTGCCAAACCGCAGCCGCCGCCGCCCCAGTCGTCCGAGGTCGACGTGATGGCGATGTTCAAGCGCATGTACGGCAGTGCGACGCCGCAGGCGTCGGTGTCGCCGCCGCCGTTCGGCATGGCGCCTCAGGTGCCGCCCGCGCAGTTCCCGCCGCAGACGATGATGCCGCCTGGCGCGGACAGCGACTTTCCGGCGATCAGCATGCCGGGCGCCGGGCCCGGGCAGGGGCAGGCCTCGCCCGTGTTCGCCCCGCTGCGTCCGACGCCATCGGGCTACGTGCCCGGCGCGCCGATCATCTCCACGCCGGATCTGCACGAGGGATTGACGAGGCTGCAGGCCGGGCAGACCGATTTCGACGTCGGGGGTGCGCAAGTCGCGTTCTCCGGCATCCCGCAGGGCCTGCACAACGTCCTGCGCGACCTGCAGGAGTCCCCGCTCGGCGCGAAGGCGAACCAGCTCGAGGCCATGACCATCGAGATGGTCGCGATGCTGTTCGACTTCATCTTCGAGACCAAGGACCTGCCCGACGGCATCAAGGCGCTCCTCGCGCGGCTGCAGATCCCGGTGCTCAAGGCGGCCATGCTCGACGGCGCGTTCTTCGCGAAGAAGTCGCATCCGTCGCGGCTGCTCGTGAACGGCCTCGCCCGCGCGGGCCTCGGCTGGTCGCCGGTGATGGGTCAGGAGGATCCGCTCTATCGCACGATCGACGCGATCGTCCACCAGATCCTCGACCATTTCTCGGACGACCTCGCGATCTTCGACGAGCAGCGCGACGTGCTGGAAGCATTCCTCGCCGAGGAGGAGAAGGCGGCCGAGGAAAACATCCTCTCGAGCGCCGACGAGATCAACCAGAAGGACCGCCAGCAGATCGCGTCCGTGGTGGCGAAGGCGGAGATCGAGAAGCGCATCGAGGCGAGCCCGGTTCCGAATTTCCTCGCGTCGTTCCTGCGCCAGCGGTGGCAAGGCGCGATGGAGCACGTCTACCTCCAGGAAGGCGAGGAGAGCGAGCCCTGGGGGCAGGGCGTGTCCACGCTCGAGGACCTGGTATGGAGCGTGCAGCCCAAGCGTTCGCCGGAGGATCGGCGCCACCTGGTCGCGCTCCTGCCGTCGCTTCTGAAGCGGCTGTCGGCCGGGATGCAGAACCGCGGGTGGGTGAGCGAAGAGCGCGAAGCGTTCATGTCGAACCTGGTCGAGGCGCATGCCGCGGCGGTGAAGCCGTCGGTGTCGGCCATCGCTTCGCCCACGGCGGCCGTGGCCGAGGCCGCACGCGCGCAAGCCGAGATCGCGAAAGCCGCCGGCGACAAGGAGATGGCGGCCAAGGCAGAGGCGCTCGCCGACGCGATGGAGCAGGCCGCGCCGGAGCCGGTCGAGCCCGAGCGCGAAGTCATCGCCGACGACTTCCTCGAGATCGCGGGCAGCTTGGAGCGCGGCATGTGGATCGAGTTCGAAGCCGAGGACGGCCATCTTGCGTTCGCCAAACTCGCTTGGGTGAGCCCGCTGCGCGGAACGTACCTCTTCACCAACCGCCAGGGGCAGAAGGCGCTGTCGATGACGGCGGAAGAGCTGGCGGACCGATTCCGCGCCGATCGCGCGCGCGTGGTCGAGGCCGAGCCGCTCATCGACCGCGCGTTCACGAACATGATCTCGCAGATCGAGCAGAAGTTCCCGGAGAGCGCCACGGTGCATTAGCCGGTTCCGCTCCGTAACGAAGATCATGGCCATCGCAGCGCTCGTCATCGGCGACGAAATCCTGTCGGGCAAGCGGGCCGACCGCCACCTTCCGCACGTCATCGAAACGCTCGCCGCCCGTGGGCTCGGCCTCGATTACGCGCAGTACCTGGGCGACGACCGCGGGCGGCTCACCGGCACGTTGCGCGAGTCGTTCGCGCGCGGCGACCTCGTGTTCGCGTTCGGCGGCATCGGCGCAACGCCCGACGATCACACGCGCCAGGCGGCGGCCGCAGCGTTGGGCTTGCCGCTCGTGCGCCATCCGCAAGCGGTGGCCGAGATCGAGGCGCGTTTCGGCGCCGAAGCGTATCCGCACCGCGTACTGATGGCCGAGTTCCCCGAAGGCAGCCGCATCATCCCGAATCCCTACAACCGCGTGGCCGCGTTCGCGATCCGCGACCACTGTTTCTTCCCGGGTTTCCCGCAGATGGCGTGGCCGATGCTCGACTGGGTGCTCGCGACCTGGTACCCCGATCTCGTGCGCGTGCCGCCGGTCGAGCGCGCGATCGCGGTCTACGGCGCGGGCGAGAGCCAGCTCCTGCCCCTCATGGACGAGAACGTCGCGCGATTCCCGGCGCTCAAGCTCTTCAGCCTGCCGTCGTTCCTGCCGGACGGAGGCCGCCGCATCGAGCTCGGCGTTCGCGGCGATCCCGCCCACGTCGACGCCGGCATCGCGCATCTGCGCGAGGGCGTGGCCGCGGCGGGCTTCCGTTTCGAAGAACTGGAGTGAGCGAGCCGCGCGAGCGAAGCGAGCAAGGGCCGCAGGCCGCGTCGGCGAGCGACCGACGCGAGGCGACACGTGGTGAGGCGGCTCACGCGGAAACTACAAGGAGCCGAGGAGTGAGCGAGAGGCAGGGCCGCTGGTACGACGAGCTCGCCGTCGGCGACACTTGGTCGCGCCAGGTGCGCATCACCGACGCGCATCTCGACGTCGGCGCCGAATACGTGCAGGACTTCCATCCCCTGCACGTCGACGAGGCCTTCGCGCGCAAGTCGCGCTATGGCTCGCGCATCCTGCACGGCATGCTTACGAGCGCGCTCATGGGCGGTCCGGTGGGGGAGTACTTCCACGGCACGGCCACCGCGTATCTCGAGCACAACACGCGCTTTCTCGCGCCGGTCAAGCCGGGGGACACGCTGACGATCGCCTGGATCGTCGACCGTCTCGTCGACAAGCCGCACCACCACGGCGGCATCGTCGAGATGAGCGGCACGGCGACCAATCAGGATCGTGTGGTGGCGGCGAAGGCGACCGGCAAGATCATGGTGCTGTCGCGCCCAAAAATGGGGTCAGACCCCATTACAACTTTGTAATGGGGTCTGACCCCAATTTTGCGGTAGCGCGGACGCACTCGGCGACCAGCGCGGGCCCGCGGTAGACGAGCCCGGTGTAGAGCTGCACGAGCGACGCTCCCGCGTCGAGCTTCGCGCGCGCCTGTTCGCCGCGCTCGATGCCGCCGACGCCGATGATCGGCAGCGCGCCGTCGAGCGCTCGTGCGAGCAGGCGCACGACGGCCGTGGAGCGCTCGAACAGCGGCGCGCCGGACAGGCCGCCCGTTTCCTCGGCATGCGGCAGGCCCTGCACCTTGTCGCGCGCAACCGTCGTGTTGGTGGCGATCACGGCGTCCATCTTCTGCGCGACGAGAACGCGCGCCAAGCCGCGCACGGCGTCGTCGGCAAGATCGGGCGCGATCTTGATCGCGAGCGGCACGTAGCGGCCGTGCATCTGCGCGAGCCCCGATTGCTCGCGCTTGAGCCGGGCGAGCAGGGCGGCGAGCGCATCCTCCGCCTGCAGGTCGCGCAGGCCCTTGGTGTTGGGCGAGCTCACGTTGACGGTGACGTAGCTCGCCTTGGCGTAGACGGCCGCCAGGCACGAGGCGTAATCGTCGCCGGCGCGCTCGTTGGGCGTGTCGAAATTGCGGCCGATGTTGATGCCGAGCACGCCGCGATAGCGCGCGCGCTCGACGTTGGCGAGGAGCGCCGCGACACCTTCGTTGTTGAAGCCCAGTCGGTTGACGAGGGCGTGCGCGCGCGGCACGCGGAACATCCGCGGCTTGGGGTTGCCGGGCTGGGCGCGCGGCGTCACGGTGCCGACTTCGAGAAAGCCGAAGCCGAGCGTGGCGAGCCCGTCGAGGTGCGCCGCGTTCTTGTCGAGCCCGGCGGCGAGCCCCACGCGGTTGGGAAACTCGATGCCCATCACGGTGAGCGGCGACGTGCGCAGGCGCGGCGCCATCGCCTGCGCGATTCCGGTGCGTGCGGCGCGGTCGAGCGCGGCGAGCGACACGTCGTGCGCGGCCTCCGCGTCGAGCGCGAACAGAATCGGGCGTGCGAACGAATAGAGCTTGTACATGCGGGGTGCCGCGCGGCGGCGCGATGATACCATTCGAGCTACGTAAGTCTTTCCGGGTCGGCGTGACCTTTTCCGCTCCACTCGCATTCTGCGCAATCGCCCTTTGCGTTGCCGCGCACGCTTCCGAGTCGCCGGTTACCGTGAAGCCGAAGTCGAAGGCTGCTTCCGCGGCAGGCTACGGCCAGCGCGAGGACGTGCGCGCCTACGCCGCGGAGGTCGCGGCGGATACGGGCCTTCCGCGCCGTGACGTCGAGCGATGGCTCGCCGCGGCGAGGTTCCAGCCGAAGATCGTGGCGCTCATGGACCGGCCGCTGCTCGAGCCGCCGAAATGGTTCGAGTACGCGCCGCCGTTCCTCGCTCCGGAGCGCGTTGCGGCCGGCGTGCGCTTCTGGCGCGGCAACGAGGAGGCGCTCGCGCGCGCGCAGGCCCTCTACGGCGTGCCGCCCGAGATCGTCGTCGCCATCCTCGGCGTCGAGACGTACTACGGCCGCAACGTCGGCAGCTACCGGGTGATCGACGCGCTCGCCACGCTTGCGTTCGACTATCCGCGGCGCGCTTCGTTCTTCAAGGGCGAGCTCAAGGAGTACGTCCTGCTGGCGCACGACCAGGGCTTCTCGCCGCTCGTGCCGAAGGGCTCGTTCGCGGGCGCGATGGGCGTGCCGCAGTTCATGCCCGGGAGCTACCGCCGCTACGGAGTCGACTTCGACGGGGACGGCCACGTCGACCTGTGGAAGAGCAACGCGGACGTCGTGGGCAGCATCGCGAACTATCTCGCGCGGCACGACTGGCAGGCCGGCGGCCCCGTGCTCGCGGCTGCCAGTGTGGAGCCCGAGGCGCGCGACGGCGCGCTGCGCAAGCTCGACGGCGGCATCAGCGAGCGGCGGCCGCTTGCCGCATGGCAGGCGGACGGTGTGACGTTGCGCGATTCCGGCCCGGAGCTTGCGTCCGATCCGGTGGGTCTGCTCCTGCTCGAGGAGACGAGCGAGGGCGACGCGAGCCTGTGGATCGCTTATCCCAACTTCTACGTCATCACGCGCTACAACAAGAGCCGCCTGTACGCGGCCGCCGTGTGGGCGCTCTCCGAGCGGCTGCGCGAGGATCACGCTCGATGAACGACGCCGCCGCCGACCGTGACTTGCCGCTGCGCGAGGACACGCGGCTCCTCGGCCGTTTCCTGGGTGACGTCGTGCGCTCGTGCAACGGCGACGACGTCTACGCGCGCGTGGAAGCCATCCGCCAGACCGCGATCCGATTCCGCCGCGCCGAGGCGAAGGACGCGCCCGGGATCAGAGGCGAGCTGTCCGCGCTCATGAACGAGCTTTCCATCGCGCACACGCTCGACGTCGTTCGCGCGTTCTCGTACTTCTCGCATCTCGCGAACCTCGCCGAGGACGTCCACCAGAACCGGCGCCGTCGGGCGCATGCGCTCGCGGGCTCGCCGCCGCAGCAGGGCAGCGTCGCGAGCGCGCTGTCTCACCTCGCGCAGAGGCACGTGACCGCCGAGGCGATGAAAGGGTGGCTTTCGCAAGCCCTCGTGTCGCCGGTGCTCACCGCGCATCCGACCGAAGTGCAGCGCAAGAGCATCCTCGACTGCGAGCGCGAGATAGCGCGGCTCCTGACGCTGCGCGACCGCACGCCGCTCACGCCGGAGGAGACGGCCGAATGGGAGCGCGATCTGCATCGCGAGGTGCTCTCGCTGTGGCAGACCGCGATGCTTCGCCTGTCCAAGCTCAACGTGCGCGACGAGATCGAGAACGGCCTCGCCTATTACCGCTATACGTTCCTCACCGAGGTGCCGCGCCTGCTGGACGCGCTGGCGGAAGGTCTGCGCGACACCTTCGGCACTCCGATCGACGTGCCGCCGTTCCTGCGCATGGGCTCGTGGATCGGCGGCGACCGCGACGGCAATCCCTTCGTCACGGCCGACACGCTCGACTACGCGATTCGCGCGCAGGCCTCCGTCGCGTTCGAGCACTACCTCGATGCCGTTCATCGGCTGGGCGCCGAGCTTTCGCTGTCGGCGCGTCTCGTTCACCCGACCGACGCGCTGCGCAAGCTCGAAGCCTCCGCGCACGATACGAACCCGCACCGCGCCGACGAGCCGTACCGGCAGGCGCTGGTCGGCATCTACGCGCGACTCGCCGCCACGTCGACCGCGCTGACCGGGCGCGCGCCGGCGCGGGCGCCGCACGCCGCGCAGCCCGCATACGGCTCGCCTGCCGAATTCCTCGCCGACCTCGCGACCCTACGCGACTCGCTCGCCACGCACCACGCTGCGCTTCTCGCCTCCCGCCGCCTGACGCCGCTGGTGCGCGCCGTGGAGAGCTTCGGCTTCCATCTCGCCTCGCTCGACCTGCGCCAGAACGCCGACGTGCACGAGACCGTCATCGAGGAGCTCCTTTCGCGCGTCGGCGTCGCCGCGCGTTACCGCGAGCTTCCCGAGCTCGAGCGGGTTGCCTTGCTTGTCGACGAGCTCGCGACCCCGCGCCCGCTCGTGTCCCCCCACCTCGACTACTCCGAGCGCACTCGCTCCGAGCTCGCGATCCTGACGACGGCGGCCGACATCCATCGCCGCTACGGCGCGGCCGCGCTGCCGAACTACGTCATCTCGAAGTGCCAGTCGGTCTCCGATCTGCTCGAGGTCGCCGTGCTGCTCAAGGAGGCGGGCCTGCTGCGCGGCGACGCGCTCGCCGTGAACATCGTTCCGCTCTTCGAGACGATCGACGATCTCGCGCGTTGCGGCCGCATCATGCACGAGGCGTTCGCGCTCGCGCCGTACCGCCGCCTCGTCGCCGGACGCGACGACTGGCAGGAGGTGATGCTCGGCTACTCCGACAGCAACAAGGACGGCGGTTACCTGACCGCCAACTGGGCGCTGTACCGCGCCGAGCTCGCGCTCGTCGACGCGTTCGCCGCGCACGGCGTGAAGCTGCGCCTGTTCCACGGCCGCGGCGGAACGGTCGGGCGCGGCGGCGGCCCTTCGTACGAGGCGATCCTCGCGCAGCCCGCGGGCAGCGTCACCGGCGGGCTGCGCCTCACCGAGCAGGGCGAGATCATCGCGAGCAAGTATTCCGACCCGGAGCTCGGCCGGCGAAACCTTGAAGCGCTCGTCGCCGCGACCATGGAGGCAAGCCTTGCCGATGCGGAAGGGATCGGCGATCGCGCGCCCGCGTTCCATCGCGCCTTGGACGAGCTCGCGGCGATCGCGCACACCGCCTATCGCGCGCTCGTGTACGAGACGCCCGGATTCGTGACGTACTTCCGTGCCGCCACACCGATCGCCGAGATCGCGGAGCTCAACATCGGCAGCCGTCCGGCCTCGCGCACGCAGTCCGTGCGCATCGAGGACCTGCGCGCGATCCCGTGGGTGTTCAGCTGGGGCCAGTGCCGGCTCATGCTCCCGGGCTGGTACGGCTTCGGCACCGCGGTCGAAGTGTGGCTCGCGCAGGACTCGGCGCGCCTCGCGCTGCTCGCGGAGATGCACGCCTCGTGGCCGTTCTTCCGCGGCGTGCTGTCGAACATGGCGATGGTGCTCGCCAAGACCGACCTCGCGATCGCGTCGCGCTACGCCGAGCTCGTCCCCGACCCCGATGTGCGCGAGCCGATCTTCGCCCGCATCGCCTCCGAGCACGGGCGCTCGGTGCGCGCGTTCTTCGCCATCACCGGACGCGGCGAGCTTCTTGCGGACAATCCCACGCTCGCTCGCAGCATCCGCAACCGCTTCCCGTATCTCGACCCGCTCAACCACGTGCAGGTCGAGCTCCTGCGCCGCTATCGGGCCGGGCAGACCGACGAGCGCACGAAGCGCGCCATCCACCTCACCATCAACGGCCTGGCGGCGGGGCTGCGCAACTCGGGATGAGAGCGCTATCTGTATAATTCGGCAATACCGGGGCTTCGTTGCCGATGCGCATTCTCATCTCCAATGACGACGGCTACTTCGCGCCAGGCATCGAGCATCTCGCGTCCGCGCTGCGCGAGCGCGCGCAGATCACCGTGGTTGCGCCCGAACGCGACCGCAGCGGCGCCTCCAACTCGCTGACGCTGGACCGCCCCCTTTTCGTCCGCCGCGCCCCGAACGGCTTCCTCTTCGTCAACGGCACGCCCACCGACTGCGTTCACCTCGCCGTGACCGGACTGCTCGACGCGCTGCCCGACATGGTGATCTCCGGCATCAACCTCGGCGCCAACATGGGCGACGACACGATCTACTCGGGCACCGTGGCCGCGGCCACCGAAGGCTTCCTGCTCGGCATTCCGTCGGTCGCGATCTCGCTCGCGTCGAAGAACGCCGCGCATTTCGAGACCGCCGCGCAGGTGGCGATCGAGCTCGTCGAGCGCCACGAGCGCGCGCCGGCGGGGGCGTGGCTGCTCAACGTCAACGTCCCCGACGTTCCGCTGGCGGCGCTGCGCGGCGTGGCCGTAACGAGGCTCGGCCGCCGGCACAAGGCCGAAGACGTCGTGCGCACGCAGAACCCGCGCGGGGAGACCGTGTACTGGGTCGGCGCAGCCGGCGAGGCCGCCGACGCCGGCGAGGGCACCGATTTCTACGCGGTCGGGACCCACCACGTCTCGGTCACCCCGCTGCAGATCGACCTCACCAACCGCGAGCTGATGCCGGACGTGCAGGGCTGGCTCGCGCGATGACCTCCCGCGCCTCGCCCGACGGCATCGGCATGACGTCGGCGCGCACGCGCGCGCGCATGGTGGAGCGCCTGCGCGAGCAGGGTATCGCCGACGAGGTCGTGCTCGCGGCGATGAACAGCGTCCCGCGCCACATCTTCGTCGACGAGGCGCTCGCCATCCGTGCCTACGACGACGTGCCGCTGCCGATCGGCCACGGCCAGACCATCTCGCAGCCGTGGGTCGTGGCTCGCATGAGCGAGCTCGCACGCAACGGCCGCGACTTGGACGCCGTGCTCGAGATCGGCACCGGGTGCGGCTACCAGACCGCGGTGCTCGCGCACGTCGCGCGACACGTGTACAGCGTCGAGCGCATCGGCGCGCTCGTCGCCAAGGCGCGCCGGCACCTGACCTCGCTCAAGCTGCGCAACGTCTCGCTCAAGCACGGCGATGGCAGCCACGACCTCAACGAGCCGCTGGCCGTGGACGCCATCGTCATCACGGCCGGAGCGACGCACGTCCCCACCGCGCTCGTGCGCTACTTGAAGCCGGGCGGTCGCATCGTGCTGCCGCTCGCGCAGCCCGGGGACGAGCGCGGTACGCAGCGCCTCACCGTGCTCGACATGACGCCGTCGGGCATCGTTGAACAGACGCTCGATGCGGTAAGATTCGTGCCGTTGCTTTCCGGACTGGCGTGAACGAACGCGCGGCGTCCTTGTCGATTCGTCGATGTCCGTCCAAACCCGACCCGCACCGAATCTCCCGCACGCGCTCGCTCGCGCGGCCGTGATCCTCGCCCTCGCGGCGGTCGCGGGATGCGCGACGCGCAGCACGCGCGCGCCCGTCGAAGATCGCACCGCGACGCCCCCGCGTCCGTCCGCAACGGCGACCGTCCCATCGGCGGCGGCGCCCGCGGCGTCCGCGCCCGAGGCGTCGGGTCCGACCTATACGGTGAAACGCGGAGACACCCTGTACCAGATCGCGCTCGACGCCGGGCTCGACTACCGCGAGCTCGCGGCGTGGAACAGCATCGAGAACGTGAACATCATCCGCGTCGGGCAGGTCCTTCGGCTGACAGCGCCGGGGAGCGAGCCGGCGGCGTCGCCGTCCGGCGTCACCACCGCGCCGCTGCGCACCGCGCCCGCCGTGGTCGAGGCGAAGCCCGGCGCGCCCGCCCCCGCTACCGCAACGCCGGCGCCGATCGCCCGCAACACGGAGAACTACAAGTCCCAGCCCAAGGCGTTCAAGGAACCGTATTCCGAGCAGGCGATGCGCGATGCCGTGCACGTCGCCGCGCCGCCGCCGGAGCAAGTGGCGATGGCCGCGCCAACCCCGTCCCAGCCGCCCAAGGTCGACGCCCAAGCCGCGAGGCCGGGCGCAGCCGACGGCGTCGGGGACGACGACGACAAGCTCGACTGGGTCTGGCCCGCCAAGGGCAAGGTGATCGGCAGCTTCTCCGAGACGGCTAACTTGAAGGGCATCGACATCGGCGGCACGGCGGGCCAGCCCATCTTCGCGAGCGCGTCCGGGACGGTGGTGTACGCCGGCACCGGATTGCGCGGCTACGGCAAGCTCATCATCGTCAAGCACAACAAGACGTATCTGTCGGCCTACGCCCACAATCGCGACATCCTCGTCAAGGAGGGCGAGAAGGTGACGAAGGGCCAGAAGATCGCGGAGATGGGCAACACCGACACGACCGAGGTCAAGCTGCACTTCGAGATCCGCAGGCTCGGCAAGCCGATGGACCCGACGCGCTACCTGCCACCCGCATAGCGCAAGAGGGCATTGCTCTGACCGCCGACCCCAGCACGCCGCATCCGGAGGATCCTCCTTCGGAGGAGCGGGCGTCGGAGCCCGATCGCTTCTCGGGCGATCTTCCGCTCGAGGAGCCCGTGGAGGGCCTCTCCGGCGACCTCGTCACCGACGTCACGCAGCTCTATCTCAACGACGTCGGGCAGCACGCGCTTCTTACACCCGCCGAGGAGCTCGCGTACGCGCGCGCCACGCGCGACGGCGACTTCGAGGCGCGCCAGATCATGATCGAGCGCAACCTGCGGCTCGTCGTGAGCATCGCGCGCCACTACACCCACCGCGGCGTTGCGCTGCCCGACCTGATCGAAGAGGGCAACCTCGGCCTCATCCACGCGCTGGAGAAATTCGATCCCGAGCGCGGCTTCCGCTTCACGACCTACGCGACGTGGTGGATCCGCCAGTCGATCGAGCGCGCCATCATGAACCAGTCGCGCACGATCCGCCTGCCGGCGCACGTGGTGAAGGAGTTGAACGTCGTGCTGCGCGCGCTGCGCCACCTCGAGACGCACGCGCCGCCGGGCGGCCGCGACCCCTCGCTCGAGGACGTCGCGCATCTGCTGGGAAAGCCGGTCGCCGATGTCGAGCGCCTCCTCGGCCACCAGGAACACATGCTGTCGCTCGACGCGCCGATCGACCGCGACTCCGGCCTGACGGTAGCCGACGGCATCGCCGACGACGAGGCGCGCGCCCCCGAGCTCCTGCTGCACGACAGCGCGATCGAATCGTCGGTGGCGGGGTGGCTTTCCGAGCTCAACCCGCGGCAGCGGATGGTGATCGAGCGCAGGTACGGCCTGAACGGCTGCGAGGTCACCACTCTCGAAGACCTCGCCGCGGAGATCGGCGTCACGCGCGAGCGCGTGAGGCAGATCCAGAGCGAGGCGCTCGACAAGCTGCGCGCGAAACTGGAGCGCCGCGGCTATACGAAGGAGTCCCTGTTCTGAGCTACGTGGCGGCGCGCAGCGTCCTCGGCGCGGGGAGCACCTCGATCGCCCGCGACAGCGTCGACACCAGCGCCTCGCGCTCGCGCTCGACCGCGATCGCGCCGTAGCGCAGCTCCGCGAACGACTCGCCGATCGCCGAGAACGCGATCGCGAACTGCGGCCACCGCGTGGCGGCGCGCGACGAGAACGCGAGCGGACCCTCGTAGGGATGTCGCGGCAGCCCGGCGAGGGCGAGCCTGCGGTTCAAGTCGTCCCACAACACCAGCGCGCGCTCCTGGTGGCGGCGCTTCCACATGAGCCACACGACTACGCCGCCCGCCCACGCCGCTACCAGCAGCATGATCAGCGCGACGGTCTCCCACAGCGCGAACTGGTCGACCTTCCATTCGCGGAACATCGATTGCTGGCGGTCGCGGTTGAAGCCGACGAGGTTGCGCCGCCAGCCGTAATTGAAGGCGTCCCACGCGAGCCTGACGTTGGTCATCCAGGTGGCGTCGAGGCGCGCGAGGAACGGCAGGCGGTCGTCCTTTGCGAACGCGGCGCCCAGGCCGATCTCGATGCGCGACGGCGACACCGCGGCGGTGGGGTCGAAGCGCCGCCACTGCCCGTCGACGAGCGCCTCCGCCCAGGCGTGCGCGTCCGACTGGCGCACGATCATGTAGCCGCCGCGCGGGTTGAGCGTGCCGCCTTGGTAGCCCGTCACCACGCGTGCGGGAATGCCGGCGGCGCGCAGGAGCAGCACGAACGCGCTCGCGTAGTGCTCGCAGAATCCGCGCCGCGCCTCGAACAGGAACACGTCCGTGGCGTCGTGCTCGGCAAGGGCGGGCGAGAAGGTGTAGACGTACTCCTCGTCGTGGAACTTGGCGAGCACGGCGCGGATGAGGCTTTCGTCGTCGGGATAGCGCTCGCGCAGCTCGCGGCCGAGCTCGAGCGTCCGCGGATTACCCTTGCCGAGGCCCAGGTTGGCGCGAGCGTCGTAGGGCGACTGGGCGGGGTAGGAGGAACGCAAGATCGATCGTTGCTGATACTGGATCGTCTGCGACACGGCTGCTGCGGCGACGATCTGGCGGTCCCGCGTGATGCGCGACTGGACGCCGGGCGCCTCGCCCGATCCCAGCGCAAGCCGCGGCACCGACGCCGGCTGCTCGAGCGCGAAGAGCGAGCGCCGGTTGGTGGGCTCGAGCGTGACGGTGTAGGCGATCACCGGTCCGCCGGCGGCCGGCGCGCCGCTGCCCTCTTCGGCGGCGAACGACGGCGACCACTTGGTGCCGTCGAACAGCGAGAAGACGGGACCGCGCCAGTAGCGCTCGCGCGGCGGCGGCGGCGGCGCGTCGAACTCGACGCGGAACGCGACGTTGTCGGACAGGGAAAGCTCGCTGATCTCGCCGGGCGACATCGAATCGGACAAGCCGCTTTTCGCCGCGTAGTCGGTGGGAAGGCCCCACAGCGGGGACGCGAGGCGGGGAAAGACCACGAACAGCAGGATCGCGATCGGCAGGCCCTGGAGCATCATCACCGCGCTGCGCCGGATCGCCACGCGCGGCGTGAACGGCCGCGAGGACTCGCTGCCGGGGCTTGCGAGGACGTCGAGCGCGACCCCGACCAGCAGCACGACCGGCACGGCCGCCAGCGCGGCGAAGACGGACTGGCCGTAGAAGAACGGCGTCATCGAAAGGAAGCATGCGAGGCACACGAGCAGCGTGCCGTCGCGCCTCGTTCGCGTCTCGAGATACTTGATTGCGACCAGGATGTAGAGGAACGCGACCGACGGGTCGCGGCCCATGAAGTAGTGGAACGAGTAGCGCACGGCGAACGCCGCCGCCAGCGCGAAGAGCGCGAGCGCCCACGACGGAATGCGCGCGGGAGGCGCCTGCGGGCGCAGCGGATCGCGCGCCAGCAGCACGATGCGGACCGCGACGAGGAGGAGACCGGTGACGGCGACCCAGATCGGCAGGTGCACCGACTGCGGGATCTGCGCGGCGATGAGCAGCGCGCCGAGCCAGCGCATCTGGAGCGGCGTGAGCGCGTCGCGCTCGCCGCGGCGCGCGAGCCAGGTCACGGCGGGAAGACCGCGAGCGCCGTGAGCGCCGCGCGACGATGGTCGCGCCCCTGGTGGGCGGGCAGATGCGCACCGGGAAGCGACAGCGAGAAGGGCCGTGCGGCGCGCTCGGCCGCGAGCACCCATGCCGTGAGTCGCGAAAGGCGCGCTTCGACGGGCAGCGAGCGCGGCAGCGTGTCCCACGACAGCGCGACGGGGCCGCCGCCGCCCGCACCGTCGAATTCCTTGCTGAACCAACCCGCGCCGCGGGCGACCGCCTTCCACGCCACACGCTGCGGGGGATCGCCGCGCTGGAACTCGCGCAATCCGGCGAGATCGGCGTCGTCGCTCGTGCCTTGCGACAGCGGGTCCGCGCCGCCGTACCCGCGAGGCAGCGGCGGGGCGCCGATCTCGGCGGCGGGAAACACGATGCCGGCCAGCGGGAAATGGACGTAGGCCCAGCCGCGCCAAAGCCCGAAAGGGAAACTCGACGTCAGGGTCACGCGGCCGAGCGCGATGCGGCCCCGGTTGGGGGCCGCCACGACGAGCGTTACCGTCAGCGCCTGCCCTGCCGCGATGTCGCCGCCGGCATGCGCGTTCGCGCCGTTGATGCGGATGTCGGTGCGCGCCGCCGAGCCGGCGTGGAGCGCGAGCGTGAACGGGATCGAGCCGCCCGCGAACGTCTCGCCCGCGGCAAGCGGCGTGATCTCGATGCCGGCGAGATTGCGGAAGGTGTGAAGCTGGGCGGCTGCGACGAGCCCCGCGAGCAGGAAGGTGACGCCGACGCCGAGCGCCAGCGCGTAGTTGAGCGAGGCGAGCAGCATCATGAGGAGCGTCGCGATCAGCGCCCAGCCGCGCCGCGTGGGCAGCAGATAGATACGCGAATGGCGCAGGACGACCGGCGTCTGGTCCGATGGCGAACGGCGGAAGGCGCGCTGCCGGACGCGGGCCATCCAGCCCGCAATTCGACCGCCTGCAACCGGCGTCGCGGTCATGCGTGACCGGGTGCTTACGGCAGCGGCACTGAGCGCAGCACCGTCTGCGCCTGCACGGCGCCGGCGCGCGTGCCGCCCGCGAGGCGATGGCCCGCGACCGACGGGAACACCGCCTGCACGTCCTCGGGCAGCACCATCGGCCGCGCCGCGAGCATGGCGTGCGCACGTGCCGCGGCCAGCAGCATGAGTCCCGCCCGGGGGCTCAGGCCACGGCGGGCGCCGGCGTCGCCGTTGCCGCCGGCCGCATGGCCGCGGGTGGCGGCGAGGAGGGCTTGGACATAGTCGAGCAGGGCCGGCGCCACGTGGATGTCGGCGGCTTCGCGCTGCCAATCGGCAAGCGTTGCCGGGTCTGCGAGCGGAGCGGTCTCGGCGATGCGCGCGCGGCGGTCGCCTCCGGCAAGCAAGTCGCGCTCGGCGGCAGGGTCCGGGTAGCCGAGTTCGATCGCCATCAGGAAGCGGTCGAGCTGCGACTCGGGCAGTGGATAGGCGCCGATCTGCTCGATGGGATTCTGAGTAGCGATCACGAAGAACGGGTCCGGCAGCTTGCGGGTCTGGCCGTCCATCGACACCTGGCGCTCCTCCATCGCCTCGAGGAGCGCGCTCTGGGTCTTGGGCGGCGCCCGGTTGATCTCGTCGGCGAGCACGACCGAGTTGAAGATCGGCCCGGGATGGAAGCGGAACGCCTGGTTGCGCTCGTCGAAGATCGACACGCCCAGCACATCGGCGGGCAAGAGGTCGCTCGTGAACTGGATGCGGGCGTATTTGAGCCCGAGGGTGGCGGCAAGCGCCTGCGCGAGCGTGGACTTGCCGACACCCGGGATGTCCTCGATCAGGAGATGGCCGCGTGCGAGCAGGCAGGCGAGCCCCAGGCGCAGCGGTTCGTCCTTGCCGACCACGATGCGCGCGAGCTGGGCGAGGACCTGGTTCAGCCGGGCCGATGTCGGGGTGCCGGCCTGGGAGGCGGAGCGTAGCGTCATGTAGGGCGATCTTGGGGGGGTGGGCGGTGCTCTGAAGCAAGAAGCCAACCAGACTGTAGCCTGCCCCCGGCCGCCTCGTCATTACCGGCAGGCGCAGGGTACACTCCGTCTGGCGGACGGGGCAGCGCCAAGCGCCCAGGCCGCTGCCCGATGCCCGTCGCCTTCATCACCCATCCTTCGTTCCTGCTCCACGAGATGGGGCCCTACCACCCGGAGTGCCCGGAACGGCTGATGGCCGTCGGCGACCGCATGATCGCGGCCGGGATCGACCCCTACCTTCGCCATTACACGGCCCAGGCGGCCACCCGCGAGCAGATCGCCCGCGTGCACAGCGACACCTTCATCGACGAGGTCGAGGCTGCGAGCCCGGAGCACGGGCTGCACTACATCGATCCCGACACCGCGCTCAACCCGCATTCGCTGACCGCGGCGCGCCATGCGGCGGGCGCCGTCGTGATGGCGGTCGACCTCGTGATGAAGCGCGAGTGCGCGACCGCCTTCTGCGCGGTGCGGCCCCCCGGGCATCATGCCGAGCGGCGGCGGGCGATGGGCTTCTGCCTCTTCAACAACATCGCCGTCGGCGCCGCGCACGCGCTCGCGGAGCACGGGCTGTCGCGCGTGGCCGTGGTCGACTTCGACGTGCACCACGGCAACGGCACGGAGGACATTTTCCAGGGCGATCCGCGCGTGCTCATGGTCGGCACGTTCCAGCATCCGCTGTACCCGTACTGCGGCTTCGACGACCCGGCGCCCAACATGGTCAACGTGCCGCTGTCGGCGGGTTCGGGCAGCGAGGAGTTCCGCGCCGCGGTGACCGCGCGCTGGCTGCCCGCGCTCGAGAGGTTCGCCCCCGAGATGATCCTGATCTCGGCGGGCTTCGACGCCCATCGCGAGGATCCGCTGGCCGGCCTCAAGTTCACGGAAGCCGACTACGCCTGGGTCACGCAGGAACTCCTCGCGGTCGCCGCGCGCCACTCGCAGCGGCGCATCGTGTCCTCGCTCGAAGGCGGCTACGCGCTTTCCGCGCTCGGCCGCAGCGCGGCGGAGCACGTGCGCGTGCTGGTCGAGGGCTAGCGCGCTCGCCGCAGCGCAAGCGCCGCGACGAGCAAGGCCAGGAGCGCGAGCAGCTCGCGCGAAAGCGCCGGAATGTTCGTGGCAGCGACCGGCGTCGCCGCCACGACGAGCGTTGCGCTCGCGTCGGCCACCGCCGCCGCGGTCTGATCGTTGAAGAAGCCCGCTGTGCTTGCGTTGCCGCCGTCCTTCGGGATCGTGTTGGTCGTGCCGCCCGGTGCGGTCGCGGTCACGTTGACCGTCACGCTGCACGACGACGCCGGCGCAATGCCGGCGCCCGCAAGACCGAAGCGCGTCGCGCCCGGCGTCGCCGTGACCGTGCCCCCGCAGGTGTTCGACACGAGCGCAGGGGAAGCGAGCGTCATGCCGGCCGGAAGGAGGTCGGTGAAGCCCGCGTTCGTGAAGACGGCGCCGGTGGGCGCCGGCGTGCACGTCGCGGCGGGCGCGGTCAGCGTAACGGTCAGCGTCGTGATGCCGCCGGCCACGATGCTCGATTGCCCGAACGCCTTGACGATCGTCGGCCCGCGCGGCGCCGCGCCGCTCTCGTTGGTGACGACGATGAGATGCCCGCACGCGTCCGCGGTGCTGAAATAGGCGCGATAGCCCGCCGGCGTGGTCGCGATGTCGGGCGAGCTGAACGCCGCGGCGTTCGGCAGGCCGTCGACCAGCACGCCGTTGCCGTTCGCGTAGACGCCGGACGGCGCACTCCACGAAAGGCCGCCGTCGGGCGACTCGACGTAATAGATCTGCTTCGCGAGGCGCGCCGCCGTGTTCCAGTCGCGGAAGGTGTAGTAGGCGCCGAGCGGTCCGCCCTGCGCGACCGTGCGCCCCGAGTTGTGGACGTACGCCGCGGTGCGCGCGGGGAACGCCGTGCACTGGTTGGGGCCGCCCGCCGGCAGCATCCAGCAGTAGGGGGTGCCGGCGAACAGGTCTGCCTCGCTCGTGCCCCAGATCGGCGACAGCGAAGGCCGCGTGCCGTCGGTGTACGCATAGCGGCCCAGGCCGCCGCCCCAGGAGGGCGGCGCGATCGGCGGACCGCTGTTGTATTGGGTGTCCTGGCGCAGGTAGATGTTGCCCGCGACCATCCCGAACGAGCCCACCATGTTCCCGCCCGGGCCGACCGGCGTGTCGGAAAGCGAGGGCAGCGGCCCGTGCTGCACGATCGCGAGGTTGTTGGGATCGGGGCCGATGTACCACACGTTCGCGTTGTAGTTGTAGCGGCCGGTGTTTGTCTCGTTCGGCGACCAGATCGTGAGATACCAGGCGTTGCCGATCACGTCGGCGCGCAGGAAGTTCACCGAAGGCTCGACGGTGGCGCCCACGCCCGGGATCTGCGTCCACCAGCTCGCCGGCGGCGAGAGCTTGCCGCGGCTTACGAAGTCGATGCCGTCGGCGGAGGTGGCATGCGTGATGTCGGCCACCCGCATGTCGGCCGGCGCCTGCGAATCGCCGCCGTCCAGGACCCAGAGGTGGAAGAGCCCGTCGAACGGCGCGTAGGCGACGGTGAAGCGCAGCGAGTTGAGCGAGGAGGGCGTAAGCGGCGAGCCGAGCGGAACGCCGTCGAGCCTCGCCGCGGTCGTGGAGGTCGGAAACGCGGCGGGGGCCGCAGCGGCGGCGGACGCGAGCGCGCACACCGCGATCGCCGCCCACGTTGCGCGAGCACGTCTCCCCATGGGCGCCGAGCATACACCGCCGGTAGAATTCGCTGAATCCGGGTCAACCGGAGGAGGGATGGAGCGCAGGCGCTTTCTTTCCGGATGCGCGATGCTCGGCGGGGGCGCCGCCGTCGCGCCGCTTTCACCCTGGCCGGCGGCGTGGGCGCAATCCACGCCGCGCACGTACGCGCGCACGCGCCTCGTCGACATTCACGGACGCCCCATACGCCTCGCGTCGCTCGAGCCGGAGATCAACTACGTCTTCCAGTATCCCTATGCGGCCACGCCCTGCCTGCTCGTCAAGCTGCGCACGGCGGTGACGGCGCCGGCGTCGCTGCGGCGTAACGACGGCTCGACATACGCGTGGGGCGGCGGCGTGGGGCAGGAGCGCAACACCGTGGCGTTTTCGGCGATCTGCGCGCACAAGCTCGCGTACCCGACGCGCGAAGTCTCCTTCATCCGCTACCAGCGCGATCCGTCGCCGACGTCTGGGGCGCACGTGATCCACTGCTGCGCGGACCACAGCGTCTACGACCCGTCGCAGGGCGCGCGCGTCGTGTCGGGACCGGCGCCGCAGCCGCTCGCCGCGATCGTGCTCGACTACGACGCCGGCGACGACGGGCTCTACGCGCTGGGCACGGTCGGCGCGGAGCAGTTCGATGCGTTCTTCGACAAGTACCGCATCAAGCTGTCGCTCGAATACGGCGAGCGCGCGCGCAATGCGGTGGGCGAGACGACCGTCGTGCGCGAGCTCACCAGCTACTGCCGCACCACGATCCAGTGCTGAGCCGGCGCCGCAGGGCTTTCGCGATGCTGCTGCCGCGGGTGAGCGCGCAGTGGCCTGCGGTAGCCGCCATCGCGCTCGCCGTCGTGCTCGCGCATTCCGGCTGGCTGCACCTCGACGCGGCGCCCGACGTGGCGCAACACTATCGCGAGGCCATCGGCGACGGCGATTGGAGCCGCGCGATCGGAATCCTGCAGCTTCTTGCCGCGGGCGGCCTGTGCCTGCGCCGGACGCGCGCGACAACCGCGGCCGCCTTTGCCGCCATCGTCTTGATCGGCGTCGGCAATCAGATCGTGAGCGGACGCGTGGGCGTGGCGACGGTGACGTCCGCGTTGCTCGTCGCCTGGGCGGTCGCGGTGGCGTGGGGCGAGGCACGGCGCGTGCCCGCTCACTGAACGGTCAGGGCGCGCCGGGCGGTTCCGCCGGGGGCGCGAACCAATGCGCGCGCGCGACGACCTTGGGCTGCGCGGGGTCGCCGAAGTAGTGCGGCGACATGATCTGCACGCCGTGCTCGTTGAAGGCGTCGATGATGTTCGCGTGCAGGGCCGAGATGACGTCGGCGCGCGCGTACGCGCTGGAAGGCCGCGCGTAGCAGACCAGCGTGTACTCGACATAGAAGTCGGAGAGCTTCGTCACGAGCACCCGCGCCTCGGGGGCCGGGGCGACCTCGGACGTCGCGCGCGCCGCGTCCATCAGCATCGCGCGCACCTGCCGCCACGGCACATCGTAGCCGATGGTGACGCTCGACTCCAGCATGAAGCCTGCGCCGGGCGCGGCGTGCGAGAAGTTGCGCGTCACGGTTCCGAGCACCGTGGCGTTGGGGATGGACAGGTCTTCGCCCAGGCCCGTGCGCACGTGGGTCGTGAACAGCCCCATCTTCATCACCGTCCCTTCGGCGTCGCCGATGCGCACGTAATCGCCGACCCGGTAGGTCCGGGTGTACATGAGGATGAGTCCGCTCGCCGCCTGGCCGACCACGCCGGAGGCGCCCACCGAGACCATCAACCCGAGCAGCACCGAGAGGCCCTTGAACGCGTCCGACGAGGATCCCGGGATGTACGGGTAGGCCATGACCGCGGCGAACAGCCAGACCGCCAGCGAGAGAAGGCGACGGGTCGCGGGTGCGGTGTCCTTGTCGACCCAGCTCACGCGGATCCGCCCCGCCTGCACGCCTTCGAAGAACCCGCGCTGCAGGCGGTTGACCGTGTGCGCGATGAAGAAGATCACGATCGCGACGAGAAGCTCCGGCGCCGCCTTGGCGATGGAGACCAGGAGTGTGACGACGGTGTCGACCAGGAATTCGTTGAGGTGCTCCGACCACGGGCGCGTGTACGGAAAGCGCCCCAGGACGTAGCCCAGCCATTCGTAGGTGATGAGCAGGAGAAGCCCCCAGCCCGCGAGGCGCATGAGCCTGCGCGTGAAGAGGACGGCGCGATGGCGTTGGACCACGGTCCCGCCGCCGACTTTCAGCTTGAGCGTAGTGCGGTGCGCGAAATGGAGCATGCGCAGCGTGATCCTGCGGCCGACCACCAGCAGTATCCACACCACCGCGACGTAGATCGCGGTGGCTGCCACGGCATACGCGACCGCCCGCAGCATGAAGCGCGAGTCGCGCGCCTCGCGGCCTTCGGCGATGGCGCGCGTCAACGCGGCCACGACGTCCTGCACCATGGCATCGGGCGTTTCGCCGGCGCCGGCGGCGGCGTCCTCGCGCGAGATGACGAAGGCCACGCGTCCGTCGACCGTCACCACCTCGCCCTGGGGTATCTCCTCGACGGCGACCTTGCCCTCGCCGCCGCGGTCGATGATGGCGTAGATGCGGTCGCGCGCGATCGACGCACGATCCGACGGCGGCACCCCCAGCACCGTCTGGCGGAGGGTCACGACGGGCCGGTTGAAGACGAGCAGCGTGGCCGGGGGCGCCGCAGGGGCGGCAGCCGCAGCCGATCCGGCGCCGGCCTTGTCCTGCGCGTGCGATGCCGGCGTCGCGACCGCGGCGGCGACCGTCAATGCCGTCGCGAGCAGCAAGGTCTTCATGCGACGATCAACGCGGCCGCCACGCGACGATCCTCGGCCACCAGGATATTGAACGTTCGGCACGCGGCGCGCGTGTCCATCACTTCGACGCCGACATGCGCCGCAGACAGCGGCGCGAGAAGCCGCGGATGGGGAAAGATCTGGCGCGCACCGGTTCCCAGCAGCAGCATTTCGGGCGTGTGATCGAGGAGCGCCGCGAAGTCGCCCTCCGTGAGCGCGGCGAACCCGTCGCGGGCCCATCCCGGGATCACGGCGTCCGGGAGCAGCACGAGATTTTCCCGGTACTCGGTGGCGCCCACGCGCACCCAGCCCGGACCGGTGCCGGTGACCACGTTCGTCGTCGCCGTCTGCAGGTGGAATTTCATGGGGCTGGGGAATCCGCTAGCGCGAAATCTACACGATCGCGGAAAGCGGCCGGCGGCCATCTGCTAGAATCGCCGCACGTCATATCCCCGTGACGACTTACGTCGCTCGGACGGTTCCGGGCGCTTACGCAAGGACGATTCCCGCATGTACCCCCAGATGGAAACGCACTTCGCGCGGATCGAGCGCCTGCCTCCGTACGTCTTCTCGATCACCTCCGAGCTCAAAATGGCCGCGCGCCGGCGCGGCGAGGACATCATCGACTTCGGCATGGGCAATCCCGACGGGCCCACGCCGAAGCACATCGTCGAGAAGCTCGTGGAAACGGTGCAGCGCCCCGACACGCACGGCTATTCGGTTTCGAAGGGCATTCCGCGCCTTCGCCGCGCGATCTGCCACTGGTACAAACGGCGCTGGGGTATCGAATTCGATCCCGAGACCGAGGCGATCGTCACCATCGGCTCGAAGGAGGGCATCGCGCATCTTGCGCTGGCCACCCTCGGCCGCGGTGACACAGTGCTCGTGCCCAATCCGAGCTACCCGATCCACATCTACGGCCCGGTCATCGCCGGCGCGGATATCCGCCAGGTTCAGATGACGCCCGACGTGGATTTCTTCGCCGAGCTCGAGCACACGATCAGGATGAGCCTTCCCAAGCCGAAGATGCTCATCATCAACTTCCCGGCCAACCCGACCGCGCAGTGCGTCGATCTGCCGTTCTTCGAGAAGATCGTGGCGCTGGCGCACGAATACGGCATCTACGTCGTGCACGACCTCGCCTACGCGGATATCTGCTTCGACGGCTGGAAGGCGCCGTCGATCATGCAGGTGCCCGGCGCGCGCGACGTGGCCGTCGAGTTCTTCACGATGTCGAAGAGCTACAACATGGCGGGCTGGCGCATCGGCTTCATGGTCGGCAACCGCGACCTCGTGAACGCGCTGTCGCGCATCAAGGGGTACCACGACTACGGCACGTTCACGCCGATCCAGGTCGCGGCCATCGCGGCGCTCGAAGGCCCGCAGGATTGCGTGGCCTCCATCGCCGCGAAGTACCAGGCGCGGCGCGACGTGCTCGTCAAGGGCTTGGCCGAGGCCGGCTGGCCGGTCGACGTGCCGAAGGCGTCGATGTACGTGTGGGCGAAGATCCCCGAGGCGTACCGCGCGCAGGGATCGCTCGAGTTCTCGAAGCAGCTCCTGGCCAAGGCGAAGGTGTCGGCGTCGCCGGGCATCGGCTTCGGCGAGTACGGCGACCAGCACGTGCGCTTTGCGATGATCGAGAACGAAGCGCGAACGCGGCAGGCGATCCGCGGCATCAAGCAGATGTTCCGCGAGGACGGCCTGCTGAAATGAGCTTGAACGCGATGAAGCCCCTCCAGGTCGGCCTGCTCGGCATCGGCACCGTCGGCGCCGGCACGTGGACCGTGCTGCGCCGGAACGAGGAAGAGATCACGCGGCGCGCGGGCAGGCCGATCCGCATCACGTGGATCGCCGAGCGGGCGATCGACGTCGCGCGCGAGAAGACGCGCGGCGCGACCGGCGTCAACCTCACCAACGATGCGAGGGTCGTGCTTGCGCACGCGGACATCGACATCGTCGTCGAGCTGATCGGCGGCATCGAGCCCGCGCGCACGCTGGTGCTCGAGGCGATCGCCCACGGCAAGCACGTCGTCACGGCGAACAAGGCGCTCCTTGCGCGTCACGGCAACGAGATATTCGCCGCGGCGCACGCGAAGGGCGTGATGGTCGCGTTCGAGGCGGCGGTGGCGGGGGGCATCCCGATCATCAAGGCGTTGCGCGAAGGGCTCACCGCGAACCGCATCGAATGGATCGCCGGCATCATCAACGGCACGTCGAACTTCATCCTCTCGCAAATGCGCGCCACCGGCGCGCCGTTCGCGAAGGTGCTCGCCGAGGCGCAGGCGCGCGGCTACGCCGAGGCCGACCCGACGTACGACATCGAGGGCGTCGACGCCGCGCACAAGCTCGCGATCATGTCGGCCATCGCCTTCGGCGTCCCGATGCAGTTCGACAAGGTGTACACGGAAGGCATCGGCAGGCTCGGTCAGGAGGACATCCGCTACGCGGAGGAGTTGGGCTACCGCATCAAGCTCCTCGGCATCACGCGGCGCGCGAAAAACGGCATCGAGTTGCGCGTGCACCCCACGCTCATCCCCGCGCAGCGCCTCATCGCCAACGTCGAGGGCGTCATGAACGCCGTGCTCGTGAAAGGCGACGCGGTCGGGCCCACGATGTACTACGGCGCCGGCGCCGGCGCCGAGCCCACCGCGAGCGCCGTGATCGCCGACCTGGTCGACGTCACGCGCATGCACACCGCCGACCCCGAGCACCGCGTGCCGCACCTCGCGTTCCAGCCCGACCAGCTCACCGACGTCCCGTTCCTTCCCATGGGCGACGTCGTGACGAGCTACTACCTTCGCATGCGTGTGGACGACAAGCCCGGGGTGCTCGCCGACATCACGCGCATCCTCGCCGACCGCGAGATCTCGATCGACGCCATGATCCAGAAGGAGCCGTCGGAAGGCGAATACCAGACCGACATCATCCTGCTCACCCACAAGACCGTCGAGAAGAACGTCGACGACGCGATCGTCAAGATCGAGGCGCTGCCGACCGTACGCGGCAAGATCGTGCGCATCCGGCTGGAAGAGCTGAACTAGTGAGCGGGACCCCATGCGCTATGTGAGCACGCGCGGCGCCTGGGCCGAGGCGGCGAAGCCGTTCTGCTCGATTCTGCTCGAAGGCCTCGCCCCCGACGGCGGCCTGGCCGTTCCGCAGTCGTACCCGCGCTTCTCCGCCGGTGAGATGACCGCGCTGCGGCCGCTCGGCTACTGCGACCTCGCGTTCGCGATCATGTGGCGCTTCATCGACGACATCACGCCGATCGACCTTCGCCGCATCGTCGACCGCACGTATACGCGCGAGACCTTCGGCAGCGACGCGATCACGCCACTGACCACCCTCGAGCCCAACCTGCACCTGCTGCATGTCAGCAATGGGCCCACGCTCGCGTTCAAGGACATCGCGCTGCAGCTCCTGGGCAATCTCTTCGAGTACGTGCTCGCGCGCGACCGGCGGGCGCTCAACGTGCTGGGCGCCACGTCCGGCGACACCGGAAGCTCGGCGGAGCACGCGCTTCGCGGCAAGCGGGGCGTGAGGGTCTTCATGCTCTCGCCGCATGGCCGCATGAGCCCGTTCCAGGCGGCGCAGATGTTCTCGCTTACGGACGCCAACATCCACAACATGGCCGTCGAGGGCACCTTCGACGATTGCCAGGACCTGGTCAAGGCGGTGAACGCGGACGCCGCGTTCAAGGAGCGCTACGCGATAGGCGCGGTCAACTCGATCAACTGGGCGCGCGTGGCGGCGCAGGTCGTCTATTACTTCGCGGGCTACTTCAAGGCCACGCGCGAGAACTCGGCGGCCGTCGACTTCGCCGTGCCGTCCGGCAACTTCGGCAACATCCTCGCCGGACACGTCGCGCGCGAGCTCGGCCTGCCGATTCGCCGGCTGATTCTCGCCACCAACGAGAACGACGTGCTCGACGAGTTCTTCCGCACAGGCCGCTATCGGCCGCGCAAGTCCGCCGAGACGCACGCGACCTCCTCGCCGTCGATGGACATCTCGAAGGCATCCAACTTCGAGCGGTTCGTGTACGACGCCGTCGGCCGCGACGCGGCGACGGTGCGCGCGCTGTGGCAGAGGCTCGCGACGTCCGGCGAGTTCGATCTCGCCGACACGCCGCACTGGCGCCGCGTGCAGGCCTCGGGCTTCGTTTCCGGCAAGAGCACGCACGCCGACCGCATCGCGACCATTCGCGACGCCGAAGCGCGTTACCGGATCGTCGTCGACCCGCACACCGCCGACGGCTTGAAGGTGGGCCGCGAGCTTCGCGACCCGGCGACGCCGCTGATCTGCATCGAAACCGCGCTGCCGGCGAAGTTCGGCGTGACGATCCGCGAGGCGCTGGGGCGCGATCCGCAGCGCCCGGCCGCGTTCGAGGGGCTCGAGACGCGCCCGCAACGCTTCACGGTGCTGCCGCCCGACGCTGCTCGGGTGAAGGCGTTCATCGAGGAGCGCGCCGCCGCGTGATCTGCGGCCGCGCGAGGGCGATGGGCTACGCGCTTCGCAACCTGCTGCGTAATTTGGTCGCGGGCCTTCGGCTCATGACGTTCCTGCGCGTGGACCGGCTCGCGTTCCGGTTCGACCTCGCGCAGCTCCTGCTCCTGTTCGTGCTGTCCGCCCTGATCGACCTAGGCGGCGACTGGCTGCGCGCGGCGCCGCCGCGCGAGTTCGCCATCGAAGGCGCCGGCCCGGAGCTCTACTCGGGCGCGCTGCTCCTGTTGGGCTCCGCGATCATCGCGGTCCTCGTGCGGCAACGCAACGTCGCGCTCGCGCTGCCGGTGCTGGTGCTCTCGTCGCTGCCGGCCATCCAGATCGTGCATTACGCGCCGTCGTTGCTCACCCCGGGCTCGGATTACGCGGACGTCGTGAAAGTGTTCGAGTACGTGATCGTCACCTGGATCGTGCTCGTCCTGGTGCGCTGCGTGGCGGTCGCGCTGTCGCCGCCGCCGTCGTTCGTCTGGCTGCGCGCCATCTGCGGCGGCCTGCTGCTCGCGGCGCCGATCTGGCTCGGCGACTCCATCGTCCCGAACCAGCCTTGGTGGCTGGGGGCGACGGACGAGGTGACCGCGACGGGCGAGTTCCATGCGGCATCGGAAGCGGTGCTCGCCGCGCAGAGCTACCTGCTCGACAACGTGCTCGACAAGCTGTCCGATGAGCGCGCAGGGGACACCGACCTGTACTTCGTCGGCTTCGCGCCTTACGGCCGCCGCGACGACTATCGCAACGACGTCGAGGCGGCGCAGCACGTGATGGATACGCGATGGGGCACGGACGGACGGTCGGTCGTGCTGGTCAACAATCCGAAGACGCTCATCACCATTCCGTTCGCGACGGTGACCAATCTTCGCGAGACGCTGAACGAGATCGGCGACATCATCGACCCCGACGACGACGTCGTGATGATCTACCTCACGAGCACGAGCGGACGAAACAACCAGCTCGCCGCCGAGCAGCCGCCGCTCGGCCTCGTCGAGCTGGGCCCGTCCGGGCTCAAGCAGCTGCTGGACGACGCCGGCATCAAGTGGCGCATCATCGTCGTCGCCGCGTGCTATTCCGGTGGCTTCGTCGAGCCGCTTTCCGACGACTACACGCTGGTCATCACCGACACGAAGGCCGACCGGCCGGGCTTCGAGTGCGAGGGTCGTGCGCCGACCAGCTTCTTCGGCGACGCGTTCTTCCAGCAGGGGCTCGCCAAGGGCAACTCCTTCGAGACGTCGTTCGAGCTCGCGAAGGCGCGCGTGGCGGAGCGCGAGCGCGAGGCGGGCTATTCGCCGTCGTCGGAGCCCCAGTGGTCGCTTGGCTCCGAGATGGCCGAGAAGTTGAAGGCGTTGCGCAAGCGCGGCGCGAGCGGGGCGACCGTCATGCGCGCGCCCCTGCCGCCCAAGGGCTGATCCGGGCCGTGCTTCGGCCATGGGTTGGGGCGGTCGCCGTGGCGACCGCCTTTGCGTTCCCGTGGCCCGATCGTTGCTTAATGCGGAAGCGGCCCCGACTCGCCGCGATCCGCATGTAGTGCACACGAAGAACAACAGCGCTGAAACCATGAAACGGCTACAGAACCTCGTGCGCCAGCCGTTGCGCTGGCTCGAACACTCGAGCGCGCCGAAGCCCGACGCGGCGCCCGCACGCAACGAGCACTCGCATTCCCACGCGTCTTCACCCGCCGCGGGCGATACGTCGCATCCGAGGCTGTGCGCCTTGCCGCACGGCAGTGCGGCGGAGTCCGACGCAGGCAGGAGCCTCGCCGCGCTCGCCGCGAGCGAGGCGCGCTTCCAGAGCCTCACCTTGCTGGGCTCGGACTGGCACTGGGACCTCGACGCCTACTTTCGCTTCACTGCCATCAGCGGCAACCTCGACGATCCGATCGGCGCGACCATCGCGCAGAATCTCGACCGGCCGCTCTGGCAGATGCCGCAGATCGCGACACTGCGCGGCGGATGGAGCGAGCACCGCCGAACGCTGCGGGCGCACGAGGTCTTTCGTGATTTCGTGCTGCGCGCGCCCCGTCAGGAGGGTGGCTTCAGCTACGTCTCGATCAGCGGCGAGCCGGTCGTAGGCGTTGACGGCGCGTTCCTGGGTTACCGCGGCGTCGGCCTCGACATCACGAAGCAGAAGCTGATCGAAGCCAACATCAGCCGGCTCGCCCGCTTCGATCCGCTCACCGGGCTGCACAACCGGACCGCGTTCTTCGAGCGGCTCGACCACGCGCTCGCGGTCGCGGCCCGGCACGACCGCAAGGTCGCGCTCCTGTTCGTCGACCTCGACCGCTTCAAGGACGTCAATGACGCGTTCGGCCACATCTCGGGAGACGACGTCCTCAAGGCGCTCGCGCTTCGCCTTACGAAAACCGTTCGCGGCACCGACACGGTGGGACGCCTCGGCGGCGACGAGTTCATCGTGCTCGCCGAGGACGTGTCCAACCAGGTCGACGTCAACGAGTTCGGAACGCGCCTCTTGCAGGTGCTGTCGGAGCCGGTCGTCGTGCACGGCCAGGAATGCCGCCTCGGGGCGAGCATCGGCGTTGCCATGTACCCCGACGACGGCGAGGACGCGACGACCCTGCTTCGCACCGCGGACGCGGCGATGTACCGGTCGAAGGAGAGCGGCGGCAACAACCTCGCGTTCGCCGCGGAGGTGCAGGGCCGCCCCGCCACAGAGCGCATGATGCTCGGCGCCGCGCTGCGCCGCGCGCTGGAGCTCAACCAGTTCCACCTGCTCTATCAGCCCAAGATCTCGGTCCGTGACGGCACGCT
>DATJXV010000214.1:0-61699 GCA_035499955.1 Casimicrobiaceae bacterium
TGTTCGTGATATCGCGAAACCCGAGATCCCAGTACGCGAGGCCGACGAGATTCCTTTCGCCGATGCGCCCGTTGAGCATGCGCCCGAACGGTCCGTCCATCACGGCGTCGGCCTCCGCCGCGGTGTCGAAGAGGAACGGCAGGTCGACCAGCGCCGCCTCCTTGGCCACCGAGGCCAGTAGACCCGTGTTGAGCACTACCATGTCCAAGCTGCCGGCCTGCACGGCGGAGACCGTCGCGAGATCGTCGCCCTTGACGCCGCCGGCGAGCTGCTCGACCTTCATCTTGCCGCCGCTCTTCTGCGCGACGAGCTCGGCGAACTTCGCGACTCCGAGCCCCTGCGGATGCTCACGGCTGTTCTGGTGCGCGAAGGTGAGCGTGCGCTCCTTGACGTCCTGCGCATGCACGCCGCCGCCCGCGAGAGCGACAATGGCGAGCGCCGCCCAGGCCGCCGGCTTCACGCCGCCTCGGCTTGCGCTTGCGCCGCCATGCGTGCCGGAGCGTTGAGCGCACCGTAGCCCCGGTAGCCACCGAGGCGCTGCACGATCTCGAAGAAGAAGCGGTCGCCGAAGCTTTCGCTGTAGACATGCAGGAATTCGCCGCCCGCCGGGTTGCGGTCGTACAGGACGCCGTTCGCGCGCAGCTTTTCCATCAGGCCGGCATCGACATCCATGCGAGCTACGATGTCGTCGTAATAGTTGGGCGAGATCGGCACGAAGCGCACGCCCTCGTGGCGCAGCGTCTCCACCGTCTTGAAGATATCGCCGCTGGCAAGCGCGATGTGATGCACTCCGCCGCCGTGGCTCGCGCTCACCGTGCGGGCTGTGCGCGTGCGCTGGCTCGAAGACACGTTGAGCACGAAGCGCAGGCTGCCGTCGGCGTTGGCCACGCCGCTGCTTCGAATGAGTCCGAAGGGGTCGGAGAGCTCGAAGCTGTCACCCGGCGTCATGCCGAGCACGGCGCGGCAGAAGAGCACCCAGGTGTCGAGCTGGTCCTGGGGCAATCCCCACGCGACGTGGTCCACGGTAGTGAGCCCGGGCTGCGGCGCCGAAGTCCTCTTCTCGGCGGAGAGTTCGAAGTCAATCTTGAACAGCCCGTCGGCGCCGAGGTCGCTTCCGACGAAGTAGAAGATGCAGCCGTCGGGCGCCTTTACCGCCGGGACGCGCGCCTCGTTGGGCCCGACGCGGCTGTCGAAGCGCGCGCAGTGCAGCGCCGTGGCCCGGTTGACCGCTCGCACGGGGTCGTCGGTGCGCAGCCCTATCGCGCACACCGACGGGCCGTGTACCTCGAAGTGCTTGCGCGCCTGCGAGTCCGGGTCCGCATTGAGAATGAAGTTGATGTCGCCCTGCCGGAACAGCCGCACCTCCTTCGAGCGATGCTTGCCCGCGTAGCGGAAGCCCAGCTCGCGCAGCAGCACGCCGAGCGAGCGAGCGGTCGACTCGTCCACGGCGAACTCGAGGAAAGCGATGCCCGACAAGGTGGGCTGCGAAGGCAGGTCGGTGAGCATGATGCGGTCGAGCGTGCGCCGACACGCCTTGCCCGCGTCGCCCTGCTTCCCCGCGTCGGCTTCCAGGCGGTTGCGCACCTCGCCTTCGAGGTAGACGAGCGAGCGCATCGCGTCGATCGCGGTGCCGCGGTTCGGCGACTCGCGGAAAAGGTCGTTGAACACCTCGAGCGACATCGGCCCGGTGTAACCGGCGCGCAAGACGAGCTCGAAGAACGTCTCGAGGTCGAACTGGCCCTGTCCCGGGAAATTGCGGTAGTGACGCGCCCACTGCAGCACATCCATCACCAGCAGCGGCGCGTCGGCGAGCTGCATAAAGAAGATCTTGTCGCCAGGAATCTGCGCGATGCCGGCCGGATCGTCCTTGAGCGACAGCGTGTGGAAACTGTCGAGGATGAGGCCGAGATGGGGGTGGTTCGCGCGCTCGACGATGGCCCATGCCTGCCGGAATAGGTTCACATGCCGTCCCCAGGCGAGCGCCTCGAACCCGATGCGCAGGTTGCGCTTCGCGGCCAGCTCCGCGAGCGCGTAGAGCTGCTCGGCGGCCCGCTCGGGTTCGGGCAGCGCGTCGGGCCGGGTGTTCGAGCAGACCAGCATGAGTTGCGCGCCCAAGTCCTGCATGACGTCGAACTTGCGCTCGGCGCGCGTCAGGTTGCGCCTGAACACGGCGTCGGGCAGGCCCTCGAAATCGCGGAACGGCTGGTAGAGCTCACAGGCGAGGCCCAAGTCCGCGCCGAGCGCGCCCAGCTCCTTCGGCGATCCGCTGTAGTTGATGAGGTCCGGCTCGAACAGTTCGTAGCCGTCGAAGCGCGCCGCGGCGATTGCCTCGAGCTTCTCCCGCAGCGTGCCGCTCATCGAGACCGTGGCAATCGCCTTGCGCATGCGACCCCCTTACTTGTGCTTGAACTCGGGCTTCTGCTTGTTGACGAACGCCTGCATGCCGATCTTCTGGTCCTCGGTGGCGAACAGCGAGTGGAAGAGGCGCCGCTCGAAGAGCACGCCGTCGGACAGCGTGCCTTCGTAGGCGCGGTTGACCGCCTCCTTCGCCATCATCACCGACGGCAGCGAGTACTCGCAGATTTGCGCAGCCGCCGCCACCGCCTCGTCGACGAGCGAAGCCGCCGCCACGATGCGCGAGACGAGACCCGCGCGCTCGGCCTCCTCCGCATTCATCATGCGGCCGGTGAGGATCAGGTCCATCGCTTTCGACTTGCCGACGGCGCGCGGCAGCCGCTGTGTGCCGCCGGCGCCGGGGATGATGCCGAGCTTGATCTCGGGCTGCCCGAAGCGCGCGTCGTCGGCCGCGATGACGATGTCGCACATCATCGCGAGCTCGCAGCCGCCGCCCAGCGCGAAGCCACCGACCGCGGCGATCACGGGCTTGCGGATCGAGCGGATGGTCTCCCAGTTGCGCGTGATGTAGTTCGTGCGGTAGACGTCCATGTACGTCCACGACGCCATGGCCCCGATGTCGGCGCCGGCGGCGAACGCCTTGGCGCTGCCCGTGACCACCATCGCGCCCACAGCGTCGTCGGCGTCGAACGCCGTCAGCGCGGCGCCGAGCTCGTTCATGAGCGCGTCGTTGAGCGCGTTGAGCTGCTTCGGGCGGTTGAGCGTGACCAGGCCCACGCGGCCGCGCGTCTCGGTGAGGATGTTTTCGTACGTCGCCATCGAGATCTCCAAATGGAAAATCCTAGTAGGCCACCTTGGCGACCGAGCGCAGCTCCTCGGCGGTCGTCGTGCCGAAGCCGAAGAACTCGAGGTACGCGGGGATCTGTTCGAACAGCATGTCGGTGCCGACCTGCGTGCGGCAGCCCTTCTCCTGCGCCGCCTTGAGCAGCGGCGTGATCTCCTGCTTCATCACGACCTCGCCCACGAACGTGTCCTTGCCGATGCGCGACACGTCGAACGGCAGCGGGTCGCTGGGCTTCATGCCGAGCGGCGTCGCGTTGACGACGAGGTCGAAGCCCGCGGGGTCGCTGGAGCCGGTGGTGACCTTCATCTTCGGATAGTGCTCGCGCAGGCGCCCGGCGAGCCCTTCGGCGGAAGCCTTGCTCATGTCGAACAGCGCCATGTGCGCCACACCGTCGGCCGCGAGCGACGCCGCGATGGCCGAGCCGACGCCGCCGGTTCCCGAGATGAGGCAGGAGCGTCCCTTCACGTCGAAGCCCTTGCGCTTCAAGCCGCGCGCGAAGCCGGCGCCGTCGAACATGTCGCCCACGACCTTGCCGTCGCTGCGCACGAGCACGGCGTTGCACGAGCCGGCGACCTTGACCGCGGTGGAGACCTCGTCGAGCAGCCCGACCGTCGTCACCTTGTGCGGCATCGTGACCAGCATGCCGCGGATGTTGGACAGCTTGACGAGCCGCTCGAAGAACCCCGGATAGTCCTCGACTTTCACGCCCATTGGAACGACGACCGCGTCGATCCCCTTGCTGTCGAACCACGGGTTGTAGATGAGCGGAGCCTTGAACGACTCCGTGGGATACCCGACGTGGGCGATGAGAGTGGTCTTGCCGCTGATCATGGTGCTGACTCCTTTGTGCGCGTAAGGCGTTGTCACACGAGCTTCAGGTGCCGGCCCTTGGAGATGGCCTCGGTGCGATTGCGCACCTGGAGCTTCGCGAAGATGCGGTTCAGATGCCATTTCGTCGTGCCCACCGTGATGGCGAGCTGGTCGGCGATCTCCTGGTTCGTCATGCCGCGGTTGAGCAGCCGCAGGATCTCGCGCTCCGAACGCGACAGCGGATCGGGCAGCGCGACCGGCGGCGGGGCCGTCCCGGACATGGGTTCGAGGAGTCCGTCGACGAACTCGGGCGCGACGTGCCGCAGCTCGGACAGCATCGTGAGGACGGGCGCGCCCTCGTCGAGGAAGACGCGCCGATACCCTCCGGAGGCGGCCAGCGACACCGCGCGCTCCAGGCGCGACAGCGCCTGCTTGCGGTCGCCCGTCGCTGTAAGGCACAGCGCCTGCAGGACGTGGATCGCGATGAGGCTGCCGTCGCACCCGTCGTTGCGGGCGAGGCGCTCGAGACGGTCCAGCGTGATAGCGGCGCGGCTCGGATGGTGCTGGGCGAGGAGCAGGCGCGCCTGCGTCAGCGACTCGTACTCCGTCGGCGGCCCCTGCAGCGAATGCGCGGCCGCGAGCGTGCGCGCCGCCTCGTTCACGTTCCCTTCGCGCAGGTGGATTTCCGCGGTGAGCGTGGCGACCAGGCGGCCGCGGCGCGGGCTCGCCGGCTGGGATGCCACCTCGCGCGCGGCGGCGAGCGTGTTCCACGCCGCCTCGCGCTCGCCGCAGACGTGCTGGAGCTTGGCGAGCGCCCGTTGCCCCATCAGTCGAAAATACACCATGCCGAGCTGCTGGCACAGCGCGATGCCGGTGAGCAGGCAATAGCGCGCCGATTCGAGGTCGTTGCTTTCGTAGAAGAAGATGCCGAGGGGAATGTGCGCGAGGCCCGCCACCGGCAATGGCCGCCCCTGGTCGTCGACGTAGCGGTCGAGCATGTTCCGGCAAAGCAGGATCGCCTCGCGCATCTGGCCCTGCGCGTACATGAGGAGCACGAGGTGGCTCAGGGCGTCGAGCGTCACGAGGTGGTTGTCGTAGCGCTGCGCGAGCTGGAACGCCTCGCGCAGCGTCGTCCCCGCCTCCTTGCGCTTGCCGCACAGGATCTCGGCCTGGCCCAGCAGGCTCAACGTATAGACGCGGAAGAACGACGGCTTGTCCGCGGTTGCCGCAAGGGCGCGCTCCGCGCGCGGGATGGCGTCGCGCGGCTCGCCCCAGTTGAGCGCGAGGTACGCCTGGAACGCCGCCTGCATGCCCTCGTTCGGGGACTCGGACCCGGCAGGCGTCGCGTCGCCCGCGGCGCGCGCGTAGCGTTGCGCCTCCACCGACTGGCCGCGCAGGTAAAGAAGCCAGGACTTGTACACCGCCAGATCGGGATGGTCCCGAATCGTCTCCTCGGGGATCGCATCGAGCCACGCGAGCAGCGTCTGCATCTCGCCCACGGCGAGCATGCTCTCCACGACGTTACGGAACAGCCGGACGATCGTGGGGATGTCGCGCGTGACCAGCGCATAGCGCATCGCTTCGCGCCCCATGCCCTGCTGCTCGAACCACGCGCTCGCCGTGAGCTGGGACCCCCGCTCCACCGCCGGATCCACGCCGCGGCGAAGGAAATCGGCGAACAGCGAGTGATATCGGTACCACTCGCGGCGGTCGTCGAGCGGCCGCAGGAACATGTTGGCCCTCTCGAGCGACTCGAGCACCTGCTGGCAGTCGCCGCGTCCAGTGACCGCCTCGCAGAGCGGGGCGCACAACTGGTCCAGCGCCGCGGTCTTGCGCAGGAACGCCTGCATTTCCGCAGGCTGCTCGCGCATCACCTCGGCGGCGAGGTAGTCGATGACGTAGCGATGCTCGCCGGAGAAGGCGGCCACGGTGCGCGCCACTTCCTCCCCGCCGTGCCGGCGCACGTGGTGGCGCACCGACAGCGCGGCGATCTGCAATCCGGCGACCCAGCCCTCGGTGCGGTTCTCGAGCGTGCGCATGAGCTCCGCGTCGAGGTCGAGGCCCATCGTCCGATGCAGGAACTCCTCTGCCTCCTCCGCCGAAAAACGCAGGTCGTCGACGCCGACCTCGGAGAGCCTCTCGAGCGAGCGCCAGCGCGCGAGCGGCAGCCGCGGCTCCTCCCGCGTGGACACGAGAAGGTGCAGGCGCGCCGGCAGACGCTCGACGAAGAACGCGAACGCCGCCGACAGCTCCGGCTCGTCGACGAGGTGGTAGTCCTCGAGCACCAGGACGATGTCGTGGTCGGTCTCGGCGATCTGGTTGAGCAGCAGCGCCATGAGGTCCTTCGGCACCGGCATCCGAAGGCTGCCGATGAGCGAATCGGTCGTCCGCGAGACGCGTGGCTCGCACTCGCGCAGCGCGGCCACGAGGTAGTAGAGGAAGTGGACCGGGTCGCGGTCCGCCTCGTCGAGCGACAGCCACGCCACGCGCCGCCCGTCGGCGGCGGTGGCCACCCACTGCGTGAGAAGCGTCGTCTTGCCGAACCCCGCCGGAGCCTGCAGGAGCGTGAGCGGGCGCTGTACCGCCTCGTTCATGCGCTCCACGAGGCGCGGCCTCGATACCACCTGCACGCGAATCGGCGGGATCGAGATGCGCGCCTTCAGCAGCGGCGGTGCGGCCGGGGCCGACATCGTGCCGCTAGTGATATCCGGCGTCGGCTTTGACCTTGCCGCGGAAGACATAATACGACCACGCCGTGTAGGTGATGATGATGGGCAGGAGGAACAGCGTCCCGATGAGCAGGAACGCCTGCGAGCGCGTGGACCCCGACGCGTTCCACAGGCTTATCGACGGCGGGACAATGTTCGGCCACAGGCTGATGCCCAGGCCCAGGAAGCACATCGCGAAGAGCCCGATGGCGGCGAAGAACGGCGAGACCTCGCGCCCCTTGTCGAGGGATATCCACAGCCATGCCGCGAGCGCGGCCGTCGCCACCGGCAGCGGCGCGAGATAGGCGAGGTTCGGCCACGTGAACCAGCGCGCCGCGATCTGCGGGTCGGACAGCGGCGTCCAGATGCTCACCATGGCGATGAAGGCGATGACGCCGAGCAGCGAGAAGCGCGCCCACGCCCGCGCCCAGTATTGAACGGTGTCCTCGGTCTTCATCACGAGCCAGGTCGAGCCGAGCAGCAGATAGCCGAAGACGAGGCCGACGCCGACGAGCAGCGGGAAAGGACGCGCCCAGTCGTACACCGTGCCGACGAACTGGTTGTCGCGCACGGCGAAGCCCTGCACGAACGAGCCGAGGACGACACCCTGCGCGAAGGTCGCGACCAGCGATCCCCAGAAGAAGGCGTGGTCCCACAGGAAGCGGCTCTTGTGCGCCTTCAGCCGGAACTCGAACGCCACGCCGCGGAAGATGAGCCCGAGCAGCATGAAGAGGATCGGGAAGTACATCGCGGGAACGATGATCGCGAACGCGAGCGGGAATGCCGCGAAAAGGCCGATGCCGCCCAGAATCAGCCACGTCTCGTTGCCGTCCCAGATCGGCGCGACCGAGTTCATGATCAGCGTGCGTGCGTCCTCGCCCGCCGCGAACGGGGACAGGATGCCCACCCCGAGGTCGAAGCCGTCGAGCAGGACGTACATGAACACCGCGAGGGCGAGGATCACCGTCCAGATGGGTACGAGATCGATCGCCATACGGGTGCGCGTCCTAATCCGCCGCCGATAGCGGGCGTGCCGGCCGGTGCGCGGCATCGAGCTCGCCTTGCGACGCCGCGCTCGAAGGTCCCGCGCGCACGAGCTTGACGAGGTAGTACACGCCCGCGCCGAACACCGCGGCGTAGACGAGGACGTAGAGCAGCAGCGATGCGACGACGTCGTGGGCGGCGATGTACGGCGTGACGGCGTCGGCCGTGCGCAGCTGGTTGTAAACGACCCAGGGCTGGCGACCGACCTCGGTGGTGACCCACCCCGCGGTCACCGCGACGTAGCCGACGGGAATCGCGTAGTTGCAAAGCCGCAGGAACCACGCGTTCTCGTACAGCTTGTTCTTCCACATGAGCCACCAGCTCCACACCGTGATCGCGAGCATGATGGCCCACATGCCGACCATGATGCGGAAGCCGAAGAACACCGGCAGCACCGGCGGACGGTCCTCGCGCGGCACCGACTTCAGCCCTTTCACCTCGCCGTCCCAGCTGTGCGTGAGATAGAGGCTCGCGAGCTTGGGGATCGCGATCTCGAGCTTGTTGCTTTCCGTTGTCGCGTCGGGAATGGCGAACACGACGGCCGGAACGCCTGCCTCGGTTTGCCAGATGCCCTCCATCGCCGCGATCTTCATCGGCTGGTGCTCGAGCGTGTTGAGGCCGTGCGCGTCGCCGATGAGCGCCTGCGCCGGCACGAGGATCGTGGCGAGCGCGAGGCCCATCATGATCATGACGCGGCTCTCCTCCACGAAGCGGCGGTTGCGCAGGTGGTAGGCGGCGACGCCGATCACGGTGAACGCCGTGGTGAGATAGACCGCCGTCACGGTATGCGCGAAGCGGAACGGGAACGACGGGTTGAAGATGACGGCGATCCAGTCGTCGGGGAAGAAGCGCCCGTTTTGCAGCGAAAAGCCGGTGGGCGTCTGCATCCAGCTGTTGACCACGAGGATCCAGAACGTCGACATGAGCGTGCCGACCCCGACCATGATCGCGGCTATGAAGTGCGCCCACTGCGGCACGAGCTTGCGCCCGAAGAGGAGCACGCCGAGGAAGCCCGCCTCGAGGAAGAACGCGGTCAGGCCTTCGTAGGCCATGAGCGGCGCGACGACGTCGGATGTCATCTGCGAGTAGCGGCTCCAGTTCGTGCCGAACTGGAACGGCATGACGATGCCGCTCACGACACCCATGCCGAACGACACGGCGAAGATCTTGATCCAGTAGGTGGAGACGCGCAGGAACACCGGGCGCCTCGTGGCAAGGTACGCGCCCTCGAGCACCGCGATGTACGAGGCGAGCCCGATCGTGAACGCGGGCAGCAGGAAGTGGAACGCCACCACGAAGGCGAACTGCAGCCGAGACAGCAGGAGGGCGCCTTCGTCCATGGGCTAGCTCGTTGAGGAACGCGGTCCGAGGTCGATTCTCATTCGGCCTTCTCTTTCACGTACCGGCCAGGCGCCGGCTCGATGACGCGGTACTGCGCGGAGCCCGGGGCCTTCGGCGCGGCCCCTTTTTCGCCGGCGTTGCGCGCGAGCCACGCGCTCCAGTCGGGCCACCAGCTCCCGGGGATCTTCTGCGCGCCTTCGAGCCACGTGTCGGGATCGCTGCCCGCGGGCCCGCCCGTCCAATAGTTGCGCTTCCCCTTGGCCGGAGGGTTGATCACGCCGGCGATGTGGCCGCTCGCGCCCAGCACGAAGCGGTTGTCGCCGCCCAGGATGCGCGCCGACTCGTAGGCCGTCTTCCAGGGCACGATGTGGTCCTCGCGCGAGGCGTAGATGTACGCGGGAATGTCGATGTCCGCGAGGTCCACCGGAACGTCGCACTGGATGGTTTTTCCGGGCATGCGGAGGTCGTTCTGCAGGTAGGCGTGGCGGACGTACCAGCAGAACATCGGACCGGGCAGGTTCGTCGCGTCCGAGTTCCAATACAGGAGGTCGAACGCCGGCGGGCCCTTGCCCTTGAGGTAGCTGTTGACCACGTACGGCCAGATCAGGTCGTTCGCGCGCAGCGACGAGAATACGAAGCCCAGCTCCTTGCCCTGCAGCAGGCCGCCGTTGCCGATCGAGGCTTCGCGCGCCTGCACGGCCTGCTCGTTGACCAGAAGGCCGATCTCGCCGGCATCGGAGAAGTCGAGCATCGACGTCAGGAGCGTCATGCTCGCGATCTTGTCCTCGTCGTTGGTGCGCATCACCGCCGCCGCGCAGGACAAGAGCGTGCCGCCGATGCAGAACCCAAGCGTGTTGGCCTGGTCGGCGCCCGTGATCTCGAGCGCCACGTCGATCGCCTTCATCGGTCCGAGACGCAGGTAATCGTCCCAGGTCTTCGTGCCCTGGTCGGCCTTGACGTTGCGCCACGACACGACGAACACGGTATGGCCCTGCGCGACGGCGTGGCCGACGAACGAGTTGTCGGGCTGGAGATCGAGGATGTAGAACTTGTTGATGCAGGGCGGGACCACGACGAGCGGCCGCGCGTGGACCTGCGGCGTGGAAGGTGCGTACTGGATGAGCTGGATGAGCTCGTTCTCGAAAACCACCGAGCCCGGGGAAACCGCGATGTTGCGCCCGACCTCGAACGATTTCTCGTCGGTCGTGGTGATGCGTCCCTTGGCGAAATCCTCGAAGAAGAGCTTCATGCCTTCGGAAACGCTGGCGCCGCCCGTCTCCATCGCAAGCGTCATCGCCTCGGGATTGGTCAGGAAGAAGTTGGCCGGGCTCATGGCGTCGACGAACTGCCGCCCGGCGAAGCGCAGCTGCCCTTTCTCGCGCTCGCCCATCGGCGCGGCCTCGATCGACTTCTCGATGAAGTCGGCATAAGAGAGATAGACCTTGCGCACGGCGTCGAAGCGCGGGTCGTTGCTCCACGCCTCGCTGCTGAAGCGCTTGTCGTCGACGGGCGGCGTCGCGGCGGCACCCATGCCCCCCATGCTCTGCATCGTGGCGAGGTATTGATTCTGGAGGTCGGCGAACTGCTTCGTCATGGCCTGCAGCAGGTTCGACGCGTCGGGCAGCGCCGCGGAGCCTCCCGTCAGCGCGGCCAGGCTCGCCAGATATTGCTGCTGGAAGTCGGCGAACTGCTTCGTCGCCTGCGCGAGCTGCGCCGATATGTCCGCCGCGCCGGCTCCCGACAGCTTGGACAGGCCGGACATGTACTGCTGCTGCAGGTCCGACACCTGCTTGGTGACCGCGGCCATCTGCGACGACAAGTCCGTGCCGCCTGCGGGCGCGGCGAGCTTGCCGAGGCTCGCAAGATACTGCTGTTGCAGGTCGGCGAACTGCTTCTCCGCGGCTGCCATGTGCGACCCGGGGTCGGAGACGGCGGGCGCGGCGCCCGCCCACGGCGCGCCGCTCATGAACTTCTGCATCTGCTCCTGCCCGCTCTTCATGAGGTTCGCGAAGAATTGCGAGGGGTCGTAGGGCGTGGACATGCGATGGCTCCTAGTGCAGCTTGACGCGCGCGCTCGTGCGGCCGCCGAACATCCCGGCCGCCGTGTCGAGGCCGACCTTCCAGAATCCGTGCAGCGCGAGGTCGTGCATCTTGTGCAAGGCAACGTACATGAGGCGTGCGAGATAGCCCTGGAAGTAGAGATTGCCGCCGAGCGCCCCGCCCATCAGGTTGCCGACCGTCGAGTATTCGCTGATCGACACGAGCGAGCCGAAGTCCTGGTACGCCCACGGTGTAAGCGGCTTGTCATCGAGCTTGCGCAGAATCTGCTTGTAGACGTGCGAGGCCATCTGGTGCGCGGATTGCGCGCGCGGCGGTACCATGACGCCCTTCTTGCCCGCCCATTCGCAGGCCGCGCAGTCGCCGAGCGCGAAGATGTTCTCGTCATCGACCGACTGCAGCGTCGGCTTGACGACGACCTGGTTGATGCGGTTGGTCGTCAGTCCGAACTCCTTGGTCGAATCGGCCGCCTTGACGCCGGCAGCCCACACGATCATCTCGGCGGCGATGACCGACCCGTCGGCGAGCTTGACGCCGCTGGGGAGCACCTCGGCTACTTTCGAGGCCACGTGGACCTTGATGCCGAGGTCGCCCAGCTGCTTGTGCGTGGCCTCCGACATCTGGGGCGACAGGCCCGGCAGGATGCGGGGCGCGGCCTCGATGAGGTGGATGTGGATGTCGCGCTCGGCGTCGATGCGGTCGAGCCCGTATTCGATGAACTGACGCAGCGCGTAGTGCAGCTCGGCGGCGAGCTCCACGCCCGTCGCGCCGGCGCCGATGACTGCGATCTTGAGCTGCTCGTCGCGCAGCGGCTCGGTCTGGGCGTTGGCGCGGATGCAGTTGCTCACGAGGATGCTGTGGAAGCGGTCGGCGTCCTTCACCGTCTCGAGTCGCAGCGCGAATTCCTTGACGCCAGGCGTGCCGAAGTCGTTGCTCTGGCTGCCGAAAGCGAGCACGAGCGTGTCGTAGGGGAACGTGCGCGCCGGCGTGAGCCGCATCCCGTCGTCGTCGACGAACGGCGCGACGGCCACGAGGCGCTTCTCGCGGTCGAGGCCGACCATCTCGCCCAGCCGGAAGTGGAAGGAATGCCAATGCGACTGCGCCATGTAGTCGAGCGCATGCGATGCCGGATCGAGGCTTCCCGCCGCCACTTCGTGCAGCATGGGCTTCCAGATGTGACGGCGCGCGCGATCGACGAGCATCACGCGCGCCTTGTTCCGCCGCCCGAGCTTGTCGCCCAGCTTGGTCGCGAGCTCGAGCCCGCCCGCGCCGCCGCCCACGATGACGATGCGATGCAGCGACGTCGGGGCGTGATCCGCGCCCGGCGCGAGCCGCTCGCGACCCGCGGAGGGCTTCTGCATCCGGGGCAGCGGCCCGGAAGACGGCGCAGCGCGCTTCTCGAGCACGACAGGATCGGCCATGGCGCGGCTTACCTGGGGGTGCGCGACCCGACCTTCACCATCGCCTCACCGGTGATCACGACCGTCTCCCTGACCGTACACACCGTATCGAGGAGCACGTGGTTCTTCCCCGGGACGATCTCGCGCACCGTCACCTTGGCGTGCACGGTGTCCCCCGCTTTCACCGGCGCCCGGAACTCGAGCGTCTGCTTCATGTAGACCGTGCCCGGGCCCGGCAGCTTGTTGGCGATGGCCGCGGAGATCACGCTCGCGGAGAGCATGCCGTGGGCGATGCGGCCGGCGAAGCGCGTCGACTTCGCGAACTCCTCGTTGATGTGCATCGCGTTGTTGTCGCCCGAAACGCCCGCGAAGAGGACGATGTCGGCTTCCGTGATCGTCTTGGCGAACGTCGCGGACATACCCTTCGTGAGGTCCTCGACATCGTGGCCGTTGAGCTCGTTCATGCAGTCCTCCTTGTCGGTCCCGCCGGGCCGCCCCAAGGGACCGACCGCGCCCCCTCGGGGGGCAGCGAGCGGCGCCTTTGTCCTTGCCGCGAGCGTGGGGGCCGTTTCACGCGGCGACCCGCACTTGCGGCGTCGGGCTCGGCGCGCGCCACTGCGCAAGCAGGCGCGCCTCCTCGTCCTTGGCCACCTTCATGTTGCGCTCCTTCACGTGGCCGTAGCCGCGGATGAGGTCGGGCACGCGCGCGAGTTGGACGGCCACGGCATGGTTGCCCGGCGACAGCGAGCCCGCGACCTCGCCGACCTGCGCGATGTAGTCCTCGATCAGCTTGCGCTCGTGGCGCCGCTCCTCGGTCTTGCCGAAGAAGTCGAGCGCGCCGCCGCGCAGGCCCTTGAACTTCGCGAGCCAGCGGAACGCGGTGAGCATGTGCGGGCCGTACGGCTTCTTGATGAGCTCGCCCGTCATCGGGTCGCGCTTGCTGATGGTCGGCGGCGCGAGGTGGTACTGCACCGTGTAGCCGTCCTTGAACTGCGCGTCGAGCTTCGCCAGGAACTTGGGGTCCGAGTGCAGGCGCGCCACCTCGTACTCGTCCTTGTACGCCATGAGCTTGTACAGGAAGCGGGCCACGGCCTCCGCGTACGCGGTCGAGCCCGGCGCGGCCTTCTGCTCGGCCTGCACGGCCTTCTTCACGACGTCCGCGTAGCGGCGCGCGTAGGCCGTGTCCTGGTAGTCGATGAGGTCCGGAACGCGGATCTCGAGCAGGCGCTTCGTCTCCCCGGACGCGCCGACGGCGTCGACGATCGCGCGGGCTTCCGGCGTGAGCTCGGGAACGGCTTCCGCCGCTTCGTATTTCTTGACCTCGGCGCGCACGAAATCGGGATCGATCGCCGCCATGCGGCCCCACTTGAAGGCGAGCAGCCCCATGTCCACGCCCACCCCGCCCTGCCTGATGGCGTTCTCGATGGCCGACCCGTGGATGGGCAGCGCACCCGCCTGGTACGCGCACCCCACCATGAACATGTTGGTCGCCATGTTGTCGGCGAAAAGGCCCTCGGCCATCGCCTGCGCGTCGACGTACACGTTGTCCGCTTTGCGGGTGACTGCGTCGATGGCGCGGGTGAGCGGCGCGATCTCGGGGAACTTGACCTTGCGGTCGGCGGCCATCGGCCCCGTCTGCGTCTTCCCGGTCGACACGACCGCGATCGTGCGGTCGGGATGGCACTTGTCGAAGTTCTTGTAGTCGGTCGCGTTCAGGATGTCGAAGCCCAAGTACAGGTCCGTCGAGCCGTCGGTGATCTTGTTGCTGCCGACCGAGCGCTCCTTGGACACCTTGATGTCCGAGATCACGGTGCCGCCCTTCTGCGCGAGACCGGTCTGGTCGAGCCCGACCGTGAACTTCCCGTCGAGCTTCGCGGCGTTGGCGATGGTCGTCGCCACGGTCACCGAGCCCGTTCCGCCGATGCCCATGATGTGCACGCCGAAGTTGTCGGGGTCGACCTTGAACGTCGGCTCGGGAATCTCGCGGTCGAGCGCGGGCATGCGGCGCGGCTTCTTCGGTGCCTTCGCGGGCTTGCCGTCCGGGCCCGGCGGCTGCGCCGGCGCCGCCTTCGGCGTGACCGTCAGGAACGACGGGCAGAACCCCTTCACGCAGGAATAGTCCTTGTTGCACGACGGCTGGTGGATGCGCGTCTTGTCGCCGAATTCCGTGTCGACCGCTTCCACGCTGATGCAGTTCGACTTGACCCCGCAGTCGCCGCAGCCCTCGCACACGCGCTCGTTGACGATGACGCGGGCCTCCGGCTCCGGACGCTGTCCCTTGCCGCGCATGCGCCGCAGCTCGGCCGCGCATTCCTGGTCGTGGATGAGCACGGTCGTGCCTTGCGACTTGGCGAGCGCGTCCTGGGCTTCCTGGAGGCGGTCGCGGTGCCATACCTCGCTCTTCGCCGGCAGCGCGACGTTGTTGTAGCGGTTCAAATCCTCGGTCGTGACGATCACGCGGCTCACGCCGTAGGCTAAGAGCCCGTTCACGAGATCGGTCACCGGGCGGCCGCCCATGTACTCCTGGCCGCCGGTCATCGACGTGTGCGAGTTGTAAAGGATCTTGTAGGTGATGTTGACCGGCGACGCCGCCGTGTAATTGAGCGCGAGCAGTCCCGAGTGGAAGAACGTGCCGTCGCCCATGTTCTGGAAGATGTGCGGCACGTCCGTGAACGGCGCCATGCCGATCCACTGCGCGCCCTCGGCGCCCATGTGCGTTCCCATCACGACGTTGCGGTTCATCCACATCGCCATCGTGTGGCAGCCGATGCCGGCGGAGACGATGCTGCCCGGCAACGCCTTGGTCGACGAGTTGTGCGGGCAGCCCGAGCAGTACCACGCCGGGCGCGCGAGCGTCACGACCTTCGAGCGGCTGTGGATCTCGTCGAGGCGCTTGATCCACGCCTCGGCCGATTCCAGGCGCGTCTTCTGTCCGAGCCTGCGCATCAGCGCGCGGCCGATGATGTCGGGCTCGAGCTCGCCGTGCATCGGCAGCAACGCCTTCTCCTCGTGGTCGAATTTGCCCACGATGCGCGGCGCATTGGCGCGGCCGTACAGGTTCTCCTTGGCGAACATCTCGAGGAACGGCCGCTTCTCCTCGATGACGAAGATCTCCTCCAAGCCCTGCGCGAAGTCGCGCACGACGGTGGGTTCCATCGGGAACAGCATGCCCATCTTGAGCAGGCGGATGCCGGCCCGGCGAATGTCGTCCTCGGTGGGCAGGCCCATCTCCATGAAGGCCTGGCGGACGTCGTGATACGTCTTGCCCGCGGTGATGATGCCGAGCCACGCGGACGGGTTGGCGATGATCTCGCGGTTGAGGTTGTTGGCGCGCGCGTAACGCCGCGCCATCTCGTGCCGCGCGTTGTAGAGCGTGTACTCCATCTCGAGCGCGTCGGCGCGCACGTTCATGCCGAGGTTCATGTGCGGCACGAACGGCCGGCCGTCGAGCTCGACGACCGGGATGATCGGCTTGATGCGGTCGGGCGACACTTCGGCGCTGCCGGTGCCGTCGGCGACATTGGTGACGATCTTGAGGCCGATCCAGCAGCCCGAGACGCGCGACAGCATGTAGCCGTGCAGGCCGAAGTCGAGGATGTCCTGCTGGTTGCCGGGATAGATCGACGGGATGCCCCAGTGATAAAGCCCGGGCTCCGACTGGCTGGTGAGCGAGGAGGACTTGCAGCTCGGGTCGTCGCCGAAGATGGCGAGCACGCCGCCGTTCTTCTGGATGCCCGTGTAGTTGCCGTGCTTGAGCGCGTCGCCGCTACGGTCCACCCCCGGCGCCTTGCCGTACCAGGTGCCGAGCACGGCGTCGAAATTCTGCTTGCCCACGGCGTGCAGCATTTGCGTGCCCCACACCGCCGTGGCCGCGAGATCCTCGTTCATGCCGTTGCTGAAGACGATCTCGTGCTCCTTCAGGAGCTTGTTCTGGGCGAGGTACGCCTGGTCGAGGCCGCCCACGGGCGACCCGCGATAGCCTGCGATGAACATCGCGGGCTTGAGCCCGCGCCGGCGGTCGGCCCGGATCTGGTCGAGCGGCAGCCGCACCAGCGCCTGGATGCCGCCGAGCTGCAGCCAGCCCTCCTCCTGCGTGAACAGAAGACTCGGATCGTGTCGGGTTGCCATGCGGTTACTCTCCGTTTCGTTGACCGGACGCTACGCGCGGGGCCATGCCCGCGGATCCATCGTCGTGAATCAGCGCGGCTCGCCGACCGGCTTGCCCGCGATGCCCCAGTGCTGCTTCGGAACTTCCTGCAGGATCACGCGAACCGTCTCCTGCTTCACCTCGAGGGACTCGACCAGCGCTTGCGTCACCGCCGCGATCGCCCTCGCCTTCTTGGCGTCGTCGCGGCCTTCCATCATGTGGATGATGCAGATCGGCATGGGACGCCTCTTACTCGGTGACCGTGAAGCCGCAGCGACCGAGGTGCTGCACCTCGCACTCCACCCAGATGCCCGGGACCAGCGCCTCGGCGTGGCTCGCGCCGCCGAGCATGACGATCCAGCCCGGCTTGAGCGGCTCGCCGGCCTGCGCGGCGAAGCGCGCGGCCGCCACGAGCGAGCGCAGCGGGTTGCCGAGGATCGCCGCCGTCGAGCCGACGAGCTTGGGCACGCCGTTGAACGAGACGATGATGCCCAAATTGCTGCAGTCGAGATCGGCGTTGTGCCACGGGCCGACGACGAATCCCGACGACGAGGAGTTGTCGGCGACCACGTCGGTCAGCGAGAACTTGAACGCCTGGTAGCGAGAGTCGATGATCTCGACCGCGGGCGCGACCGCCTCGACCGCCGACAGCGCCTGCATCGGCGTCACCGTGCCGACGAGCTCCTTCTTCAGCAGGAACGCGACCTCCGGCTCGATGCGCGGATGCACGTATTTCTTGAGGGAGGTGGGCCCGCCGTCCTCGACCACCATGGCGTCGGTGAGGCGGCCCCAGATCATGTCGTGAACGCCCATCTGGACCATCTTGGCGCGGCTCGTGAACCCCATCTTGATGCCCACCTGCCTCTCGCCGCGCTCGTAGCGGCGGGCGAGGCTCTTCTTCTGGATCTCGTAGGCGTCCTCGAGGGTGATGGGGTCGGTGAGCTGCGGAATCTCCTTCGCGTAGCGCGCCGCGTCGTCGACGAATTTAGCGAGTGCGTTGAGGTCTGGCATTGCCGTCTCCAGGTCAGGCCGCGAAGGCCGCGCGAACGGAGCCCAACCCGTTGATGCGTGTGTCGATGACGTCGCCGGGCTTCACCGCGACCATCGGGCCGAGCGCGCCGCTCATCACGACGTCACCCGCCTTGAGCGGGCGCCCGACTTCCACCATCGTGCGCGCGAGCCACAGGGCCGCGTTGAGGGGATGGCCGAGGCACGCCGCGCCTGCGCCGACCGACGCGGCCTCCCCCCTCAACTCCATCACCATGCCGCACAGGCGAAGGTCGAGGCCGTCGAGCTTGCGCGGCTCGGCGCCGAGCACGAACAGGCCCGCCGACGCGTTGTCGGCAACGGTGTCGAGCAGCTTGATGTCCCAGTTCGCGATGCGGCTGCCGACGATTTCGATCGCGGGCAGCGCGTAGGCGACGGCGGAGATCACGTCGGTCAGCGTGACGTGGTCGTGCGAAAGGTCTCGCTCGAGCACCAGCGCCACCTCGGCCTCGACCTTCGGCTGCAGCACTTTGCCGAGCGCCACCTCTTCGGCATCGTTGAACGCCATGTCGGCGAACAGCATGCCGAAGTCCGGGGAATCGACGCCGAGCTGCTTCTGCACGGACTTCGAGGTGAGCCCGATCTTGCGGCCGACGAGCCGGCGGCCCTGCTTGAGCCCGTGCTCCGTGTTCGCGTTCTGCACGGCGTAGGCCGCGGCCACGCCGCCCGCCGCGAGCTCCTCCCGGATCGGTGGGATGGGCTTGCCGCTTTCGGCGGCGCCGCGCAGCTTCGCTGCGACGCTTTCGATCACTTTGCTGTCGATAGCCATTGTCCGGGGTCCTCCGGTTGATTACTCGGTGTCCTCGAGTGCCGCGAGGTCCTTGTCCGTCACGTGCGGCATCGGCGCCTGCGTCTCCTTGGCCGCGCTCTTCTGCACGTTGGCGAGCGTATCGAGGTCCGCGACCAGCACGACCGCGTTGTTGCTGCCGGACGACTGTGCGTACTCGCCGTACTGCTGGGCGGCGATGGGCCGGCCCTCGCGCGACATCGCCGCAGCCACGCCCACCATCGTCGCGAGCGCCCGCCCGCCCATCTCGGCGACCGTCTTCTTGCTGTACTCGGTGAAGCTCGCGATGACCTCGTCGAGCGAGCCGCGCTTCAGCAGATCGACAAATCGCTTGTCGGCCTCCACGCGCTCCGGCGTGGGCCAATTGTGGCGCCCGCGAACGAGCAGGTGCGACAGCGCGCTGCTCGTCAGGAAGACGACGCGGCGGCCGAGCTTCTTCGCGACCGCGTGCACCGCGGCGCCCGCGCGCAGGCACTCGCCGTGGTCGGCCATGAGGACGACGGGCATGCCGACCACCGGGACGTCCCCCTTGGGGTCCAGATACTGCATCGGCACGTACGTCCCGTAGTCCCAGTGGTAATTCGGCGCCTCGTTCTTCACCGCCGCCACGCCGGCCTCCTTCCACGCATCGACGAGCGCCGCGCCGAATTCCGGATCGCCGCGATAGCTGTACGGCAGCCCTGGAATGAGGTTCGGCGCCTCCTGGGCGACGCACAGGCCTTCGTGCTTGGGCTGGCACGTCGTGAACCAGTCGAACGTGCTGATCCAGTGCGTGGACACGATGACCCAGAGGTCGGGCTTGATCGACTCGCGAATCGCCGCGCCCAGGATCTTCTCGGCCTGCACCAGCGTCTGCTGGTACTCCGGCGTGTTCTCGGCGCGCCCGAGCGTGGGCACGTGCGCGACGAGTGCTGCTGCTACGACGCCCGCCATGGCTCAGGCCTCCGTCTATTTGATTCCTACCGTTTCCTTGCCGGGCTCGCGATCCCACCCGGCCTGGGAGCTCGCTTCGCGCCGCTCGACGCTGGCGCCTTTCTGCTGCTCGAGCTTGACGCACACATTGCGCAGCTCCGTGTAGAACTCGAGCGAGTGCACGCCACCTTCGCGGCCGATGCCCGAGTCCTTCGAGCCGCCGAACGCGGTGCGCAGGTCGCGCAGGAACCAGCTGTTGATCCAGCAGATGCCGACCTCGATCTTGGCGGCGATGCGGTGCGCCCGCGACAGGTTGGTCGTCCACACGGTGCTCGCGAGGCCGTAATCGGTGTCGTTGGCGAGCTTCACCGCCTCGTCCTCGGTGTCGAACGGGCGCACATGCACGCACGGACCGAAGATCTCTTCCTGGATCACGCTGGCCGTCTCCGGCAATCCCGTCCAGATGGTGGGCATCACCCATGCGCCCTTCGCGAACTCGGGTCCGAGGTCGGGAACCTTGCCGCCGTACACCACCTTGGCGCCCTCGTCGACCGCCTTCTTCAGGTACGACAGCACCTTCTTCTGATGCTCGTGGCTGATGAGCGGACCGAGCTGCGTGGCCGGATCTTCCGGCCGGCCGAGCTTCATGTTCTCGGCCGCCTTCGCGAGCGCCGGCACGAACTTGTCGAAGATCGAGCGCTCGACGTACACGCGCTCGGTGCCCAGGCACACCTGGCCGCTGTTGGCGAAGCAGGCGCGCGCGATGCCGTCGACCGCCGCGTCGAAATCGGCGTCGGCGAACACGATGCCCGCGTTCTTGCCGCCGAGCTCCATCGACACCGCTCGCGTCTTTTCCGCGGCCGCCTTCATGATCGCGGTGCCGGTGCGGGTCTCGCCCGTGAACGTGATCGCATTGACGTTCGGGTTGCGCGTCAGGAACTCGCCCGCCGAGTTGGGCCCGAAGCCGTGAACCACGTTGTACACGCCCTTCGGCACGCCGACCTTGTTCATGACCTCGCCCAGAAGCGCGGCGGTCGACGGCGTTTCCTCGGATGGCTTCACCACGACCGTGTTGCCGCACGCGAGCGCAGGGCCGACTTTCCACGTCATGAGGAGCAGCGGCAGGTTCCACGGCGCGATCACGGCGATCACGCCCTTCGGCACCCGGATTGCGTAATTGAGCGCGGCGCCGCCGTCGGGCGTGGTCATCTGGAACGTCTCGGTCGGCACGTTCTTCACGACGTCGGCGAAGATCTTGAAGTTCGCTGCGCCTCGCGGGATGTCGATGTGCTTGGCGAGGTTGTGCGGCTTGCCGGTGTCGGCGACTTCCGCGTCCAGAAAATCGTTGAAGCGGCGATTGATCTCGTCGGCCACCGCGTACAGGAGCTCGCTGCGCTTCGCGATGTCCATCGTCGCCCAAGGGCCCTCGAGTGCCGCGCGCGCCGCGTTCACGGCCGCGTCGACTTCCTCCTTGCCGGCCTCGGAGACCATGCTGACGAGGCTGCCGTCGACCGGCGAGCGGTTCTCGAAGAACTTGCCGGCCTTGGCGGCGACGTACTCGCCGTTGATGAAATTGAGGGTCTGCTTGGTTGCCATGCTCATCTCTCCGGGTGTAAGGGTCCCTTCGCCGCTCCGCGAGCGCGGGGGATCATCGGTTCGTTCGTGCGAAAGGGCCGCCGCGAGCGCAGGGGTTCATTTCTCGCCGGCCTTCGCGGCGGCTTCCTCGACTTCACGCTTCGCGATGTTGGCCAGGAGCTCGGCGCCGCGGTTGGCGGCCGACAAGCCGCGGAACAGGAACGCGAGGCTCACGACGGCCTGCATCTCTTCCCACGTGGCGCCCGCGCGGCGGGCGGCGATGCCGTGCAGCGGCGCGGCGTCGTTCATGTCCATGAGCAGCATCCCGAATAGAAGGAGCTGCGACGTCTTCACGTCGAAGCACTTGGGGTACATCGCGTGGGCGCGCATCTTCTCCTGCATGTCGAGCAGCACAGGATCGAGCGCTCCGGTGACGTTGATCCGCGCCTCGATGCGCGGCGGCAGGAACCCGATGAGCTCCTTGTAGATCTGGTAGCGCTGCTCGGCGGTCTGCACGGTGTCGGCATAGCTGCCGATGCTTTCACGGACGGCATCGACGCTGACGCGAGGAGGGATCATCGACATCTCCTTTGGGACGGTTGCGGAATGAAGCCTGCTTGGATGGTCGGCGCGGGCAATCGGACGGGTTTCGGCGGCGTCAGGTCGCGGCTCATAGGGACAAACCCCACCCCCTCGGCGCCGCGCTTCGACCGGCCGCCGCAACACCGACGGATCGCACTACGTCACACCGCGTTGCGGAGTGACGCCCGCCGATGCGAAAGCCCGTGGGAGGTGCGCAACGAAGCGCGGCAGAATCGTTGCAAGGTCCTGACTCTATCCTCCGTTCGCAAATCGCGCTGCAGCGGCGCGATGCCAATTCGTCATCGGGACGTCCGCGAAGCGAGCGTCCTCACCCCGGTTGTGTCTTTCGCTTCTTTGTGCCGCGAAGCTTCTTATATGCCGCGAATATTCAGAGCGCGCTCGCCACCTCGTCACCTGCCTAAAGTTAGGATACGCTCAACGTCGAAGCGCTGAAAAGGGGCAGGGAGCGCACATGATAATCACACTCCGAGCGGCACCTCGGCTTAAGGAGGCGGGGCGCCGGCCGACGCCCGGGAGGACGGCTAAGTCCAGACCGATTGTTTAGGGGCGCTTGCGGTCGGGGCGGCCGCACTGCTACCGTCACGCAACGCCGCACCCCCGGAATCCGCCACGCCCGTGCTCGCCAAGACACTCAAGCCCAGCGCCATCCTGAAGTACCTGGACCAGTTCGTGGTCGGCCAGGAGGATGCCAAGAAGATCATCGCGGTGGCCGTGTACGCGCACTACCGCAAGATCGAGCGCGCGACGGCCAGCGACGCGGGCCGCGTCAAGAGCAACGTGCTGCTCATCGGCTCGTCGGGCACCGGCAAGACGTTGACGTGCGAAACGCTGTCGCACCTGCTCGAGGTGCCGTTCGTAACCGCCGAGGCGACGTCGCTCGCCAATACGCGCTTCGTCAACGAGGAGATCGAGGCGATGCTCACGCGCCTCGTCGACAAGGCCGGCGGCGACGTCGGCAAGGCGGAGACGGGCATCGTCTTCATCGATGAGATCGACAAGCTCAAGTCCGCCGGCGGGCAGGCCCAGGGCAGCTCCGGCGAATCCGTCCAGCACTCGCTGCTCAAGATCATGGAGGGCGCGCAGGTCAAGCTCGCGAACGGCCGCTACATGGACACCTCGGACATCCTGTTCATCTGCGGCGGCGCCTTCGTCGGCCTCGACGAGATCATCGCGTCGCAGACGCACGGCTACGGCTTCATCGCGACGTCGAAGGGCGACAACCAGCGCATCCTCGACCGCCTCAACACGCGGGTGAAGCCGACCGACCTTTTCACCTACGGCCTCATTCCGGAGTTCACCGGTCGCCTCCCCATCATCGCGCGGTTCCACGACCTCGACCGGGCGATGATGGTGCGCATCATGACCGAGCCGCGCAACTCGATCTACAACCAGTTCCGCGAGATCTTCCGCGACGAGAGCGTGGACCTCGCCGTCGAGCCGCGCGTATTCGAGCAGATCGCCGAGCTCGCGATCGAGTACAAGACGGGCGCGCGCAGCCTGCGCGGCATCTTCGAGGAGCTCATCACTCCGATCCTGTACGAAGTGACCGATCGCCCGGACATCGCCGGGGTGCGGGTGACGTCGCTGTTCAACGAACCGACCTATGTCGTGCGGGCGCCGCAGGCAGCGCCGCGCGCGAGCTAGGCGCCTCCAGTCGCTGGCGTGAACAGGCCCTGACGTGGGCAGGGACGCCGCCGCGCTCGTCGTCCTGGGCGGCATCGCGCTCCTCGGCAACGGCCTCAAGGCGGTGGTCACGAGCACGGTGCTCGTGAGCGAGGCGCAGTTCGCGACGTTCCTCGGCATCGCCGTCGAGCGCGTGGCGCTGCTCATGGAGACGATCGTCGCGGGGATGGTCCTGGCGCTCGCGGTGTACCCGCTCCTGCTGCACCGATACACCGTGCGCCGGGTCGCGATGAGCGCCTGTGCGGTTGCCGCAGCCGCGTTCGCGGTGTTCGCGGGCATCACGCTCGCCGGCGCCGCCGCCTGGCAGCGCGAAATGGCGGCCTACGCCTGCCTTACGCTCGGCGCCGCGGCGCTCGTGTGCCTCGCGCCGTCGGCGCAGGCGCTCGTCGCGCGCTGGCCCGCGGCGGAGGGGCGCAAGGTGCTCACCACGATTTGGACCGGCGCCACGCCGGCGGGCTTCCTCGCCGCGCCGCAGCTCGCCAAGACCTTCCTCCCCACGCTTGGGCTGTCCGCGTACTTCGCCGCCTTCGCCACCCTGCCGCTGTTCCTGCTCGCGCTGTTGGCCGTCGTGGCCGCCGTGCTGCCCCCGGGGAGCGGCAGCGATCCGCGGTCGGCGTCGTTCCCGAAGCCGGTCATCGCGGCGTTCGTGGGGGCCGTGGCCGCGTTCGAGCTCTGGTCCACGCTCGGCTCGATCGCGGGCTACCTGGCCCCCGCCACGCTCGCCTCGCTGCCGCTCCTGGCGGCCGCGATCGTGTGTCTGCGGCGGCGGGCCGCGCCGCTGCCGCGCGAGACGGTGCTCATGCCGGCGACGTGGCCGCTGCTCGGCGCCCTGTTCGTGCTCCAGATGCCAACGACCGGGTTCTTCGAAGCCGCGTTTCTGTTCGATCGAGGCCTGTCCGAAGCGTTCGTCGCCGACCGCGCCACGCTCTTTGCCGCGGCGTCGGTCGCGGGCACGTTCGCCGCCGGGCTCGCGCTGCATCGGCACGCCGGCGGCACGCGCCTTCTCCTGACGACCTGGGCAAGCGTCGCGGCGGGGCTCGCCGCCTTCGCGGCCTACCCATGGATCGACGACCCTTCGTATTACCTCTGGACCGCCGCCGTGTCGGGCGCCGGCGTCGGCGCGCTCACGCTGGTGCTTTGCGTGGCGATCGTGAGCGACGCGCCGCGCGTGCCCATCGTCGCCGCACTGCCGTCGATGGCGATCATGATCGGCACCGAGTTCGGCCTCGAGATCCTGCAGCTCGTGTTCGCCGCCGCGCAGGGCGCGGGCCTGCCTACGGGCGCCGCGTTCCGCGTCCTGTTCGTGGCGCAGGGCGCGACCGTGCTGCTCATCCTGCCGCTGCTGCTGGCAAGCGCGCGCCCGAGCGCGCCGGCGTCGGCCGATCAGTAACCGCCCCCGTAGCCCGGCGGCATCGGGTCCATCGGCGGGTCCGGATCGGGCGCCGGGCTCGAGCTGGGCGGCGACGGGGTCGGCGGCACGCACATCACCACGAGATCGGGACCATCGCCCTCCGCGATCCAGTGCCGCTGCGACACCATGGCGTCGCGGATGTCGCGCTTGACCATGTAACGGTGGTTCGCGTCGGTGCGATTGTCGAATACGCGGTACACCGGAACGGTTCCGGCGGGGCAATTCCCGGCGTCGGGCAGGATGACGAAGAAGAACTGCGAATCCTCGTTGTCGAAGCTCGGGTGGGCCTGGCCGGTTGCCGTGCACTCCTGCACGCCGCGACCGTAGAAGTGGGAGTCGCCCAGCGGCGGAGGGATGTAGTAGCGGCACACCGGCGAGGTCTGCGCGCTCGAGGACATGGACACCTGGAACGATTCGCCGGTGCGCGCCCAGCCGACATGAACGCCGTTGTCGAGGTCGGAGATCTCCTGCGCGTGATGCGTGATGAAGTAATGGTCGAGCGACGCGTTGTAGAACTCGATCACCGTGGCCTGCGTCGGGCCGGGCACGACGCTCGCCGACTGGCCGGCGAAATTGGTCGCGACGTTCGGTATCACCGTGCCCGCCGAGTTGATCGCGCTCGCGCCGTCCGTGGGCAGCGGGCCGAACGAAACCTGGCTCACACCGGCGTAGTTGAGGCTGCCGCCGCCGATCGGAACGAAGTTCGCCGGCATGATGTAGTCGGGCGTGACGATGCCGAGGTTGGCGAAACCCTGTGTGGCGATCAGCAGCTGGTGATTCGCGGTATTGCTCGGCAGCCCGTTGGGGAAGATGAACGTCTGGCTGTTGGCCCCGGTCTGGGCCTTGAGCGACTGTCCGGCCAGCAGGTTCTCGTTGTTCTGGCCGCAGCACTCCTTCAGCACGACGAACTGCACGCTGCCGTCGGCATTGGTGTAGATCTGGTCGATGCGCCACAGGTGGAATGCCGCCTGGGCGGCGGACGCGCCCAGGAGCAGCGCGAGCGCTGCCAGGGCGCGGATTGCGATCTTCCTCATGGGGTCCTCCTGCCGAACGCGTGAAAGCCCGATGCGCGGGCCAACAGGGTCGGCAGCGCCGCTATTCCGCGTCCCCCACCACAATTGTCTTCGTGACAGCGCGCGTGGTTCCGCCCTACGATGGGCGCATGAATCGGCTATGGGTCATCGCAAGTGCGTGCGCGCTTTACGCGCTGTGGGGCGCGGCCGCCGCCGCGGTCGTCAACATCACCGAACCGTGGGTGCGTCCGGCGGCGGCCGGGGAAACTGCAGAAGCGTACCTGCGGATCCAAAGCTCCGAGGATGCGACTCTCGCGGACGCTCGCTGCCCGCGGGCACGCGCGACGGTGCTCGTCGCGGCATCGAAACGGACCCCGCCGCCCTTTTCGCTCGCGCTGCCCGCCAAGGAGACCGTGCGGCTCAAGGCGGGCGGCGTGCGCCTCGCGCTCGTGCAGCTCGCACACCCGCTCAAGGCGGGCGAGCGCGTGCCGATCACGCTCGTGCTGCGCTACGCCGACGGCCGCACGCAGGACATCGAGGTCGACGCCGAAGTGCGCCGCCGCTCGCCGTCGGCGGACCACGGCGTGCCGGATTAGCGCTTTCGCGACGCGGCGCCTGCCGCGCGGTACGCCGCGAGCGCGGCGAGCGCCAGGACGAGCAACGCGTACGGCGAGTACACGCGCGCCGGGTCCACGAGGAACAGCAGGGTGAGCGCGAACGGCGCCGCGGCCCTGAGCACGAACTGCGGGAGCGCGAGGCGCCCGAGCAGCGCGCCGTAGTCGCGGTGGCCGAAGAGCTCCGCCGGCACGGTTCCGCGGACGATGGTCATGATGCCGTTCGCCCAGCCGTACGGAATGGCGAACGCGAGCGCGACGATCCAGACGCCGTGCACCTGCGTGAGTATCGCAAGCGCTGCGATCATGAGCGCAAACGCGAAGAATCCGACCGCGAGCGCGCGCACACGGCGGTTGAAGGCGAACTCCATGATACGGCCGGCGACCTGCATCGGCCCGATGAGCGAGCCGATGAGCACGGCATCGCGCGCCGTCAATCCCGTCGCGGTGAGAAGCTCGATGAGATGCGCCGCGACCGCGGAGGCGATGAACGCCGCGAGAGCAAGCGCGGAGGCGAGCCACACGAACACGGCGCCGCCGCGGGCCGCAGCGGGCGCGGGCGCGGCAACCGCGGCGGGCGCGGCCGCGGGCCGCCCCTTCGGCACGCTCGCGAGGTGAATGGGCAGGCACAGCAGGAGGTTGAGGCCGGCGTAGACGGCGAACGTCGCGCGCCATCCCATCGTGTCGAGAAGGTATTGCGATAGGGGCCAGAAGACGGTGCTCGCGAACCCGCCGAATAGCGTGAGCGCGGTGACCGCGCGACGATAGGCGGCGCCCGCGACCTGGTGCAGCGTTGCGAACGCGGGGTCGTAGAGACACGCTGCCATCGCCACGCCTGCCAGCAGCCATCCGGCGAGCACCGTGGCCGGCCCCTGCGCCATGGCGAGCGTCGCGCAGGCCAGCGCGCCGGCGAGCGAGCCCGCCGCGAGCACGCGGCGCCCGCCGCGGGCGTCGATCTCGCGGCCGAGGTAGGGCGACACGATCCCCGAGACGAACAGCCCTGCGGTGAAGCTGCCGAAGAGCCAGAGCTCGCCGACGCCGGTGCCGGCGCGCATCGCGGCGCCGAGCACGGCGATCGTGTAGAACAGCGTCCCCCACGACACGATCTGCGCAACACCCAGCGCGCACGTCCGCCGCCAGAGGAAGGCGACCGGCTCGCCTGCCGCGTGTGCGCCGCTCACGCCGCCGTCAGGAGATCCGCCAGTGCGAGCGCCACGACCTCCGTGGCCTTGTACAGATCCGCGAGCACGAGCTTCTCGTCGGCGCGGTGGCCGTTCGCCTCGACGAGCGTGCGCGGGCCCGCGCCGTACAGCACGGCAGGCACGCCCGCGCTCGTGTACAGCCGCGCGTCGGTGTAGATCGGCACGCCGTGCGTGCGCAAGGGCTCGCCGACGACCGCCTCGCCGTGGCGCTGCAGCGCGGACACGAGCTTCTCCTGCCCGGGGATGGGGACGAACGGCACCGCAAGCAGAATGCGCGTCACGTTCGCCGTCACGCCCGGCCACTTGGCGGCGTAGTCGCGGATCTGCCCCGTGAGCGTGGCCTCGACCTCGGCCGGGTTCTCCTCGGGGATGATGCGCCGGTCGATACGGAACACGACGTTGTCGGGCACCACGTTCGTATTGATGCCGCCCCTGATGAGGCCGATCACGAGCGTGGGCGATTCGATCCCGGGGACCTTCGAGCGCGTCGCCGCGTATGTCTTGCGCAGTGCGTAGAGGTCCGACAGCACGCCGACAGCGGCCTCGAGCGCATCCACACCCTTGGCCGGCTCCGCGGCGTGGCCCGACCTGCCGACGATCTCGACGGCGAGATGCAGGCAGCCGTTGTGCGCCGTCGTGATGCCGTAGCTGAAGCCGGCGGAGATCGCGTAGTCCGGCTTGCTCACGCCCTGTGCGAGAAGCCAGCCGGGGCCGATGGCGCCGCCGGCCTCCTCGTCGTACGTGAAGTGCAGCTCAACGGTGCCGGCGAAGCGGGCGCCCTTGGACGCGGCCGCCATCAGCGCACGCAGCGCGAACGCGTAGGTCGCGAAATCGGACTTGGAAACGGCCACACCGCGGCCGTACATCACACCGTCGCGCACTTCGGCGCCATAGGGATCGGCGGTCCAGTTGAGGCCCGGCGGCACGACGTCGCCGTGCGCGTTGAGCGCGATAACCGGGCCGTCGCCGAAGCGAACGCGCACGAGGAGGTTGGTGCAGCTCACCATGCCGTTCGCGGTGACCGCTTCCTGCGGCACGACGTGGCGCTCGACGGCGAGCCCCATGGCCTCGAGCAGGTGCGCCGCGCGCTCGGCATGCGGGGCGCAATCGCCCGGCGGATTGTCCGAGGGCACGCGCACGAGGTCGGCGAGGAACGCCTCCTGCGCTTTGCGGTGCGCGGCGAGAAACGCGTGGATGTCGTCGCCTGCGCTCATGGATGAAATCCGCAAATGAAGCGCAGGAACACGCGCAAGCCCGTCGCGACGTCGTCGAGCGTGACCGCTTCCGCCGGGTTGTGGCTCACGCCACCCTTGCAGCGCACGAAGAGCATGCCAATGGGCGCGATGTCGATGATCGCCATGCCGTCGTGGCCGGCGCCCGACGGCAGGTGATGCACAGCGGTGCCCTCGGCGGCGATGGCGGAGGCGATCTGCGCCTGCATGCCGGCCGCGCACGCCGCCGTCTTCGCCTCCCACAGCGGCGATATCGTCAGTGCGACGTTGCGCCGCACTGCGACCGCCGCGAGCTCGTCGCGCATCGCGTTTGCAGCGGCGTGGCGCCGCTCGTCCGTCGGTGCGCGCACGTCGATCGAGAATTTCACCTTGCCGGGAATCACGTTCATCGCGCCCGGTTGCGCCTCGATGCGGCCCACGGTGCCGACGACCTCCGGCATCGAGCGAGCGATGCGCTCTACCGCGAGCACGCACTCCGCGGCGGCAGCGAGCGCGTCCTGCCGAAGACCCATCGGGACGGTGCCCGCGTGACCGGCCATGCCAGCGAGCTCGACGCCAAAGCGGTTGCCGCCGTTGATCGCCGTCACGACGCCCACCGGAAGGCCCGCGGCCTCGAGCACCGGGCCCTGCTCGATGTGCAGCTCCGCGTACGCAAGCACGTCAGCGGGCTTGTGCGCCGCGTCGGCGTACCTGGATGGATCGAGTCCGAACGCGGCGAGCGCGTCGCGCAGCGTCGTGCCTTGCGCATCGGTCTTGTCGAGGATCGACGGATCGAACGTGCCTGCGACGGCGCGGCTGCCGAGGAGCGTGGAGCCGAATCGCACGCCCTCCTCGTCGCCGAAGCCGACGACCTCGATCGCGAACGGCAGGCGCGTGCTCGTTGCTTTCAGCGCAGCGACGCATTCGATACCACAGAGCACGCCGAGCATCCCGTCGTACCTGCCGGCATCGCGCACCGTGTCCAGATGCGATCCGAGCATGAGGCACGGCAGGCCGGGGCGATCGCCTTCGTAACGGCCCACGCAGTTGCCCATCGCGTCGAGCCACGCGCTCATCCCCGCCTCGCGCATCCATTCCAGCACGAGCGCATTGGCCTCGCGCTGCTGCGGCGAGAGGAACACGCGGGTGAGTCCGCCTTCCATCTCGGACAGGCGTCCGAGCGCATCGCAATGCGCCCACACGCGCTTCGCATCGAGCGCGGCGACGGCGGCGGCGGTGCGATCGTTCATGGGCGGCTGCATTCTACCGTGGCGCGTGTCGCGGGCAAATGTGAAATCCGTTTTCACAAACGCCCGTGCGGCGTAGAATCGCGCGCCATGGCAACACGTTCTGCGAGACGCGTTCGCGCCGCGGACAAGGGCGCGGGCCATACGCAGGCCCTGTCGCGCGGGCTCGCCGTGCTGGAGGCGCTCGCCGCCACGGATAGCGGGGCCACGCTCACCGCGCTGGCCGAGCAGCTCGCGCTGCCCGTGCCGACCGCGCACCGGCTCCTCGCCACGCTCGAAGCGGGCGGCTACGTGCGTGCCGGCCCCAAGGGCGAATGGCAGATGGGCGTACTCGCGTTTCGCGTGGGCAACGCGTTCCTCGCCCATCGCAACCTCGTCGTGCAAGCGTACCCGCACCTGCGCGAGCTCATGGACCGCGCGGGCGAGACCGCGAACCTCGCGGTGATGGAGGCGGGCGAGGCGGTCTTCGTCGAGCAGGTGCAGTGCCGCGAGCTGATGCGAATGAGCGCCAAGCTGGGCTCGCGCGCGCCGCTGCACGCCTCGGGTGTCGGCAAGGCGATGCTCGCCGCGCTCGCGGCGGGGGACGTCGCGGCCGCGCTCGGCCGCCGCGAGCTCGCGCGCTTCACGCCGCGCACGTCCACGACGCGCGCCGAGCTCGCCGCCGAGCTCGGCGCCGCGCGCGAGCGCGGCTACGCGATCGACGACGAGGAGCACGCCGCAGGCCTGCGCTGCGTGGCGGCAGCGGTCCTCGACGAGCACAGCCAGCCGTGGGCCGCCGTGTCGCTCGCCGGCCCGACGACGCGCATGACGCTGGAGCGCCTGCCGGCGCTCGGGCGCCTCGTCAGCGCGACCGCGCGGGACTTGACGCTCGCGCTCGGCGGGCGCGCGCCCGCATGAGACAATCCGCGCGACGCGGAACGGAGAAAAACGCGATGGCGGGAAGGATGGCGGTGATCGTTGCGATGGCCACGCTCGCGTCCGCGTGCGCCGGCCCCAATCTGTCCGCGCAGCCGGGCGCACCGACCTACGGTGCCGCGGGTGCCATGCCGCCCACGCTCACGGCTTCGGCGAACGACCTCTCCATCCCGACCTGGCAGTGGCAGCGCACGCAGCTGCCCGACGGCCGCGCGACCGTTGCCGCCGAGCCGGAGCGCTACACGCTCAAGTTCGAGGGCGGCGGCCGAGTGCTCGTGCGTGCCGACTGCAACCGCGGTTCCGGCGCGTACGAGGTGAACGGCTCCGCGATGAAGATTGCGCCGATCGCCACCACGCGCATGGCCTGCCCGCCGGACTCGCAGGACGCGGCGTTCATGCAGGGACTTTCGGTCGTCACCGACTACTCGATCAACGACCGCGAGCTCGCGCTGACGCTCGCCAACGGAGGCACGATGCGGCTGCGCGCGCAATAAGGTTTGAACGCCATGAAGCGTCGGCAGGCCGTCGTCTGGATTCCCGCGATGCTCGCGGCGCTGCTTGCGGCAGGGCAGTCGAGCGCGAAGCCGGTCCGCATCGGGCTGCTCGACGCGGGCGAGCGCGTCGAGTAGTGGGATGCCTTCCGCAGCCAGATGCGCGAGCTGGGCTACGTCGAAGGCAGGAATGTCGTCTACGTCCAGCGCGTGGCCAAGGGTGATCTCGACGCCCTGCCCGGCCTCGCCAAGGAGATCCTCGCGCAGGACGTGGCGCTGATCGTCGCCGGCGGGCTCGTTTCCTACGCGCCGTCCTATCCCGACCTGTTCCGCGGCGCGGGGTTTTACGTGGACGGCGCCAATCCCGCCACCATGCCGATCGAGCAGCCGACGAAATTCGAGCTGGTCGTCAACGCGAGCGCGGCGCGGGCGCTCGGCCTGCCGATCCCGCAGGCGATGCTCGCGCGCGCGACCCGCGTACTGCAGTAACGCTCGGGGCTGCCGGATTGGTGGCATCATGGCCGCTCCAATCGCCGAAGGAGGCCACCATGGCCGTTTACATGGTCGAACGCAGCTTGCCGGGGATCACGATGGAGCAGCTGGGCGCCGCGCAGAAAGCGGCTATCGACACCGGCAAAAGCTTCACGGCCGCGGGAAAGCCCGTCCGCTACATCCGCAGCACCTATGTGCCCGAGGAGGCGCGCGTGATGTGCCTGTTCGAGGCGCCGAACGCGCAGCTCGTCGCGCAAGTGAACGACGAGGCGAAGATTCCGTACACGCGGATCGTCGAGGCGGCCGACCTGACGCCGCCGTAAGCGCGTCGGTCTCTACTTGCCGGGCGGCAGCAGGTTGCGCGCGCGCATCTGCGCGATGATGAGGTCCGCGTAGCTTGGCGCTTCCTGCGCCACCGTCGTCGGGTTCACGGTCTGGGTCGTGGCCGCCCACACGAGCGAGTGCGTGGTCACGGCGTAGACGTTGGTCTCGACTTCCGCCACGTCGTACTGGTTGACCTCCGGCACCGGGTAGAACCCGCCTCCGTAGAATCCAGGCCCGTAGAAGCCGCCCCACGGCCCGATCATCGGCCCGGGCATCATCACCGTCGAGACCTGCGTCTTGGTGTCCACGCGCAGGAGGCGAACGATGATCACGCCGTCCGCACCGGTCGCGCCGACGGCCGCTGCGAACGGCCCCTCGGCGCTGCGCGCCTGCGGCGGCACGGTCGTGTAGCCGGGCACCGCGACCACGCCCGCGGCATTGAGCTTCTGCACGAAGATGTCCTCGAACACGCGGCTGTCCGCCGTTGTGCCGTCACTTGCGATGACCACCATCTTTTTGAACGGGCCGCCCCGGTAGCTCGTGTCGTACCACGCCGACTGGATCGACGTCGACTGGCAGGCGGCAAGCAGCGCGATCGAGGCAACCGCGGCGAGAAGGCGGGACATCGGCATCGTGGAGGTCCTTGTCGGGGGCAAACGTCAGGAGGGCTTCGGCGCGTCCGCGATGATGCGGTCCTTCGCCATCACGGCGACGAGCTTCAGCGTGTAATCGGAGAGGTTGCGCGCGAGGTCGGACGCGTCGTACGAGTTGGTGAACGCGGTCCACACCTGCTTGCCCATCGACGGCGGGTACACCTCGCTCACGATGCGCGCCACCTTGTAGTCGCCGGGCTGGTAGACGTTCTGCCCCTTGAGGTAGCTGTACGACGCCATCGTGTCCGGCGAGAGCGAGGTCACGGTCGATCCGATCGTGTAAGGCTCGATCGCGCCGACCGAGCGCACTTCGACCAGCAGCACACCGTCCGCGCCCGACACCTTGATGGCATCCTCGAGCGCGGGGCCCTCCGCGTCGGGATCCTTCGGCATGACCGTGTGCGAGGCCACGCCCTCCACGCCGGCGGTGGCGAGCCGCGCCACGATCGCGTCCTCGACGGCATCGCGCCCGCCGGGCTCGACCTTCATGAGGCTGATGACGAACACCTTGCGCAGCGGCGCCGCGGCGTACTTCGGGTCCTTCCACGTACCCAGGACCTCGGTCTTGAGCGAGAGGCCGCCGACGTGGAAGTCGGGCGTGCTGCCGCAGGCGCAGAGCGCCGCGGCGAGCCACACCAGAAGTGCGCTTCTCAACATGCGCCGGATTCTACCGGATCGGCCTGCCCGTCACTTCCCGAATTGCTTGGGAAGCCCTTGCCAGCAGCGGTAGTACTCCGGCTGAAGCTGTGCCGATTCGAGCGCGTAGCGCGTCGGACGGATCGCGTTGCGCGACTCGAACATGAACGCCATGGTGTCGGTGATACGCGTGGGCTTCGACAAGTCGGCGCTCGAGGCCTTCTCGAACGTCTCGGTGTCCGGCCCGTGGCCCGACATGCAGTTGTGCAGGCTCGCGCCGCCCGGCACGAAGCCCTCGGACTTCGCGTCGTACACGCCGTGCACGAGTCCCATGAACTCGCTTGCCACGTTGCGGTGGAACCACGGCGGGCGGAAGGTGTGCTCCATGGCGAGGATGCGCGGCGGGAAGATCACGAAGTCGATCGTGTCCCATCCCGGCGTGTCGCTCGGCGCCTGCAGCACGAGGAAGATCGACGGGTCGGGGTGGTCGTAGCTGATCGACCCGATCGCGTTGAAGCGCGTGAGATCGTACTTGTACGGCGCGTAGTTGCCATGCCACGCGACGACGTCCAGCGGGGAGTGATCGATCGCCGCGGTCCACAGGTTGCCCTGGAACTTGGCGAGAAGCTCGAAGCGTCCCTCGCGGTCCTCGTACCATGCGTGCGGCGTCAGGAAGTCGCGCGGGTTGGCAAGGCCATTGCTGCCGATGACGCCCAAATCGGGCAAGCGAAGGTGCGCGCCGTAGTTCTCGCACACGTAGCCGCGCGCGGCGCCGTCGGGCAGCTCCACGCGCAAACGCAGGCCGCGCGGGATCACGGCGATCTCCTGCGGCGCGACGTCCAGGCGGCCGAGCTCGGTGGCGATGCGCAGCCGCCCCTGCTGCGGCACGACCAGGAGCTCGCCATCGGCATCGTAGAAGAAGCGGTCGGTCATCGAGCGATTCGCCGCGTACAGGTGGATCGCGAGCCCCGTCATGCTCGCCGGGTCGCCGTTGCCGGCCATGGTGACGAGGCCGTCGACGAAATCGGTCGGCGCGTCGGGCATCGGCAGCGGGTCCCAGCGCAGCTGGTTGGGCGTGGGCGGCACCTCGTCGAAGCGGCTCGCGATGCGGCCGTTCGGCCGCTGGCGAAACGGCTCGTGCATCGCGCCCGGACGGATGCGGTAAGTCCACGTGCGGCGGTTCGCCGCCCGCGGCGCGGTGAACGCGGTGCCCGAGATCTGCTCCGCGTACAGGCCGAAGGCCACGCGCTGCGGCGAATTCTGGCCGACGGGCAGCGCGCCCGGCATTGCCTCGGTGGCGAATTCGTTCCCCCAGCCGGATTGATAGGCGAGTTGCGCTTCGGTAGTCATGACGGTCTTTCGGAAGAAGGATCAGGCGACGTCCTCGCGTGCCGCGGCCATGGCGGCGCGCAGCACGTCGGGGTCGCCGACGTGGTTGGCGAGGAGCAGGATCAGCTTGGCGTTGACGAGCGCACTCTGCGCGTCGGACAGGTCGCGATGCATTTCGATCAGGGCTTCGTAGAAGTCGTCCGGTTCCGCGAGGTTGGGCGAGGTGAGGAGCTTCATCGTCTTCCCTTTCACGGTTGCGCCGTGGCGCGCGCGAGGGCGGCGCGCACACGCGCAGGATCGAGCGAGCGCCAGCGCGCGCACACGTGCTGGTCGGGGCGGACGAGATACGAGGTGCCGTCGCGGCCGTCGTAGCGGGCCGCCACGAGACCTTCGACGTCGGCGAGGCCGCCGCGCCCGCCGATCTGCACGATGCGGCAGGGAATCGGCGCGTCGGCCAGCGCGACCGCCGCGGGCGGGGTGTGGCCGAACACGAGCAGCGCGAACTCGCCGCCGAGGTGCTCGAGCAGCCAGCGCCCGCGAGGGCCGTCGACCGGCGCATCGGCCGCGACCGCGCCCGGCACCATCGCGCCATCGAACGCGTCGCCGTCCGGCGTGTTGAGCGGGGAACCCGTCAGCACCGCCGGCACGGACAGGCGCCCGCTGTTGACGAGCCTTCGCGCGAACGCGTGACGGCGCGCAAGCGCCAGCACCGCGTCGCGGAACGTGCGCGACACCGCGCTCTTCGGCGTGATGAAGTCGGTGGAGCGGGTCGAGTTCTTGAGATTCTCGTCGGCGGCCGCGACGCGCTCGCTGTCGTAGGTGTCGAGCAGCGCCGAAGGCGCGAGCCCCCGCTGCACGAGGTCGAGCTTCCACACGAGGTTGTCGGCGTCCTGGATGCCGCTGTTCGCGCCGCGTGCGCCGAACGGGCTCACGAGGTGCGCCGAATCGCCGGCGAAGAACAGCCGCCCGTGGCGGAACTTCTGCATGCGCCGGCACTGGAACGTGTACACGCTCGACCATTCGAGCGTGAAGCGTGCGTCGGGCCCGAGCATCGCGCGCAAGCGCGGCACGATGCGCTCCGGCTGCCTCTCGAGCTCAGGGTCGGCGTCCCAGCCCAGCTGGAAGTCGACACGCCATACGTCGTCCGCTTGCCGGTGCAGGAGCACCGACTGGTTCGGATGGAACGGCGGGTCGAACCAGAAGCGCCGTTCCGCCGGGAAGTCCGACGTCATCCGGATGTCGGCGATGAGGAAGCGGTCGCGGAAGACGCGCCCCTCGAAGTCGAGACCCAGCATGTGGCGGACCGGACTGCGCGCGCCGTCGCAGGCCACGAGCCAGTCGCAGGTCAGCGTGTAATCGCCGTCGGCGGTGGACACGGTCACCGTGACGCGCGCGTCGTCTTGCGCCACGCCGGTCACCTTGTGCCGCCACCGAAGCTCGAGCGACGGCAGCGCTTGCGCGCGCGCGACCAGGCATTCCTCGAAATGGTATTGCTGGAGGTTCACGAACGCGGGGCGATGATGGCCCGACTCCGGCAGCAGATCGAACCGGTAGGCCAGCGCTTCGCCCTGGTAGACCTTGCCCACGTTCCAGCTCACGCCTTTTGCGGCGATCGGCTCGCCGCAGCCCAGGCGGTCGAGGATTTCCAGGGTTCGCTTCGAGTAGCAGATCGCCCGCGAGCCCACACTCACCGTGTCGTCGTCGTCGAGAACCAGCACGGGGATGCCGCGCTGCGCGAGGTCGATCGCGGCGGTGAGCCCGACGGGGCCCGCGCCGACCACGATCACGCTGCAATGGCGCACCGCGCCATCCAGTTCCGGCGGACGGCGATACCCGTAGGTCGGATAGGCGTAGCTCATCCTTCGAGTTGTTGCCACATCTCGCGGTCGCGCTCCGCGGTCCAGATGCGCGGGTCCGGGTAGTGCGTCGCCTCGTCGTACGCGCGGCTCACGTCGAACGGCAGGCAATGGTCGAAGATCACCCAAGCCCCGAAGCGCGGCTTGAGCGCGTCGTACGTCTCGCGGTATACGGCGCGCAGGTCCTTGCCCGCCTGCGCGCCGCGGCGGACGTGGTCGTACATCGCGGTGATGAACGCGCGCGTGCCTTCGAGGCCCGCCTTCACCGCAGCGCGATCCGCGAGCGAGGCGCCGCGACCGGGCACGAGCTTCTCGGGCGCGAGCGCGGCGATCGCGTCGAGCGTCTCCGGCCAGTCGTTCAGGTAGGCGTCGCCGCAGTACGGCGTGGCGCCGAACTCGACGAGGTCGCCCGAGAACATGATCTTCTCCTGCGGCAGCCACGCTACGGTGTCGCCCTTGGTGTGGCCGCGGCCCAGTTGCATGAGCTCCACCTGCAGCGTCCCGAGCCAGAGAGTCAGGCGCCGGTCGAACACCAGCGTGGGCCAGGTAAGCCCGGGCACGGACTCGACCGCGCGGAACAGGCGGGGGAAGCGCTCGATCTCGCTTTTCATGTCGTGCTCGCCGCGCTCGACGATGAGGTCGTACGTGTCGCGGCTCGCGATGACGTGCTCGGGCTCGTACGCCGACGCGCCGAGCACGCGGACGGCGTGATAGTGCGACAGCACGACGTAGCGGATCGGCTTGTCGGTGACCTCGCGAATGCGGCGGATGACGTCCTGCGCCATCACGGGAGTCGCCTGCGTGTCGATCACCATCACGGCGTCGTCGCCGACGATGATGCCCGTGTTGGGATCGCCTTCGGCCGTGTACGCATAGGCGTGCTCGGACAGCTTGTCGAAGCTCACCTTCTTCTCCTCGACGTCGGCGTGGGAGGCAAACCTCTTCTGTTGCATGACAGTCTCCTGCGAGCGCGCGAGGCCGGAAGTGTCGCGCCGGGCCTTGCGGCGTGGCAACCTGATCGTCGCATCCATCAGATAATAAACAACGCGTTAGATAATAACATATTACGAGGAAACACCGCATCCACGGGACTGTGCCGATAATTCATCGATGACGACCCGTAATTCCAGCGAACTGCGCGCCCTCGCGGGGCGCCTGCGGCAGGCCGCCGGCGCGGCCGAATGCCTGCACGTGGTGTGCCTGTGCGCGGCCTGGTGCGGCACCTGCCGGGACTATCGGGCGACGTTCGACGCCGCCGCCGGCCGCCATCCGACCTTGCGTTTCTCGTGGATCGACATCGAGGACGAGGCGGACCTGGTCGGCGACCTCGACGTCGAGACGTTCCCGACGCTGCTCGTGGCGGACGCGAGCTCGGTACGCTTCTTCGGGCCGCTGCTGCCGCAGCCCGACCATCTGCTGCGACTCCTCGGCTCGCTTCAGGAAGCCGGGCCGCCGTAGCGCTCGGCGCGCACCTGCGCCGCGGGGATGCCGTCGCGCACGAGCGCGGCCGTCACCGCCTCCACGAACGTGTCCGCGCCGCACACGTAGGCGTGGGCAGGCGCGTGCCCCCAGCGGCCCATGATGGCGGACAGGAGCGTCGCATCGAGACGACGCTCATGATCCTGCGGTCGTCCGCGCGGTCCGCGCGTGGTCGTGAGCACGAGGTCGAAGCCGTTGCGCGCGTCGTGCGCCCGCAGGAGCTCGTCGCGGAAGATCACATCCTCCCAGGTTCGCGACGAGTAGACGAGAAGCGCGGGCACGTCCGGCGCCGCCTGCGCGCGGTGGCGCGCCATCGCCATCAGCGGCGCAACGCCCGATCCCCCGCCGACGAGCAGCAGCGGCCCGCCGTCACGCGCGCGCCATATGAAATGGCCGCCGAGCGGGCCGCGCACTTCGAACCGGTCCCCCACCTGCGCGACCTCGTGAAAGTACGGGGAGACTTCGCCGTCGCGCAGCTCCTCGATGGCGAGCTCCATGGCGTCCTCGCCCGGCGCGGAGGCGATCGAGTACGCGCGCTGCGCCTGGTAGCCGTCCTCGGCCGTGAGGCGCACGTCGACGTGCTGGCCGGCCACGTGATGCGCAAGCGGCGTGCGCAGGAAGAAGCTCTTCACACGCGGCGTCCGAACGACGATGCGCTCGATCGTCGCCTCGCGCCACGCGGAGACGGGCTCCGCGTCCCGGCTCAACGAGCCGCCCTCATGGATCGTCGGTGTAGCGCTGCTCGCGCCACGGGTCGCCGTACATGTGGTAGCCGCGCAGCTCCCAGAAGCCGGCCTCGTCGCGCGCCGTGAAGCGCAGGCCGCGGACCCACTTCGCGCTTTTCCAGAAATAAAGATGCGGCACGAGAAGCCGCGCCGGCCCGCCGTGCTCGGCGTGCAGCGGCGCGTCCGCGAAGCGCGTGGCGATCATGGCGCGCCCGCCGACGAGATCGGCCACCGGCACGTTGGTGTCGTAATCGTCGAAGGAATGCGCGAGAAGGTACCCAGTCGGCGGCGTCACGCCCGCCGCAGCGAACAGGTCGTCGACCGTCACGCCTTCCCACTCGGTGTCGAACTTCGACCACTTGGTCACGCAGTGGATGTCGCCCCGCCAGCGCGTGCGCGGCAGCGCCTCGAACTCGTCCCACGTGAAGCTCGCGAGCGGGCGCGGTCCGTCGTGCAGCGTGAAGCGCCAGTCGGCCAGACGCACCTGTGGCGTGGGCCCCATCGACAGGACCGGGAAGTCCTCGGTCTGGTATTGCCCGGGGGGAAGACGCTTGGCGGCTGCCTGCGTAGGCCGCCTGCCCGTGAATCCGCGTGTGCTCATCGTGAAAAATAGTACAGTTCTCCTCGTGCGACGCGCAACCAGCGCGCGAACTTCAATGGACAAACCGTACGCCCCCGCCTGCGACCGCAACCGCGATCCGATCCTCGCGGTGCTGCGCGATCATTTCGCCAGCCGCCGTCGGGTGCTCGAGATCGGCAGCGGGACCGGCCAGCACGCCGTCCACTTCGCCGCCGCGCTGACGCACCTGACGTGGCAGACCTCGGACCGCGCATCGAACCTCGCCGGCATCCGCCTCTGGCTCGGCGAAGCGCGACTGCCGAACACGCCGCCGCCCCTCGAGCTCGACGTGAACGGGTCGTGGCCCGATCGGCGCTTCGACGCGATCTTCTGCGCTAACACGCTTCACATCATGGGCTGGAACGACGTCGTGCGCCTGTTCGAGGCGCTCCCGCGCGCGCTCGAGCCCGACGCCATGGTCGCTGTATACGGCCCGTTCAACTACGCGGGACGCTTCACGAGCGACAGCAATGCGGCCTTCGACGCGCATCTCAAGCGCGAGGATCCACGCCAGGGCATCCGCAGCTTCGAGGACGTCGACGCGCTCGCCCGCGGCGCCGGCTTCTCGCTGGTCGAGGACCGCGCGATGCCTGCCAACAACCGCACGCTGGTGTGGCACCGTCAGGCCGCGTAGAAGACGTCGACGGTCGGAAAGGCGGCGGCGCCGCGGATGCAGTCCCAGAGATAGATCGCAAATCCCTCGTCACCGGTCCACAGCGAGTGTCGCAGGCCGCCGTAGCGCGCCTCGTCGGCTTCCATCTGCACGAGCGCGTGCATCGCGAAGGCGCGCGCCCGGGTGAGCCACGTGGCATCGCGCGTGCGCTCGAAGAGCTTGAGGAACGCGTAGCCGTTGCCTCCTGTGCCATGGCACAGGTTGGCGCCCTTGCGAAGCGGCCCCGCAGCCCACGTCGCTTCGCCTCCCGCGATGAGCAGCGCGTCGAGCTCGGGGCCCGGCATGTCGGCAAGGCACACGACGAAGCCGGGCGCGCCGTGGCAATACTGCATGAGCATCCTCTCCGGCCCGTACAGCTGCGCTCGCCAGTTCGCGAGCGGCCCCTCGCGCGTCGCCGTGAGCGACACGGTCTCGACGATGCACGCGCGCCACGCCTCCCATACGTCGCCCTCGAGCAGCCCGCGGCCCATCACGAGCGGCGAAGCGGTTCCGACGAAGCCGTGCACGGCATCGATGAAGCTTCGCTGCTCGCCGTACAGGTCCTGTGCCCAGTAGCGGCAGCGGAACTCCGGTGACCAGGTGAGATGCGACCACAGCGCTCGGGCGCTCGCGCGAAACAAATCCGCCCACCGCGATTCTCCGGTAAGGCGATGGAGAAACAACGCCGCGAGCATCGTACCGGGCGCGCCCCACATCATTTCCCGCGCAGGATGATCCGCGTTGTGCGCGATCAGCGCTTCGAGGCGGTCTCCATCGACGGCATCACGCGTCCAGCCATAGCGGAGCATCAACAGCGGCGTCTCGCCCATCAGGTACGACGCCACCCCGTCGATCTCGGGGGAAAGCCACGCGGCAATCGACGCGCGGATCGGTTCGAGGTGGGGCGCGAAGTCGCGATGTGCGGGCGCCGCGCCGACGGCGTCGGGATACCCGAGCGCCCAGACAACGCCGCACGCGCCGTAGTAGAGCGCGGGCACCGGCGCCGTGCCGCCGCCGTCGGCGTCCTTCGGTGAAGCGGCCAGCCGGAGCCGGGTGCAAAGCGCCGCTCGGCGTCGCGCGCGACGCGCAGGATCGCGGCGCGGGCGCGCTCTTCGCTCCAGGGGATGGGGGCGAGAGGCTCGTGCCGCGCCGGGTCGAAGATCAATGCGACCCGTACTTGCGGTCGGCCTCGTCCTTCGTGAGGTAGCGCCGCTCGATCGTCTGCACCTCGTCGAAGCCCACGAGCGCGTTGAGATCCTCGAACGACACGGCGAGGTCGGGACGCTCGATGACCTGTCCCGTCGCCACGCTCTCCTGCAGGACCGCGAGGCCGTTCTTCATGCCCTGGATCGCGCACGAGGTGAGAAGGCGTGGGTAGATCGCCACTGCCACGCCGAGGTCCTCCATCTGCCTCGGCGACAGGAGCGGTGTCGTGGAGCGCCTGCGGATGCCGAAGCCCATGTTCACGCACAGCGGCTTCGGCACGTTCTTCGCCACCGCGGCGATCTCGGCCACGCTCGTGACCGCGTCGGCGAAGAGAAGATCGGCGCCGGCATCGGCGTAAGCGTTGAGCCTCTTGATCACCTCGTCGATGCCGTGCGTGGCGAGCGTGTCGGTGCGCGACTTGATGACGAAGTCGGGATCGCGCCGCGCTTCGGCGGCCGCGCGGATCTTTTCCACACCCTCGGCCAGCGATATGACTTCCTTGCCCTTCATGTGGCCGCAGCGCTTCGGCCAGACCTGGTCCTCGATCATCACGCCCGCGAGGCCGGCATCCTCGAAGCCGCGCACCGTGAAGTGCACGTTGACCGCGTTGCCGTAACCGGTGTCCGCGTCCCCCATCAGCGCCATGTCCGTGCAGGCAGCCATGTGGCGGCAGGCCTCGAGGTTCTCGCGGTAACCCATGATGCCCAGGTCCGCCCAGCCCAGGACGGCTTCGCTGATGCCCGACCCGGTGATGAACGCGGCGCTGTACCCCGCCCTTTCGACGAGGCGCGTGCTGTAGCCGTCGAACACGCCGGGGAGCACCATGAGCGCGGGTCCCGTCATCAGCTTGCGGAAATGCCTGCGCTTCTCGTTGGGGGTCTTCATGTCGGCTCCGTACGGCTAATAGCGCTTGGTGAGCGTCATGACGTTCCCCTCGCGCCTCATGTCCATGCGATTGAGGAAGCTCATGCCGAGCAGGGGTAGCGACAGACCGTCGCCGTCGAGTACGACGGCGTCCACGCCGTACACGGTCACGGTGCCCACGCTCACCGTGTCGAGCTTGACCAAGTACCCGCGCGCGGTGCCGCCCGCGGTGCGCATCAGCACGGGCTGCCCCTTTGCATAGTCGACCCCGAGGCGGCGCGCGTCGGCAGACGGCAGCGATACGTACGTCGCGCCCGTGTCGACGAGAAAGCGCATGGGCCGGCCGTTGACCTGCCCTTCGGCCGGAAAGTGTCCCTGCAGGTCCGCCATGATCACGGCCGATTGCGCGGAGGCCTCGCTCCGGCCGACGCGCGCCTGGGTGAGCCCGATCGTGGCGCGCTTGCCGTCGATGTCGAATGTGGCGGCGTCGCGATCGACGCCGATGAGCGCGACGCCTTCCGCGGTCTTCTGGCCCACGGACAGCGTGCGCGGCGCGCCGCCGTCGATCTGCACGAGCGCCTTGCTGGGGAAGAGTCCCACGACGCTAACCTCCGTGGCGCCGAGGCTTCCGGCGGCCAGCGCAGCCGCGAAGGCGGCGGCACAACGCAACGGCGGACGAATCTGCACTCTGCGAGGCATGCCGCGCAGTCAATCACCCCGGTGGAGCAAAGTCAAACCGGATGCTCCGGACCGATGTAGCCTACGCCGCGAAGGGATCCGCGGCGCCGTCGGGCAGCGCGATCCGAAACGACTTGATCGTCATCGATACGAGGCCGTAGTAGCCCAGCACGCCCACGAGGTCGACCACGCAACGCACGCCGAGCACCGCCTGCGCGCGCCCCCACGTCTCGTCGCAGACCTCGTGCGTGGTCAGCATCTCGACCGCGAAGCGATGCACGATGCGCTCGTCCTCGCGCTCGAAGGCGGGCGTCTCGTTTCTCCGGATCGCCTCGACCGCCGCCTCGCTCAGCCCCGCGTCGCGCGCGATCGGCGCATGCACGGACCACTCGTAGCCCGCGCGCCAGTGCGCGCCGGTGACGAGGATCGCGAGCTCGGACAGGCGCGGCGGCAGCGAGCTGCCGTAACGGCAATAGGCGCCCAGCTCCTGCGCGCGCCCGGCGAGGCCGGGGCTTTGCAGCCAGACCGCGAGCGGCCCCCGCACCGCGCCCCGCGGCCCGGCGGCGATCGCGTCATAGACGCGACGCTGCTCCCCGGACATGGATTCGACATCGAGCGCAGGTTCGCGCGTCACAAGCTATCTCCCAGGCATCGTTCCGCATTATTCTCGCATCCATGGACGAACGGCATCCCGAGCTGCGCAGCGCCATCCGCGACCTCTGCGCCAAGTACCCCGGCGAGTATTTTCGCAGGATCGATGCGGAGCGTGGTTATCCGGAGGCGTTCGTGGACGAGCTGACGCGGGCCGGCTGGCTCGCCGCGCTCATCCCGCAGGCGTACGGCGGCTCGGGTCTCGGCCTTACCGAGGCCTCGATCGTGATGGAGGAGATCAACCGCTGCGGCGGCAACTCGGGCGCGTGCCACGGCCAGATGTACAACATGGGCACGCTGGTGCGCCACGGGTCCGAGGCGCAGAAGCGCGCCTACCTGCCGCGCATCGCGAGCGGTGAACTGCGCCTGCAGTCGATGGCGGTGACCGAGCCCTCCACGGGCAGCGATACGACGAAGACGCGCACGACCGCCGTGCGCCAGGGCGACCGCTACGTCGTCGACGGGCAGAAGGTCTGGACGTCGCGCGTGCTGCATTCCGACTTGATGATCCTGCTCGCGCGCACCACTCCGCTCGAGCACGTGCGCAAGCGCTCCGAGGGCCTTTCGATCTTCATCGTCGACATCCGCGAGGCCATGCGGCGCGGGATGACGGTGCGCCCGATCGCGAACATGGTCAACCACGAGACCAACGAGCTTTTCTTCGACAACCTCGAGATCCCGGCGGAGAACCTGATCGGCGAGGAAGGCAAGGGCTTCAAATACCTGCTCGACGGGCTCAACGCCGAACGCACGCTGATCGCCGCCGAGTGCATCGGCGACGGCTACTGGTTCGTCGAACACATCGTCGCGTATGCCAAGGAGCGGGTCGTGTTCGGGCGCCCCATCGGGCAGAACCAGGGCGTGCAGTTCCCGATCGCCCGCGCGTACATCAACGTCGAGGCGGCCAACCTCATGCGCTTCAAGGCCTGCGAGCTGTTCGACGCCGGCAAGCCCTGCGGCGCGGAGGCGAACATGGCCAAGCTCCTGGCCGCCGACGCGTCGTGGGAGGCGGCCAACGCGTGCCTGCAGTTTCACGGCGGGTTCGGTTTCGCCGCCGAATACGACGTCGAGCGCAAGTTCCGCGAGACGCGCCTCTACCAGGTGGCGCCGATCTCGACCAACCTCATCCTCGCGCACGTCGCGGAGCACGTGCTCGGGCTGCCGCGGTCGTTCTGATGAACCTCAAAGACTGGATCGGCCGCTCGGAATCGGTGTCCGACGTGGTCACGGCGACACCGTATGCCGCGCTGTCCGCCACACTCGACCGCGATCCGCAACGGCCGCCGCCGGGCACGGCGCTGCCCGCGCTGTGGCATTGGCTGTACTTCCTGCCGCTCGCGAAGCAATCGGAGATCGGGCCCGATGGCCACGCAAAGCGCGGCGGCTTCCTTCCGCCCGTGCCGCTGCCGCGCCGGATGTGGGCGGGCAGCCAGTTCGAGTTTCGCGCGCCGCTGCGCGTCGGCGACGCGGTGACGCGAACGTCGACCATCCACGACGTCACCGAGAAGAGCGGCCGCAGCGGCCCGCTCGTGTTCGTGAAGGTGCGCCACGAGGTGCACCGCGCCGGGGACGCCGAGGCGGCGCTCGACGAGTTCCACGACATCGTCTATCGCGAGGCCGCGAAGCCCGGCGACGCGCCGCCGCCTGCCGCGCCCGCGCCCGAGCAGGCGGCGTGGACGAAGGCGTGGGCGCCGGACGACGTCCTGCTCTTCCGCTACTCGGCGCTCACCTTCAACGGCCACCGCATCCATTACGACCGGCGCTACGTCACCGAGGTGGAAGGGTATCCCGGGCTCGTCGTGCACGGGCCGCTGCTCGCCACCCTTTTGCTCGATCTCCTGCGCCACGAGCGGCCCGACGCCGTCGTCATGCGCTACGAGTTCAAGGCGATGCGGCCCGTGTTCGACCTCAATCCGTTCCAGGTATGCGGGCGGCCGGATCCCGACGGCAAGACGGTGCGCCTGTGGGTGAAGGCGTTCGACGGTGCGCTCGCGATGCACGCGACGGCGGTCGTTCGATGAGCGGATTGCCGCTGTCCGGCATTACCGTGGTCGCGCTGGAACATGCCATCGCCGCGCCGTTCGCGTCGCGCCAGCTCGCCGATCTCGGCGCGCGCGTGATCAAGGTCGAGCGGCCGGCGGTCGGCGACTTCGCGCGCGGCTACGACGAGCGCGTGCGCGGGCTCGCCTCGCATTTCGTGTGGACCAACCGCAGCAAGGAGAGCCTCACCCTCGATCTGAAGCAGGCCGAGGCGCGCGACATCCTCATGCGCCTCGTGCGCGGGCAGGCCGACGTCGTCGTGCAGAACTTAGCCCCCGGCGCCGCGGCACGCCTGGGTTTGTCGTACGAGGCGTTGTCCGAAGCGAAACCTGCGCTCGTCGTGTGCGACATCTCCGGGTACGGCGACGACGGCCCGTACCGCGACAAGAAGGCCTACGACCTCCTCATCCAGAGCGAGTCGGGCCTGCTGTCGATCACGGGTACCGAAGAGGAATCGGCGAAGGCCGGCATCTCGATCGCCGACATCGCGGCCGGGATGTACGCCTACTCCGGCATCCTTGCCGCGCTCTTCGAGCGCACGCGCACCGGCCGCGGCAAGCACGTCGAGATCTCGATGCTCGAGTCGCTCGTCGAATGGATGGGCTACCCGCTGTACTACGCGTTCGAGGGCGCCGACCCGCCGCCGCGCGCCGGCGCGAGCCACGCCACGATCTACCCGTACGGCCCGTTTCCCGCGGGCGACGGCAAGGTCGTGATGCTGGGCTTGCAGAACGAGCGCGAGTGGGCGGCCTTCTGCGCGCAGGTTCTGCGCCGTCCCGGGCTTGCGAGCGACGAGCGGTTCGCCAACAACTCGAAGCGCAACGCGGCACGCGCCGAGCTTCGCGCGATCATCGTGGGCGTCTTCTCCGAGCTGACCGCCGCGGACGTCGTCGCGCGGCTCGACGCAGCGCAGATCGCCAACGCGCGGGTGAATACGATGCGCGAGGTGTGGGAGCATCCGCAGCTTCGCGCGCGCAAGCGCTGGCGCCAGGTGGAAAGCTCGGTGGGCCTCGTCCCCGCGCCGCTGCTGCCGGGCTTGGGCGACGAGGCGCGCATGGGCGGCATCCCCGCGCTCGGCGCGCACACCGACGCCATCCTGCGCGAGCTCGGCTACTCCGCGGATCGCATCGCCGCGCTGCGCGCCGCAGAGGCGATCTAGTCCCCGCCCAGCCGCCCGCCCCAGCCGATCCCGCCGAGATAGACGCTGTCGCTCCACCAGCCGCCGTTGGCGGCGATGTCGAACTCGTTGTTGAGCACGGCGTCGCGATAGTTGTTGTACTCGGCGCTGATGCCGCCGTCGCCGCCGAGCGTGCGGCTGTAGCCGCCGTCGCCCGAATCGCGCCGGCTCCATCCGTCGCCGGGCTGGCCCGTGAAGCGCGTCGTGTTGCTCATGCCGTAGGAGCCCGCCTGCATCCCGGGATCGACACTCGCGCGCGAGTCCGCTTCCGCGACGACTTCGGGCGGGGCCGGCGCCGCGCTCCATCCGCCCGGCGAGTGCTGCTGCCAGCCATCCGGTTGCTGGCGATACACCTTGCCGTCGTTGCCGGCATACGTGTTGTTGTTGGCCGAGTTCGGATCCCAGCCGCCGTTCTTGGCGAGGCTCGCGTAGTACTCGTTCGCGGAGATATAGCTCGGCGCGGTCGCAGGCACGGGACCGGCGTTGGCACCGTCGGCGTCACTCACCATCGACATGTCGTAGCCCCGCTCCGGGCCCATGTGGCGAATGGGTACCTGCGGCCCCGAGTTCGCGTAGGCGCTCGCCGCGGAGGCGTCGAACGCGGGCGGCGGCACCGCGGGCGGCACGACGGCCACCTGCATCTTCGCGGGCGTTGCGGGCGCGGCGGGCTTCTTCGCCTTCGCGGGCTTGAACCATGCGCGATACACGTTCGCGCTCGCCGAGCCGCAGCAAGGATAGTGTCCCCAATAGCCGGGGTGAAAGCGCGCGCCGCCCATGTTGGCTTGTGACCACGACGCGGTGGCGAGCCCGACCGCGAAAGCGTACGTGTAGCCGACGCGCGGGTTGAACACGGGTGCGGCGGCGAGCCCGTACGTCGCGGGCGCGGGATACCAGGCGCTGCCGATCCACGATTTGTAGTCGTAGCCCGTGCCGTACACGACTGTGCCGCCGCTACCCACCATCGCGCCCAGGTAGCCCGGCGTGTAGCCCTCGAACACGGCGTCGGGCGTCGATCCGTAGATGCGCACGAAGGTCACGAAGTACACGGGTGAAGCGGGCGGAATCGCGTAGATTGCCGCAGGGACGGACGTTGCGACCGACCAGGGCCCGGCAGGCTGTGTGGCCGTGAACCAGATGCCCGCCTTCAGCGCGTAATACGCGTCGCCGGCGCGCAGCAGCGGAACCGAAGCGTTGACGGCGCGCGCGAGTGTGGTGCCCGGCTCGTCGGCGAACTGCGGCGCGCCGTCGAACGTCGGCGTGAACGCGGGGCCGTTGCGTCGCGGCACGGTCGCGGTCTGCGGCGTCGCGCTCTCGGCGATTGCCTCGCGCGCCTGCGGCGTGCCGGCGACGGCGGGAAGCACGGCGCCCGCGAGCGATGTGACGGGAATGCGCGCGAAATCGGGGGGCAGCGCGTCGTTCGCGACGTACGTCCACGGCCCCGCCAGCGAAGACGCGCGGAACCAGCGGCCCGCGAGCAGCACGTAGTACGCGCCACTCGCGTCGCGCAGCACGTCGCTCGTCGTGTTGCTCGCCCACGACAGCGAAGTGCCCACGATCGGCGCGAAGTCCGGGTTGCCCTTGAACACGAGAAGCTCGGCAGGCGCGTCGCTCGTGTAGATCGCCGGGGCGCCTTGCGCGAGCGACGGCTTCGGGTTCGCCTTGCGCCCGCCGTCGAGGAGGTCCACGACGTGGGTGGCGGCGATCTTCCGGGCGACAGCGTCCATGCCGGAAGGCGGCAGGAACGGCTGCGTCCACGGGCCCGCGAGCGTGTCGGCCATGAGCCAGCCGTCGTACACGCGCAGGAAGACCTGCGGCGCCGCCGCGCTCTTCAGGATCAGCGCGCGCGTGTTGATAACGCGCGTGAAACCCGGGCTGCCCGCGACTGGGCGCCACGCCGGCGCGCCGTCGATCGGTATCAGGATCGCGGGCGACGTGCTCACGATCACGCGCGGCGGCGCGTTCGACACCGCAACCGGCGCGGGCGTCGCGCCGCTCGCCGCGAGCGAAGCCTGCAGGCGATCGAGTGAAACGGTGGCGAAGGCACCCGCGACCGCCGTCGCGAGCGAGGCCCGCACGGCCGCGCCGCCGTCCGGGAGCGAGGGGAAGTCGATCTTGGCGACCTTGAAGTCGGCCAGCGCCACCGAGCGCGCCACCTTGTCGACGTGCGCGCTCGCCGTGGCGGTCAGCGTGCCGAACGTCTCGTCGCGCGAATCGCCGCGGCGAAGCGCGAGCGCGCATCGGAACGAGATGGCGTCGCCGCTCCAGCTCGCGACCTGGGGCGGGTACACGAGAAGCGCGCCGTCGGCGACCGCGACGTGGCGGGGCCAGCCTGCCGGCGCCATCTTCGCCGGCGCCGGTGCGGCGGTTTGCGCTTCACAAGTTGTGACGATCGAATACGCGGCGAGCGCCGCGCACAGCCAGGCTTTCCAGGTCATCGAGGTCCTTTCGGGCATCGCGACCCGAGGTTTCCTTAGGTCCGATTGCGCCGCGATTCTACGGCATCCGCCGTAACCAAGTGTTATCCCCGTCATCGTCGGCGCGCGTGTCCGCGTTAGTTGCCAATCCGCGTGAATCGGGCGAAACCGTCGGAGGGGCAGTTATGTCGCAGCGAGCACTATGGAGCATGGCCGCGCTGGCGGCCGCATGGACCGTGCCCGTTTCGGCTCTCGAGCCCACCGCGCAGGCGATCGAGTTCTACAACGCCTCGCTCAACCACTACTTCATCACCGCCTTCCCCGAGGAGGCGGCGATGCTCGACGCCGGGACCACCGTCAAGGGCTGGGTGCGCACGGGCGTGACGTTCAACGCGTGGCGCGATCCCACCGACGATCCGGCCGCGGCGGCGGTCTGCCGCTTCTTCGGCACGCCCGGAGTGGGTCCGAACTCGCATTTCTACACGGCCGACGCCGCGGAATGCGCAACGGTGAAAGCCAACCCCGACTGGACCTACGAGGCCATCGCCTTCTACATCGAGGTCCCGCAGAACGGGACGTGCCCGGCGAACACCGAAGCGGTGTACCGCAGCTTCTATCCCGGCGCCGACGTGAGCCAGTCCAACCACCGCTTCCTGCCCGACCTGACCATGCACCAGAAGATGGCGGGGAGCTCCATCCTCGAAGGCGCGGTGATGTGCGCGCCCTTGTCCACGGCGCAGAAGCAGGCGGATGCCGTGCGACTGGCCGAGCAGGCGACGTTCGGGCCCACCGACGAGATCGTGGCGCACGTGCAGGCGGTCGGCACGGGCGCGTTCCTGGACGAGCAGCTCGCCGCTTCCGGGTCGCGCTACTCGAGCAGCAAATACGTGCCCGCGGGACAGCAAGCGAGCTATTGCCCTACGGACCCGGACCCGACCTGCGGGCGCGACTATTACACGCTGTTCCAGCTGCAAAACGACTTCTACCGCAACGCGCTGACCAACGACGACCAGCTCCGGCAGCGTGTGGCGTTCGCGCTGTCGCAGATCTTCGTCACGTCGGGCCTCGACATCAACGAGGCCTACGGCATGGCGACCTACCAGCAGATTCTCCTCGACAACGCGTTCGGGAACTATGAAACGCTGATGACCCGGGTGACGCTGTCGTCCGTGATGGGCGACTACCTCAACATGGTCAACAACGACAAGCCCGTGCAAGGCACCAACCCCAACGAGAACTACGCCCGCGAGCTGCTGCAGCTGTTCTCGATCGGCCTCTGGGAGCAGAAGAGCGACGGCACGTATCTGCTCGACGCGAACGGGCAGCCGGTGCCGACTTACGACCAGTCGACGGTGGAAGGATTCGCGCACGTGTTCACGGGATGGACCTATCCCGTGCCCCCGGGCGGCCAGCAGCACGCGCACAACCCGAAGAATTTCGTAGGCGACATGATCGGCGTCGCCGCCAACCACGACACCGGCGCCAAGTCGCTCCTCTACGGAACGGTCGAGCCCGCGGGCCTGCCGATGGACGTCGACCTCGCCAACGCGATCCACAACGTCTTTCTCAACCCGAACGTCGGCCCGTTCGTGAGCCGCCAGCTCATCCAGAAGCTCGTGACCGGCGACCCCTCCCCACAGTTCGTGGCGCGCATCACCGCCGTGTTCAACAACAACGGCTCGGGTGTGCGCGGCGACATGAAGGCGGTCGTTCGCGCGATCCTCGCCGACCCGGAAGCTCGCGGGGCGGTGAAGCTCGATCCCGCGTACGGCAAGATGCGCGAGCCGGTTCTGTACGTGGCCGCCGCCGCCCGCGCCCTGAACGCGAAGTCGGACGGCGTGTACTTCGGCCCGGCGGCGTCGACCCTCGGCCAGAACCTCTTCTATTCGCCGTCGGTGTTCAACTACTACCCGCCCGACTACACCGTCCCGGACACGAGCCTGGTCGCTCCCGAGTTCGCGCTCATGAATGCGAGCACGTACATCAACCGGGCCAACGTCGCCAACACGCTCGCGTTCGGCACGATCGCGCCGCTCGCGACGTACGCGGGCGCCATCGGCACGCAGCCCGATTGGACCGCGCTGTCGGCGGTCGCGGGCGACACCGGTGCGCTCGCCGACAAGCTCAATGCGCTGCTCATGCACGGGACGATGACCGCCGCGATGCGCAGCGGCCTCGTCACGGCGGTCGGCGCCGTGCCCGACGCCCTGACGCGCGCGAAGACCGCGTACTACCTCGTGATCACGTCGTCCGAATACCAGGTGGAGCGCTGACCATGACTACGTCTTTCTCCCGCCGTCATTTCCTGCAGCGCGCCGGCGCGCTGGCCGCCCTCGGCGCCGGCACGGGCAGCGCGATGCTCGCCCGGGCCCAATCGTCCGCCGATTACAAGGCGCTCGTCGGCGTGTTCCTGTACGGCGGCAACGACGGCAACAACACGATCGTGCCGTACGACAACGCCAGTTACGCGCAGTACGCCGCGGTGCGCACCAGCGCCTCGGGCATCCAGCTCGCGCAATCCTCGCTCCTGCCGATCCAGCCCGCGAGCTCGGCCACGCCGTACGGCCTGCACCCCAGCCTGCCCGAGCTGCAGGGGCTGTTCACCCAACGCAAGCTGGCGGTGCTCGCCAACGTCGGGACGCTCACACAGCCGACGAGCAAGACATCGTACATCGCGGGGCAGGTGCCGCTGTCGCTGTACTCGCACGCGGACCAGCAGGCGCAGTGGCAGAGCTCGGTCTCGACCGCGCTTTCTCCCACGGGATGGGGCGGGCGCATCGCCGACAAGCTCGCGCCGCTCAACGCGGGCTCCGGCTTCCCCGTCGTGACGTCGCTCAACGGCACCGTGCTTTTCGCCACCGGCAAGACGGCAACCTCGCTGTCCATCCCGGTGACGGGCTCGTTCGCGCTCGCGGGATTCGGCAACGGCAGCAACGCCGCGAGCAACGCGCGCCTCGCCGCTCTGAAGTCGTTCCTCGCCGCGGGATCGGGCAACCAGTTCGTTACGGCCGCCAACGCGATTGGCACGCAGGCCATCGCGCTGTCGACGACGATGGGCCCGATCCTCGCCAACGCCAACTCGACGGTGGCACCGATCTTCGCGCCGCTGTCGAAGAACAACACGGCGCAGGCGCTCTTCCAGGTCGCGAAGACCATCGAGGCGCGCGCCGCCACGGGCGCGGCACGACAGATCTTCTTCGTGTCCCTCGGCAACTTCGACACCCACGCCAACCAGCTGCCCACGCAGCAGAATCTGCTCGCGGAGCTGTCGCCGGCGCTCAAGGCGTTCTACGATGCGACCGTCGCGCTCGGCGTGGCAAGCCAGGTCACGACGTTCACGCTGTCGGATTTCGGGCGCACGTTCCAGCCGGCGTCCGGCGCCGGCACCGACCACGCGTGGGGCAACCACCAGTTCATCATCGGCGATGCGGTCAAGGGCGGCGACTTCTTCGGCAGGTACCCCACGCTCGCGCTCGGCGGCCCCGACGACGCCGAGCAGCGCGGGCGCTGGATCCCCGCCGTGGCAGTCGATCAGTACGGCGCCACCCTCGCGACGTGGTTCGGCGTGCAAACGGCGGACCTCGCGAGCGTGTTTCCAAACCTCGGCAAATTCTCGCCGGGCGATCTCGGATTCATGATGTGAGGCGCGCCTTCGCCGTCGCCGCGCTGGCCGTGTGCGCAGTGGCACCGGCGCACGCGCAGAACGCGGCTAACGGCAAGACGCTCTACAGGACGTACTGCCAGGCGTGCCACACCGTGGACCCCAGCACTGCGGTGGCGCCGTTCAACCAGATCATGACCGCGGCCAACAACCCGGCGCAGATCACCTACGCGGCGAGCTTCGATCCACCGCAGATGGGATGGATCGTCACCGAGCTCAGCGCAAGCCAGATCGCCGACATCGCGGCCTATCTCGGCACGTTCACGACAGGGATCGCGACGGTCGACGTGATCGAGTACTACGACGTCGCGCAGGATCACTACTTCATCTCGGCGAACCCCGCCGAGATCGCCGACCTCGACCACGGCGTGCATTCTGGCTGGGCGCGCACCGGCCTCTCGTTCAAGGGTTACGCAGGACCCGGCGCCGGTGCGAGCCCAGTCTGCCGCTTCTACATCCCGCCGGCGCTCGGCGACTCGCATTTCTACTCGGCGTCGCCCGCCGAGTGCGCGCAGGTCGCCGCGCAGTTTCCGGCCTTCTATTACGAGACGCCGAGCGCGTTCTATATCGGCTTGCCCGACACGACGACGGGTGCTTGCGCGGCCGGCACGATCCCCGTCTATCGCGTGTGGGACGATCGCGCCGACACCAACCACCGCTATACGACGAGCACCGTCGTGCGCGCCCAGATGGAGGCGCAGGGCTGGGTGGCGGAAGGCTACGGCCCGGCGCAGGTCATCATGTGCGCCCCGCAGTAGTCGTCCAGGGCGCAGGACGGCGCGCAGCTCGCTCCCTTTTCGTCCCGCGACAAGATGCTTTGCCCGGCGCCCGCTTTCGCGGCACGGGAGCCAATGCTATTAATGTCGGCTCGCCAGGAGGAATGGAAGCGATGAAGAGCTTGCGATGGCTGTTCGTGGCGCTGATGCCGGCATTGGCGTTCGCCCAGGGGTATCCCGACAGGCCGATCAAGCTGATCGTCCCCTACCCGCCCGGCGGCTCCACCGATCCCGTCGCCCGAATCCTGGCCACGGACATCGGCACCCGCATCGGCCAGCCCATCGTGGTGGACAATCGGCCCGGCGCCGCCGGCTCGATCGGAACGGAGGCCGTGGCGCGCGCGGCGCCGGACGGCTACACGATCCTGCTGCACACGTCGGTCATTGCGACCGACCCGACGCTCAAGAAGAACGCGACCTACGACGTCAAGCGCGACCTCACGCCCATCACGCTCGCGGTCACCGGGCCGTACCTCGTGGTGGTGAACCCGTCGCTGCCGGTGAAGAACATCGCCGAGCTGATCGCCTACGCCAAGGCCAACCCGGGCAAGCTTTTCTACGGCTCCGCCGGAACGGGCTCCTCGGGGCACCTCATCGGCGAGCTTTTCAAGCAGGCGGCGGGCATCGACATGACGCACGTGCCTTACAAGGGCGGCGGCCCGTCCATCACCGGCCTCATGGGCAACGAAGTGCAGCTCCTGTTCGACACGCTCGGCGGCTCGCGCGCGCTCGCCGAAAGCGGCAGGCTGCGCGCCATCGCCGTGACGAGCCCGCAGCGCTCGCCCGTGATGCCGAACGTGCCCACCGTCTCCGAGAGTGGGCTCAAGGGATTCGAGGCCGTTTACTGGCTCGGCATCTTCGCGCCGGCCAAGACGCCGCAGCCGATCATCGACAAGCTCTACCGCGAGATCAAGATTTCGCTCGACGATCCCGCGATCAAGACGAAACTCCTGGACCAGGGCAACGTCGCGCAGGCGCTGCCACCGGCGGAGTTCGCCAAGGTGCTGGATTCCGACATCCAGCGCTACAAGACCGTCATCGAGACGGCGAAGATACAGCTCGAGTAATCAACTCACCGATCTGCCACCATCCACCGGCAGCGTGACGCCGGTGATGAACGCCGCGTCGTCGGAGGCGAGGAACGCCGCGGCGGCGGCGATGTCTTCCGGCTCGGCGAGCCGCCCGAGCGGGATAGTGGACATGAGACGCGCGACACCCTCGTCCACGGCGTCGCCGAACATGTGGGACAGCATGGCGGTCCGCCCTACCACGGGCGCGATGGCGTTGACGCGGATCTTGTCCGGCGCGAGCTCCGCCGCCATCGACTGCGTGATGGTGATCATCGCCGACTTGGTCGCGTTGTACCAGGTCATCCCCGGCCGCGGCCGCAGCGCGCCGATCGAGGCGATGTTGATGACGCTCCCGCCGCCGGCCGCGCGGATCACGGGCAGCGCATGCACGGCCATGTGATAGAGGCTCTTGATGTTCACGGCGAGGAGCCGGTCGAGCTCCGCTTCCGGAATCTTGGCGAGGCGGGCCGGCTTCTGCGTGAGCGCCGCGTTGTTGACGAGCACGTCGAAGCGCCCGGCGGCATCCACCATCGCCTTCACCGAGGCGCCGTCGGAGATGTCGCAGCGCACGCCGGTGCCGCCGATCTCCGCGGCGATCGACCGCGCCGCCTCTTCGTTGATGTCCGCGCACACTACGCGCGCGCCTTCCTGCGCGAAGCGCCGCGCGATGCCTGCGCCATAGCCCGCGCCGGCGCCCGTGACGATCGCGCTCTTGCCCGCGAGCCCCATCATCGCCCCTTGAACACGGGCTTGCGCTTCTCGACGAACGCTGCCCTCGCCTCGCGCGCGTCCTCGCTGCGCGACAGCGCGACGGTCATGTTCTGCTCGAGGCGGTAGCCGTCGCGCAGCGTCTGGTTCTCGACCGCGTTGAACGATTCCTTGAGCATGCGCACGGCGAGCGGGCTCTTGCCCGCGATCTCCTTCGCGAGCGCCGTCGCCGTGCTCATGAGCGCAGCCGCCGGCACGCACTCCTCGAGCACGCCCAGGCGGTAGAGCTCGCTCGCGGGCACGCGCTGGCCGGTGAGCAGCATGCGGCGCGCCTTCGAGGGATGGAGATGCCGCTGCAGGAACTTCACACCCCCGGCAAGGCCGACGTCGACCTCCGGCATGCCGAAGATCGCGTCCTCGCTCGCGATCAGGATATCGCAGCAAAGCACGAGCGCCATGCCCGCCCCCAAGGCCGCGCCGTTCACCGCGGCGATCACCGGCTTCTGGCACTCGAGGATCGAGTAGAACATCTCGCGCACGAGGCGGTTGAGCGCGCCGTACTCGCCCGGCTCGCCGGTCATGAGCGTGCGCTCCTTGATGTCGGCGCCGGCGCAGAAAGTCCTGCCCTCGGCGGTGAGGATGACCACGCGCACGTCGTCGCGGTCGGTCATGGCGTCGAACACCTTGATGATCTCGCCGCGCAGCGCCCGCCCGGTCGCATTCACCGGCGGGCGGGCGAGGGTCACGGTGGCGACGTGGTCACGGACGTCGAGCTTCAGGTTCTCGAGCTGCATGCTTCCTCCTACGGATTCGCGAACGCGCGCTCGGGCTCGCGCTTGCCGGCGCCGCCGAATGCGCCTTCGTCGCGCAGCGCGGCGATCTCGGCGGCAGCGAAGCCCAACTCGGCGAGTATCTCGTCGGTGTGCTCGGCGAGCTTGGGCGGCGGCCGGTCGGGTCGCGCGCGCACGCCGTGCAGCGCGAAGGGCGAGGCCACCGACTTCACCGCGCGTCCTTCGCAATCGAGTTCGACGATACCGTCGACCGCGGCGAGCTGGGGATGGTCCGCGGCCTGCCCGATATTGTTCACCTTGGCGACGTTGACCTTGGCGGCACCCAAGCGCTGCATGATCTCGTCGCTCGTCAGGCTCGAGGTGATCGTGGTCACGGCATCGATCACTTCGACACGATGTCGCTGCCGGTCGAGGATCGTGCGCCACTCGGGCCGGTCGAGGCGCTCGGCGTCGAGCGCCGCCGCGCAGCGGCGCCACATCTCGTCGCTCGGCGCGATGATCACCACGCTGCCGTCCGCCGTCGGAAACACCTGGTTCGGCACGCTCAGGTGGTTGGCCGTGCCCATGGGCTTGCGGATCACGCCGTTCGCCCAGTACTCGCCGTAAAAGTAGTTCATGAGGTGCGCCGAGCTGCGCAGGAGCGACGTGTCGACCACCTGGCCCTGCCCCGTCTTCTCCCGATGCATGAGCGCGGCCATAATCGCCACGACGAGCGCCAGGCTCGCGTGGAGGTCGATGATCGACGTGCCGCAGCGCACCGGCGGGCGGTCGGGCTCGCCGGTGATGCTCATGAGCCCGCTGTGCGCCTGCAGCGCGAGGTCGTTGGCGCCGATGTGCGCGAGCGGCCCCGTGTCCCCGTACGCCGAGAACTCGCACAGGATGACGTCGGGCCGCACCACGCAAAGCTGCTCGTAATCGAGGCCGAACTTCCTCATCGCACCGGGCCGGAAGTTGTGCACGACGATGTCGCAGCCTTTCGCCATGCGAAGCGCCGCGCGGCGGCCCGCCGGCGAGGCGAGGTCGATCGCGATGCTGCGCTTGTTGCGGTTGAGCGCGACGAACGACGGGCTCACGCCGGCGTGCTGGTCGAGCATGTCCTTCGTGACGCCGAAGTAGCGCGCCTCGTCGCCGCGGCCCGGCTCCTCGACCTTGATGACATCGGCGCCGAGGTCACCGAGGATCTGGGTGGCCGCCGGTCCCGCGAACACGCGCGACAGGTCGAGGATGCGCACGCCGGAAAGAACGCCCCACATGGCAACCCCCTTCAGTGCGCCCTGGTGTGTATGGTCGCGTCGCCGACGGTCAGCTTCTTGCCGGTGCCGTCCTCGCACCAGACTTCCACGCCATAGACCGTCTCGCCGTGCTCGTTGTCGAGCGCCGACGCGATCTTCGCGCACGCAACCACGACGTCGTCCTCGTAGATCGGCGCGATGTACTTCGTGCGAAGGCGGCCCTTGCTCGCCGCGTCGGCACCGAATACGTCGACCAGCAGGCCGAGGATCCAGTTGGTCGAAACCATGCCGTCCGAAATGATGCCCGGCAGGCCCTGCTTCTTGGCGTACGCGTCGTCGTCATGGATGGTCGGCGGCTGCGTGACGATGCGCCCGGTGTCCTGCTGCACGGTCTCCTGGATGTCGACGTACCATCGCATGCGCTCCCGCGTCATCATGCGCGGCGCAAGGCGGAATTGCGTTCCCACGGCCGGCTTCACGATGCGGCTCCTTGCTTATACGCGAGGATCACGGTGTCGCGATACGTGATCAGCGGCTGGTCGTCCTTCGCCGTGCGCAAGTCGATCTCCATCACGACGTACTGCCGTCCTTTCTTCTCGTAGCGCTCCGTCACCGTACCCTTCACGCGCAACGGGACGCCGACCGGGATGGGCGCATGAATCGTCGCGTCGTATTCGTAGTGCACCCGCGCGGTGGGGCCGGTGCCCGCCGGGCACGCGTGCTTGTACAGGCGCAGCTTGTCGAGGTGGACGAGCGTGGGCGGCGCGAACCGGACCTCGTTCTGGAAGCAGTCCTGGTGCAGCTCGTTGGCGTGGCAGTACTCGCGCACGACGAACCTGCTCATCGTGTAATCGAGCGGACCCAGGACGTCGCCCTTGTCGAGGTCCGTGACATAGCGGCCGACGGCCATCGTCTTCTCCTTCGATCCAAAAGAGGTTTCGAGGCGTTCGTTATACCGCCGATGCCGCCTCGCCGGTGCTTCCGTAGCGGCGAAAGACCTTTGCAGCGCATGCAAAGGGCGCGGTGGTACTGTTCGACGCGACAAGGAGGAATGCAATGAACCCGCTGCAACGGCTCGCGCTCGGTGCCGCCCTCGCGCTGGCAGGCGCTGCCGGCGCGCAGACCTTCCCCGACCATCCCATCCGCTTCGTGATCCCGTTCGCCGCGGGCGGAGGCTCGGACGTCATGGCGCGCGTCATCGCCGAGCCGCTGTCGCAGCGTCTCGGGCAGCCCGTGTTCATCGACAACAAGCCGGGCGGCAACGCCACGATCGGGGCCGATTACGTCGCCAAGTCCGCGCCCGACGGTTACACCTGGCTGCACACCTCGCCGGGGCCGCAGATCACCAATCCGTACCTCATGGCCAAGCTGCCCTACGACCCCGTCAAGGACCTGACGCCGGTGGCGCGGCTCGGCACGTTCATCGCGGTGCTCGCGGTGAACCCCGAGGTGCCCGCCAAGACCGTGAAGGAGCTGGTGGACTACGCCAAGGCCCATCCCGGCAAGCTCTTCTACGCAAGCCCGGGCATCGCCTCCGGGAGCCACCTCGCCTCCGAGTACTTCAGGAGCGTGGCCGGCATCGACATCGTCCACGTTCCCTACAAGGGCACCGGCGCGGCGATCGCCGACCTCATCTCGGGGCAGGTGCAGATGACGATCGACAGCCTGGCGGCGCTGTCGCCGCACATCAAGTCGGGCAAGCTGCGCGCGATCGCGGTGGCCTACCCCGAGCGGGCGCCGTCGCTGCCCGACGTGCCGACGATCGCCGAGACCTACCCGGGCTTCGACGCCTCGCCGATGAACTACCTGTCGGTGCGCGGCGGCACGCCGAAGCCGATCGTCGACCGCCTGAACGCCGAGGTGAACGCCGTGCTCGCCATGCCCGCCGTCAGGCAGAAGCTCCTCGACATGGGCGTCATCGCCACGCCGAGCACGCCGGAAGAGATCGCGCGCCAGGTGGAGACCGAGCGCGTGAAGTACAAGAAGGTTATCGAGGCGTCAGGCGCGAAGGCCGAATAAACCCAGCGCTTCAGTCCCGCCCTGCAGGTCCCAGCATGCCGCTACCCGAGTCGACCAAGCGCACCGAGCTCCACCTTCGCCGCATCGAGATGCGCGGCTACCGCCGCGACGACGGCCTCTACGAGATCGACGGCCGCGTCACCGACACCAAGACGCAGGCGCTGCGCACGTGGAGCGGCAGCGTCGCCGCCGGGACGCCCATCCACGACATGTGGGTGCGCCTGGTCGTCGACGAGGACCTCCTGGTGCACGACATCGTAGCGGTGTCGGACGCGAGCCCGCACACGGTGTGCCGCGAGGCGGTCGAGCCGATGCAGGCGATCGTGGGCGAGCGCATCAGGGCCGGCTGGACCAACAGGGTGAAGGCCAAGCTCGGCGGCGCCAAGGGCTGCACGCACCTCATGGAGCTCCTGATTCCGCTCGCGACCGCGGCGTACCAGACGATCGCGCCCGTGCGGCTCGCGCGACCCGACGTCGTGGACCCGAGCGGCCGGCCCCTCAAGATCGACAGCTGCTACGCTTATTCGTCCACGCGCGAGATCGTGGCCCTGCGCTGGCCCGACCACTACCGCGGCGGCTGAATCAGTCGCTCCTCGAAGGCCGCCGCGAGGTAGTCGATGAACGCGCGCACCTTCGCCGACATGTGCTTGCTCTTCTGGAAGACGGCATAGATGCCGTTGTCGAACTCGATGTGGCTGACGCGATACTGCGGCAGCAGCCTGCGCAGCCGACCCGCCTCGAGGTGGTCGCGCACCGACCAGTCGGGCATCAGCGCGATCCCCACGCCCGCGAGCGTCGCGCCAAGAAGCGCGTAGCCGTTGTCGGTCGTGAGGCTTCCCGCCACGGGAATCTCCTGCAGCACACCGGCCGCGTCGAGGAAGCGCCACACCGTGCGACCGACGTTGATGCGGTACGTGAGGCAGTCGTGCGCCGCAAGGTCGGAAGGCGCGTCGATCGCGGGTTTGCCGTCGAGGTATCGCGGCGCAGCACACACGACGCGCTCGCTCGCCGCGAGCTTGCGCGCGACCAGCGAGGAGTCCACGAGCTTGCCGATGCGGATGTCGACGTCGATGTTCTGCTCCACGACGTCGATCACGCGGTTGGACATCAGGAGATCGACGCTCACCTCGGGATAGCGCGCGAGGAACGCGGGCAGCAGCGGCACCACGTGCAGGTGCCCGACGAGCACCCGTGAATGCACGCGCAGCGTTCCGCGCGGCTGCGCCTGCAGTTGCGCGACGCTGTCGTTCGCCTCGGCGATCTGCTGCAGGATCTCGCCGACCTTGGCGTAATAGAGCTCGCCGGCTTCGGTCAACGTGAGCTTGCGGCTCGTGCGGTTGACGAGCCGGCAGCCCAGGCTTTCCTCGAGCGCTCCTATGTGCCGCGACACCGATGCCGGCGACAGTCCGAGCTGCCGGCCGGCCGAGGAAAGGCTGCCGTTCTGCACGACGCTCACGAAGATCCGCATCGGCTGCATCCAGTCCACGCGCGGCCCTCCTCCAAGACGCGGACGGGTAGTGTACCCGCGCGGCCGCGGCGGGTCAGGCGCGGCGGGCTACGATCGCGTCGGCGATCTCGTCTGCGGCGGCATAGGCTATCTCGGGACGTATCCGGCGCATCGTGTCGGCCTGCCCGGTGAACGTCCGCGTCATTAGGGCGCGCGCGCTCGTCGCATCGAGAAGCTGGACGAGGACCTGGACCTCGCTGCCCGATTGCAGGATCGATCCGTCCACGACCCAGTCCGCGTCGAGCTCGCTTGCGATCGCGAAGAGCGTGGCCGGCGAGTGCTTGTAGCGGATCGAGGAGTTGCGCGAGACGACGTTGAGCCGCGGCCGGCACGCGAGGTTGGCGATGAGGAGCACGCCGAACGCATCGGCACCGCGATCATCGCCGGAAAGGTCCGCGAAGGGAAGCACGGCGATCCGCGTCCGCGCGCTGTGGCGAACGACGTGCAGGCGGCGATGCGGGCGCGGGGCCTCGCCGCACGCGCCGGCCGGCAAGGCATCTCCGGCGGCGGCAAAGGCGGCGAGAGGGCTTCGCTTCACGGCAGTCTCCACGATTGTTTCTTGGGAGGTCTGTTGACGGAATACGCCCATCGCCGCGCGCCGGAAAGCCTTGCAGTCCGCCTGCTGGCCGGGAATATTCCGCAGGTCCCGGCGCCGTGGGTGAAAGCGCGGGCTTTCGGCCCTGTTGCCGAGCCGCCGCGAGCACGACCCGCTTGTTGGCTTT